>JABAZV010000016.1:50726-51496 GCA_018608435.1 Patescibacteria group bacterium | reverse complement strand
GAAGGTGGTAGTGGACCTTCTCGTTTCAAGCATGTGATTCAGTCTCCTGAAAGTGGACGTTATAGAAGATTAACGCCAGTTGAATTAGAACAATTGAGCATGTTCCCTAAGGAGCATACAGCAGAGGGTGTAAATGGTCCTATGTCTGATAATACGCGAGCTTTCTTTATTGGTAACGCTCTTGTTACTGGAGTAGTTACTCAGATTGGAAAAAAGCTTATTAAACACGTGGATGAATACGGACTGTAAGTTAGCTTAGGGCCACTTGTTTATTTTTAGTAAAATTTTTGAGTCGAAGAAGGATATAACGCTCCGCTTTCACTCGCGAGTTATGCAAATTATGCAGACGTCTTTCTATTGCTAGTTGCAATACCATCTGTCTTGGGCGAAATGGCCTTCGCAATCTGGTTACTTGCAAAAGGCGGAAAATTATCAAGCTTAGCTCAGAGCAATAATTAAACTGGAGATAAGCTTAGTTCAGGTTTCTAAAAAGATTAGGAATTCGCATTTAAAGTAGTTCTAATTTCTCCCCACACTGCCCGCGCCAAAAAAATGAGTCTTGTTTTACAAGGCTCATTTTTATACCAGTTACGTACTTCCGAACTTTTGGTATAGTTGGAATATGAAATTATATCTATCGTCATATCGAATTCCTGACATTGAAAAGTTTACAAATTTTGTTGGTAAAGATGCTCAAGACATTAAGTTTGGCTTAATTTTAAATTCCAAAGATTATAGGGATAAAGAGTACAGAAATGACAAACTAGTAG
>JABAZV010000016.1:50079-50716 GCA_018608435.1 Patescibacteria group bacterium | reverse complement strand
AGAGCTTACCGAGTATTTTTCAGGATTTGGTTTTACGGTTGAAGAAGTAGATTTAAGAAATTTTTCTAATCGTGATGAGTTGCAAGAAAAACTCATGGAATTTGATGTTGTGTGGATGAATGGGGGGGATACTTACATGTTGAGATACATGCTCTCCAAATCAGGATGTGACTCAATTCTAAAGAATGTTCTTAAAAAAGGTGTTGTGTATGGAGGGGATAGTGCTGGTGCAGTCGTCGCTGGCTCGACACTTAAATACTATAGCGGTGCCGATGATCCAGCAGTGGTTCAGAATGCAATTTATGAAGGTCTAGGATTGGTAGACTTTTCTGTATTACCGCATTGGGGCTCTGAAGAATATGGACCTATTCTGGAAAAGATTGAGTCGTCTCTTAATGCTGACGGAATAAAGACAATCAGACTTACAGATGAAGAATTCATTTTGGTAGAGGATGGAAAGATTTTAGATCAGTAAAGTTCGAATCTCGTCCCACATTGTCCGCCAAAAAAATGAGTCTTGTATTATAACGCTTATTTTTATACCAGTTACACACTTTCGAACTTTTGGTATATTTAAGCAATGAAAACGATGTTTGTAATTCCTGGATTTAAAGAGTCTGTAAAAGATGCTGATTAC
>JABAZV010000016.1:782-50069 GCA_018608435.1 Patescibacteria group bacterium | reverse complement strand
ATTCTTTTACAAAAATTTAAAGAAATTTTTTGAAAGAAAAGGCTACTGTGTAAAGCTTGTTCCGATTACTTGGAATTATAGAACTATGACTGATTACATTCAGCAGTTTGAGGTTTTTTATCGTAAGTATCAAACAGAAGAGAATCATGTTTTCGGATTTTCATATGGAGCGGTTATAGCATTTAGTTCAGCAGAGAAGCTCGAGGTAGATAAGCTGTACTTATGCTCCCTTAGTCCGGATTTTTGTGAAGACCTAATCGACATGCAGGAATGGATAAAAAAATATATAGGCATTAGAAGATTGAGAGACTGTCTTAGAAGGAGCGGCAGAGAACTGGCTAAGCAGCTTAGTGTTCCGACAGTTATTTTATACGGCGAAAAAGAAGCGACTGAGTTTCCAAAAATTAAAACCAGAGCAATGGAAACTAAAGAGTTGGCTAAGAGCGTAAAAGTTATAGAGGTTAAAGACGCGCCTCACGATATTTCATTTCCTGCATATAGAGAGGCTATTGAAAAAATATTCTAATCTCGTCCCACACTGCCCGCATTCTCGAGCTAGCACGACACACTATATTTCGTGCTATTTTTGTTATACTTACAACATGAATAAATTTTTTATTGCAATAATAATAGCTGTGGTACTTGGAGTCGCGTATTATGCTATTTCGCCACTTTTTAATACTATTGAAGTTAATGATGCTATACCAATTGCAGTTTCTTCTACTCAAGATAACAAAACAGCAAGTGGCTTTGAGTCACTCTCTGTTGTCGAGCAAAAGGAAATGACTGAGCAGATGAAAGAAATGAACAATGAAGAACCAGTAATGATGGACGAGAAGATTTTAGCCTCGGTAGAGGAATTGACGATAGAAAATCCGTCTTCACCAGTGATGGACACTGCCGGACATCCAGCAGAGGGAACAGTGACAGTAATTGACACGACAGAAGGACAGATTATTCGTTTTGAGGATTTCAAAACTATTAATGGACCAAGTTTGCATTTGTACTTGAGTAAAGATTTAGCCGGAGATGACTTTATTGATTTAGGAGAAATTCGTGGTACTTCTGGGAACATAAATTATAAAGTGCCAGCAGGCGTTGATTTGATGGAGTATAAATATGTAATGCATTGGTGTGTACCATTTGGAGTGCTGTTCAACTACGCTGAAATAAATGCACTTTAATTACAGTTGAAGCTACTTTGATCACTTAAGTTTCTCACCACCAGAGTATTTCCATTTTTATATTACCTCTGGTCATTAAAATTAAGTCAACTCGAGACATCTCATGTGTTAGAACTAGCGCGAACTATTGCTAATATTAGAGTTTTGTGGCATTGTTCGAACAATGAATAACTTTAAAGACGGAGGATTTAAGAAGAAAGGAAATAACTTTGGTGGAAACTCAAAGTTTGGAGGTGGAGGACGAGGAAACAGAAGTGGTAGAGGAGGTGGAAATAAGTCAGAAGGTAGCAAATTTGGTGGAAATAAGTCAGGAGGACGACAAACTGAATTGTTTAAAGCTGAGTGTTCAAAGTGCCACAAGGACTGCACATTGCCGTTTCGACCAGCTACAGATAAATCAGTATTTTGTAGTGATTGTTTTGCTAAGAAAAACTCTGACAATGACCGAGGAGAAGGGCGACGTGGTAACGACCGTGGGAATCGGAATGAAAATTCTAAACCACCTCGTAGCGAACGTTCGCCACGGCATGATCGAGCACAAGCTCACCTCAACAAAGAGATGATCGAAGTTAAACGACAACTAGAAACAATTGAATCTCGTTTGAATCGTATTCTAGATATCATTAGTCAGCCAAAGGATCTAGCTGAAAAGTTTAAAGAAGAAAAAACAGCGATAGAAGCTCCGGAAATTAAAGCTGTTACTAAAACAGCAAAGAAAGTTGCCAAGAAGGCGATGGTAAAAGTAGTCGCAAAAAAGTCTGCTCCGGCTAAGAAGACAGTAAAGAAAGTGGCGGCCAAAAAAGTGACAAAATAAAAGAAGTAAGAGTTTGAATGCTGTATCCGCTGCAGCTTAGAGCTAGCACGAGACACTGCGTTTTGTGCCAGTTTTACTTTAATGTTAAAGAATTAAATTCTTTAACACAATCTAGACTTGGAAAAAAGCACAGTGGCAAAAGCATGAGGCCTTTTCTCTTGTTGGAAGAAGGGAGGAGTTTTGCTTGGTATTGATCCGTGTATACCAAGCTATGTGACGCGTAAGAAGGGAAAGAAGGAGGGTGTGCCTGAAGCTAGCGAAGAATAAAAAATAATTAGAATGAGATTACTACGCATTGCCATACTTGCACAATTAGACAGCGTAACTATCACAGAAAAACTTGCCCCTGTGTTGCGAGGCCGAGGACACGAGGTTGATATTATCGATCTATCGAACTTGCCAGAGAAAGGTTTTATTTTACAGCAGGAAATTCAATCGCTTGTTAGTTACAATGTTGTCTATTATCGTACCGGGTTGAACCCTAATAGTAATTCGCGCCGGATTGTTTTATTGGAAGAGTTCCTTAAGAAGAGTTCGGTTAAAATGGTTAATTTGAACTATACAAAGTACCCGCAGATTCACTCCAAGTCTTTCGAAGCACAGCAAGCAAAAAAACATGGTCTGGAGATACCAGCGTCAGTTTTTTTACCGACCAGTTTTTTAAAACTGAGTGAATCACTCGGGCTACCTTTCATAGTTAAAAATAATTTTGGAACTAATGGAAAAGGAGTACACATGGTTAAAGATGCTAAAGATTTTGTTCGGATACAGAACTTATACCCAAACAAGCAACTGCTATATCAATCATTCATCCCACATGACTTTGAATACCGAGTACATGTTACAGATGGTGCTGTTGATTATGTTTATAAAAAAGCTCCAGCAGATGGTGACTTTAGAAGTAATGAAGCGCAAGGCGCCTTGATGCTCGCTGCTGGACCCGAACACAGACAAAAAGTTATGGAACTAGCGGTGAAAACTTATAAGGCATTTGAATTCAATTTATTTGTAGCCGATTTTATGCTCGATAAAAATAGCGACAAGTTTTACTTTACTGAAATCAACCTAAACCCAGGCTGGGGAGATATAGAGGAAGACGCTACTGGTGTAGATTTGATCAACCTCAATGCAGACTACTTCGAAAAAATCTGCAGCACCTAATTACATAGATTACGATAAATCAGTAAGCAAAAAACAAAATAGCTCAACCCGCGAGAGCTATCTTGATCAGCTAAGGCTTTAGCACAAGACACTGTGTTTCTTGTTAGTTTCTCTAATTGTGTAGTTGCAAATAAACACTTGATAGGTTCTTTAATTTAGTGGGTTAAACTACCAGCTGCTATACTGAAGTCATATGCAGTTTTTCACCACCACAACTGGACAAGTGCTTATCGCTTTGTTTGCCGTCATAAACCTCTTTGCTTTTTTCTTGATGGCTCGAGATAAGCGTAAGGCAGTGCATGGGAAAAATGCTGAGCGAGCGCCTGAAGGTTTTATGTTTTTCTTGGCGACGGTGTTTGGGAGTGTTGGGGTGTATTTGGGTATGATTCTATTTCGCCACAAAACTAGGAAGTGGTATTTCCAGATTGGGATTCCTTTATTAATTATACAAAATTTGGCTACTGTATATGCGGTGTGGATGGTGATAGGCTTGTGGTAAGTTTAATTAATATTAATTTAATTGTCTGTCTATGTTTTTAAAAATATCTGTCTTAATTGCTTCTGTCTTGCAGGTGGTCGGAGCAGCTTATCTAAATATAGGTGCGTTTGAAAATACCGACCGAGCTCTTCCTGTGTTCATTCAGCCAGCCGGTTGGGCTTTCAGTATTTGGGGATTGATTTACTTGTTGTCGTTTGTTTACGCCGTGTACCAAGTTATTCCTAAGAACGATAATCCTGTTCTTGCTGCAACCAGAATGCCTGCACTGGTTGGTTTTGTTGGTTCTTTGGCCTGGCTCTATTTTGCGGGTATGACCGATTGGACAATCTGGTTTACTATTCCTGTACTATTCATAATGGCGATTGCTTTTACTTACGTGGTAAGAGCTGGTGATGGAGTAAATGGTAAACAGACCTTGCTGTCTAAAGAAATTTTATTTCCGTACGCCGCGTGGACTGGCATTGCTAGTTGGTTAAATATTCAGGCGTTACTTAATGATCAGTTGGTAGTTACTAGTGAGATGATTAATTATGTCAACAATAGTTTTTTGTTTGCTTGTATAGCAGCCTTTACCCTTTATCACTTCAAGAGAACGGGCTACAGCGCTTGGTACGGCGGGGTGTTGGTTTGGGCAAGTGTTGGCGTGATTGCTGCAAACTTAAGCGGAGGTGCAAGTGTATTTGCGATTTTGGCTGGAGGTTTGATTGTTGTTACGGCTGGGCTTTATGTGAAGAATAAGTTTTAGTAATCATTTTTTATAATACTTACATGTGCAGTTGGTGAAAAATAGTATGTGTATGCAGAATATAAAATACCTCGCCAGCGTGTTTGCTGTCGAGGTAAAATGTGCTCATTATGGGTAGAAAATGAATTTAGATTTTGTTTGTTTTATTTATACGCTTTAGGTGTGGAATCTCGGCAGATGTGGTAATAAAGTTTGTCACCCATGTATATATCTGTGAAACTATATAATCGACTTCTTCTGGTGTCTCGGCGGAAGCGCAGATGTAAACGTATATTTCTTTTTTAAACATGTCTAGCTCACGTTTGTATCCAGCAGCGCTAAGATCATTTCTTATTGGCGGTAAATCATTGCTGGTTGTGAATATGTCACCAATGGCAATTAACCAGCCGACTTTAGATTGTATACGATCCTTATTACTAGAATATTTTCTTTCATACTGTAGCATCAAAGATTTAGCTTGAAATAATATATCGGATGTACTCTTTTTTACAACAACAAGTTCTTGTCCCATTTCCATCACCCTTTTGGTTGCTTCTGCTGACAATCTTACTTCTATGTAAAAGTTAACACATAAAATTGTATTATGCAGCAACAAACTTACGCAAAAGTTTTAGGCACTAGCTCAGAGCTTCTTTTTTGCGCGTCTGCCCATTTAAGTGCGCAACAATTTTCGCCAGCAGAGATGCTTACTTTTAGATCTTTTTATCCTCTCTAACGAAAACAAGGTCATTGATTTTATTATCGGTGACTCTTTTTGCTTATTGTTAAGTTTAGCGTTCAAATTGCTTGCATATTTTTGTCACTGTAGTTTACTGACGTCAGATTGATATTTTAAACTAGTGCAAGAAAGGGGTATTTCAATGCATTTTTCAAAAGGTATGACAGTTGGCGTATTGCTCATGGCGACAGTTGTGTTTGTGTCTAATATTTTGGTGCAGTTCTTGTTTGGTAACTGGCTGACGTGGGGTGCGTTTACGTACCCAATAGCGTTCCTTATAACCGACATTATGAACCGCCTGTACGGCGCTGCTGCTGCACGTCGGGTAGTATTTGCCGGTTTCCTTGTTGGCGTGAGTTGTTCCTTTGTTGGGACACAGATCGTGGGCGAGTTTGGTCCGCTGGTTACTTTTCGTATTGCGGCAGGGTCTGGGATTGCATTTCTATCTGCTCAGTTATTGGACGTTGCCATTTTTGACCAACTGCGTCAAAGGAGGTGGTGGAAGGCGCCGCTATTGTCTAGTTTGATCGGATCGACTGTCGACACAGTATTGTTCTTCACTATAGCTTTTTCAGCCATGCTAGTGTTTGTCGAGTCGAGCAATGATGTGTCGTGGGCTAATGAAATGATTCCATTGCTTGGTGTTGGTGCAGTAGCGCCGTTATGGGTGTCTATGGCTGTGGCCGATTGGGGAGTGAAGTTTTCTCTGGCGCTAATTGCGCTGGTGCCGTTTCGAGTTGTAACTCGTGGCGTCAAAATAACTCGCTCCGTGTGACAGGGCTTAGAGCTGGGACAATAGTCCTGGCTCTTTTTGTTTTACTCCGCCGCAATAAACCCATTCAAACGCTGGGTGCATTGTCCTTATGGTTTATTCTTGCGGTCTAGTTCTACTGATCTTCATCACCCTCCCGATTTTCTGGCTCATGTACGTCTTTGCTCCTCTCTTTATCAGCAGCCTTTTTGCTTGTGGTGTACATGCCGACACCGATTGCTACGCCTATCGCTATGCCTGCTCCAATGTTATCCATTCCTATTCCTAGCACCACACCGACAGAAATCCCAACAGCTAACATGGTTTCCGGTTTCTTAGTTTGCTCCTTCTCCCAGCTGTAGAATTTCTTTAAAAATTTCATATATCTTTAGTTAACTTTCTTTGCGATTATAAATACTACTTTTATTCCGTCTTCATCTGGCAACCAATCATGCTCAATTTTAAATCCTGCATTAACCAGACTGGCTTTTAATTCTTCTGGAGTGAAGGGATCTAAGGTGATACCAATCATCCAACTGACTTTGGACAGAAGGGTAATAAGTATTGATGTATTGCCCAAGCACGCAGTACTAGAGATAAAGACTCCGTCTGGTTTTAACATGTCGTGTACTTTGGTAAACACTTCTTCTTTGTTTTTAATGAGATGCAGGATGCTCATTCCCATGACGACGTCATAGGTTTCTTTCTCTGGAGTAAACGCATCAATGGTTTTCGCTTCGAAGGTGATGTTTTGCAATTGTGCTGCGTCAGCTTTGTCTTTAGCAATTTTGATCATCTCGACTGAACCGTCAGTTGCTAGAATGTGCTTTACCAGTGGTGCATGTGTAATTGCAGTCGAACCAGTCCCGCATCCGAATTCAAAAACTTTTGCCTCGGCGTGAAGGTATTCTCTGGTCTTGGCTAGCTTCGTCTGATACGCAGCCTCGTTTGCGATTGGTGACTTAGAATATTTTTTTGCCATCAAGTCCCAAAATAAAAGTGTTTGTTTTTTCATGCTTGGAGTATATCGGAACGTTGCGAAATTTTCAAAGGAGAAGTGTTTGGTTCATAGAAATAAGATCATTCAAGAGCTTGAGGAACTGATCTTGGTTTTTTGTAGTTATTTAACATGAGGATTAAAGAAAAAGGTCAGCGACCAAACTTCCTGATGAAAACTTTTCGTTTGGTTCACCATGTCGCTGTAATGTACAAAATTAAAAAGGCCCGAACAGTGTTAGTGTTCGGGCCGGGTCAGTTGAAGAACAGAAGAACGTTGACTATGGTTAGCCGAGGCGAGGACCGTGACTTGGTCCTACAAAGGTGCGCTGTGTAGGTTGTTGGTAAGTATTGTTGGAACCAACAGTGTTTTTGGTAGTTGTGGTGCTGCCAGTGAGGCCGGCAATTATGCCTTGAGTAACAGCGGATGCACTAGCTGTTGTAGCTTGAGCTTTCTTACGTTCGAGTACGAGCGACATAGTGAACTCCTTTGTTGTTGGCGGGCAGCACCATGCTGACCAATATACAATGTATGTGATTTTACCTAGGCTTGTCAAGCGGCCAGTTCTCGAAGCCTTGCTGTCGTAAATCGAAATCCATCCACAACCGGTTTTCAGCAATGCTAAAATTACCAGATTCTTCATAGAGTAGTGCTCTAATCTGACTACTCGCCAAGGCAGTGGTGTGGAGAATTGCGCTATGAATCGGACTGCTCTGATTGCACCCAAGACGATCCCAAGCAGCATTATCTGAATGCCAGTATAGCCACCAACAGTCGCACTGGTTTTTGTTGTTGGGATTAAAGGCGTGTGATACACCAGCCCCAGCGTCAGCTCTCGTTTCAACCACATACTGCACACGACGGTTTGCTTGCAGTAAGTGGTGCATGATTTCATAGCGAACCTGCATCGAGTCTACGCACACAACCACTAGTCCGCTCAGTGCCTCCTTGATGTATTTGTTACCGTCCACTTTACGATTGATACAGTTAATTAAGGCTTTGTTATTAATGCGCAGTAGCTCATGTTTCAGGCCGTGCACTTTTGGTTTGGAGATTGCTGAACGTGCGATGGCCTGGTTGGCCAGGTTTTTTGGTTCGTAGTTATCGAAGTCAATAAGTACTAGTCTGCCTCCCCAGCTAAAATCACGGATTATCGAGGTGGCGATATGGCTTCCCATGGCGCCACAGCCAATGATGTTTATTGTTTTAATCATGATGCCTTCTCATTAATGCAGACAGTTGGCCACGCACTCAATGGACGGTACGGAACATCTTTATGATACGTGCCTAAAATTTCAAGTAATAATGATACAGCTGTTGCTAGATCACCACTTCTAATTGATTGGTCAATCGGAAAACCTCCTTGACTAATACATAATCGACCATTTATTTCACCGTCTTCGTCATCATCGAGGGTGATATGGGGATGAATGATATAATCATTTACTTGGTCTGCCTCATTTTCAGTCGTATCGTCCTCGTTTTTTAGGAAGAAGAATTTTACTTTCCAAACTGGAGGAAGACCAAGATTAATGCGTTCAATGAAGATTGAGTAGCCGCCAAGATTGTGCCAGATACCAGTATCATCATCTTGAATGTGAATGTCGGTTGTGTCTACGATTAAAAGTTTACTATCTCGAGTGACCATCACTTGTATAACTTTAGGCAGTTGCAATAGAGCAAAAAATTCTTCCGTTAAAGCGGCCTTCCCACGTAAGGGGTTTCGGCATAAGTGCAAATAATCAATGAGTACTTTTTCTATGATTGTGTTCATTGTAAAACTCCATGGTCAATGTTTCAAAGATCAGATTTAAATCGAAAATACCGTAAATATCCAAAAATAGCAACCACAGCACAAGTAAATCAGGGTATTTGGTGTGTCGCAAGAAAACTTCACCTTTTCAATGCTAGGCTAGACATTATCTACCTAGTATAAATTTTAAATATAAAAACAAAACCTCGAGATATGATCTCGAGGTTTTGTTTAACTTGTGCGAAGAATGTTTACACATCTCCTCCTTCAACCGTATAGTCAACCACAATATCGTTTTTGATTGTGGCGGTGATGCGGCCTGGAACGTAGTCCATGGTGACCAGGAGTGGTTCGTCGTCGATCATACCGACTCTAAACATTACGTCATTAGCCTCGGCTAGATCTTCTGCTTCGGTTGCGGTGAGTCCGATGTATTCGAGAGTATCTTCAGTTTCTTGACCTTCGACGGTGTATGAAGTTACAACATTGTTTTCAACAGCGGCGTTGATGCGGCCGATTCGGTAATCTTCAGTTACTGCTTGCGGCACGCCATCTATTTCTACTACTCTGAATAATTCATCCTTACTATCAGCGTAGGCTACTGCTTCGATAGTGGTCATTCCGACATAGCTTTCCAGCGGCTCTGCTACTTTAATTTCTTCAATTGATCCGCTGAGCAGAATTACGAGTTTTTGCAGTAAAACAATGATTTGCTTCATGAGACCTTTTCTCTCTTCTTCATCAATTTCTGTTTGGCTTGGAGTCTCGGGTTCCATAACCGGCTTATCAACTGGTTTGTAAATTGGAACTTCAATTTCTGTAGATAGCGTTTGAGAAAATTCAGAGTCTGGTGTAAACACTTGAACAACTTGGTTGTCTCGTATTACGTACAGCGCTTTGCTTCCTGCTTCAGCTGGCGTACCAGCACATAGGTAGCTCCAAGTTTCATCATAAGCAAAACTTACTGTTGCGTTTGTACTTAGTTCACCTTTGAATACTTCTTGCGCTATAACTTCTTGATCGTGCATGTCGCCTTCGGTTTCGATTGAAACAGCTTCTATGACAGCTACTGTGTATGAGTCGTCAGTTGCGTAGAGAGGGATCATTTCGATCGGGTTGAGGCAGCTGAGGGCTGAGGCTGGTTGAGGTAGAGCTGCTAGTGCAAAGACTGACAAAAGTGCTAAGCAGGTGCCGAAAAGTATTAAGGGAGTTTGAGATAGTTTGATTGACTTCATAATTTAAAAGTAATAATTAATTAAGTTTGTTTATATCAAAGATAATACAACAATCGTACCATGTCACAACTGATAGCGCAGAGTCTTTGTTGGCTTACCCTTCGTGCTCTCTTATCGCTTCCATAAACTTCTCGCCGAATTTCTTTAGTTTCTTTTCTCCAACGCCATTGATCCTTAGAAACTCAGCTTTGGTGGTTGGTTTGCTTACACACATCCCGCGCAGAGTTTTGTCGCCAAAGACAATGTACGGAGCGACTTTGAGGCGTTTGGATTCGCGCATGCGGAGTTGTTTTAAGATGTCGAAGAGGTCAGAGTCGTACTCGCTGTCACTGTCGATTAGACCATCACGTTCGGCCAGGTATGAGTAGCCTGAGGTGGCTGCTTTGGAAGCGGCTTTGTTTTTGACTGGCACTAATTCTTCAAATTCTACGCACTGGTCGCAATTGGCACAGTTGTGCTTTGGATATTCTTCGTTGAAATATTCCAAAAGGAATTTGCGCCGGCAAGAATTGAGTCGCCCGTAGTCGAGGGTTTGGTCGAGGTTGTTTTGCGCTTGCGCTTTTTCTTCGGCGTCACTGATTTGGCTGATGAAGAAGTCTTGTTTAAATTTGTCTGCTACTGAGAACAGCAGAACGCAACGAGCGGGTAAGCCATCGCGCCCAGCACGGCCGGTTTCTTGATAATAGCCCTCGATTGATTTGGGGAGACTGTGGTGGATGACGAGACGTACGTCGGGCTTGTCGATGCCCATACCAAAGGCAATAGTTGCAACCATGATATGGATTTCGTCGCGGATGAATTTGTCCTGGTTCTCACGCCTTTGGTCTGCGCTTAGTCCTGCGTGGTAGGTGCCGGCGTTGTGGCCTTGCTCGTTTAGTTTTTGCGCTAGCGTCTCGGTGTCTTTGCGGGAGAAGCAGTAGATTATGACACTTTCTTGTGGATGCAGCTCGATAAGCGCGAGGATGGTGCCAAAGGATTCCTTTTTTGGTAATACTTCGTAGCTCAGGTTTTCGCGGTTGAAGCTTGAAGTGAATATGTGTGGTGCTGGTAGTTTGAGTTGTTTGACGATGTCTTCGCGGACTTTTTGCGTGGCGGTGGCGGTGAGTGCGATGATTGGAATCGAAGGGAAGTTTGTGCGCAACTGATTGAGGTTGCGGTAGTCTGGCCTGAAGTCGTGTCCCCATTCTGAAATGCAATGTGCCTCGTCGATAGCAAACAAACTGACAGGAAGTTTGTGCAGCAGCTCTGCAAACTGCGGGACGCCTAGTCTTTCGGGAGCAATGTAGAGCAACTTGGTTGTTCCGCTCTGGACGTCGCGCAGGATTTGCACTTTTTCGTCTTGGGTTAAAGTGCTGTTGAGGTAGGCGGCATTTACACCATTGGCCCTGAGCGCATCGACCTGATCTTTCATGAGCGAAATAAGCGGGGAGATCACGATTGTAAGTCCATTTTGCATCAAGGTAGGGAGCTGGAAACAAAGCGACTTACCGCCACCGGTTGGCATTAGTACTAAGCAGTCTTCTTTCTCAAGGACACGCGTGACAATCTCTTCCTGCAATGGGCGGAACTGATCATAGCCAAAATAAGTTTTGAGGGTTTTGTGAAGCATAAAGGTGTTTCAGTATCTCATGATTCTGGTTACACATGAAGTGGTTGATAAGCTGTAAATAAATGTACAGCTTGTTACAATAAAGTCATATGAAAAAAATTATTATACTACTAATTTTGGTAGGATTGGGATATTGGATTATTTCTAGTCAGTTTGATGGAGCAGAAAATAACCTAGCCGAGAATGTAGACAGTATAACAACTGCTGTTCCTGATGCTGTGGCTGAGGTTGAGTCAGAGATGGTTGCTTATCATGGTGAGGTGTCAGGTTATTTGGCAACTCCGGTGGGAGGTGGACCTTTTCCGGCGCTTATTTTAGTTCACGAATGGTGGGGGCTTAATGAAAACATAAAGGATTTGGCCGATGATTTTGCTGAGCAAGGCTACGTTGCTCTGGCGGTTGATTTATATGATGGTGAAGTAGCAGTTACTCCAAATGAGGCGGGAGCTCTGGCAGGGGGAGTGCGAGAAAATACCGAAACTGCGTTTGCAAACTTAGCTGCAGCTCGGGCTTATTTGGCTGAGCTTGAGAATGTTGATGAAGATCGACTAGCGTCAGTTGGATGGTGCTTCGGTGGACAATGGGCTTACAACATGGCTGCCAACAATATGGGTATCGACGCATCGGTTATGTACTATGGAAGATTTTCTCTAGAAGACGATCTGTCTATGATGCGGGCTGATATCCTCGGTCACTTTGGTGAAGAAGATCGGTCAATTGCAGTTGATGATGTTAATCAGTTTGAAGCAAAGTTGCAGACATTAGAAGGCGATCATTCAGTTTTCATTTATCCCAATGCAGGTCATGCTTTTGCCAATGAAGATAACGAAGAAGCCTACAACGAAGAAGCTGCTCAGTTGGCTTGGCAAAGGACAATGGATTTCTTGAGTCGAGAGCTAGAATAAAAGTTGTAACAAAAGATTCATTTATCACAAAAATATACTGCTGTGTGATATTTATAGATCAATAACAGGTATACTAAACGTAATGGAAGATTTTTATCCTTTTTTCTTGATTGTGTTTTCGGGAGTTTTTTTCTCGATGCTTTCTATCCGAACTCACATTCCGTGGGCTGTTATGCTTATTATCGGTGGGATAATTGTTGGTCCTAGTTTTCTTGATGTTATATCGCTCAATCCAACGATAGACTTCATGGGACAGATTGGTTTGGTTTTCCTTATGTTCATGGCTGGGCTCGAAACTAAGTTTTCACAATTTAAAGAATACAGAACCAACTTACTGTTACTGTCTTTTATAAATGGCTTTGTGCCGTTTTTGGTTGGTGGTGCGGTAGTGTACGCTTTGGGCTATGAGCCTATCACCGCATTGATTGTGGGGATTATATTTGTGTCTTCATCGATTGCGGTTGTGATACCTACTCTTGAGGTGTCTGGTATGCTGCGGACTAAGCTTGGACAGTCGGTTATTGTGACAACTGTTTTGCAGGATATTACCAGTTTGGTACTGCTTTCTTTGTTGCTACAAAATGTTGATCCTGTAACTGAGGTGCCTCTGTATGTGTTTTACCCAGTGCTACTTGGAGTTTTGATTGCAATGCGATTAGGTATTCCTAAGTTACGCGAATGGGTGGTCAGCGTTACTAAAAAATCCCCGGACTTGTTCCAGCTGGAATTCCGTTCGACTTTTTTGATCTTGATCGGGACGGTGATTGCATTTGAGTTGCTTGGTTTGCATCCGATCGTAGCTGGTTTCTTCTCGGGATTAGTTTTGGCTGATTCTATTAAGAGTAAGGTTTTGAAAGATAAGATAAAGACTATTAGCTACGGCATATTTATTCCGGTATTTTTTGTGGTGGTCGGATTGCAGACTGACCTAGGTGTATTTACAAATATTGGCAGTGTACTGCTTACGATGACAGCTTTAGTATTTGCGCTTGTTTGTTCAAAGTATCTCAGTGGGTATTTTGCGGCACGATTAGTTGGGTTTGATAAACTGGAGTCTAATTTTTTTGCTGCCACGTCGCTGCCTCAGCTGTCTACCACTCTGGCAACTGCTTTCGTGGTTTTTAATTTAGGATTGATTGACCAAACTTTGTTAACGTCGCTCGTGGTTCTGAGTGTATTAACAGTGTTACTTAGCCCAATTTTGATTAGACGGCATGCCGTTGGATTGCAGACAAGGAAAGAAGAATAAATTAACACACCGCTTCGATGAACTAAGCGGTGTGTTAATTTATAGATTTATAGCTGCTACTCCACTGAGAAGTCAGTCACTACACCATCGTTCATCTCGGCTGTTATACGACCAGGAAGATATTCAGCGGTCAGTGGAAGGAACTCACTATCGATTAATCCAATACGGAACGTGATGTTTTTGGCTGCTGCATAAGCTTCTGCCTCGGCGGTTGTCATGCCGATGATGATATTATTTCCGATTTGATCTGGAATCGGAGGCGGATCTAGTGCTTCTATACTTGCTTTATCAATTGGTGTTATTGGTTCATTTTTCCCCTCATTTACATTTTCATCAATTTCTTCAGCCACCACCACATCTGTTTCGTTGGGTGCAACTACTTCATTTTGTGATATAAGAAAATACGCGACAGCTATAACTACGATTACCACTAGTACAGGGATTATTTTTTTGTTTTGCATATAGTTTAGTTATTAGTTGCGTTTATTTTTGTGATTTGATAACTTCGTGCTTAGTACACGTACCTTTGACAGTTACTTCTATCTCGTCGACTTCAAAGTCAGTAATACCGAGTAGCTTCTTTAGTTTTTCGTCAGGAGCTTTGAAGTGCAATACTTTTTCGCAGGTGACACACACAGCGTGGTGGTGTGGCTCTGACTGGTATTCGTATTGTGCCTGTCCTCCTGCTAGGTGAAATTGTTTAATTATTTTTTCTTTGGTGAATAGATCAAGGGTGCGGTAGATAGTAACGAGGTCCATCTCTTGGAGGGTCGTGTGTATGTCAGCCGCACTCATGGTGCTGTGGTGTGACTTTAACAGGTCGAGTATGGCTTGGCGTTTTTTGGTGAGTTTAATGTTCATAACTTTTGCGATAATAAAATAGTGACCAACAGAATGTTTTTCGCACCATTCCATTAGTGCAAGTGATTTGCATTGTAGCAAAACTTTGTTATACTCGCAATTGCAAATAATTTGCGTTTATACATTTAACCATTCTCTATGTTTATTGAAGCTTTGCTTACAGCTTGTGCTGTGGCTGCTGTGTCACTTACTGGCGCGTTCGTTTTTGGAGGTCACAAAGGCTTGGTGGGTATCGAGCGGTTTGTCATACCGGTGGCGGTTGGCATGTTCTTAAGTTTAGTATTGCTTGAACTGATACCAGAAACACTCGCCGCTGCGCCCAAGTGGGGCGGGGTAGCTGTGGCAGTTGGCTTCATCGCTTTTTATGTATTTGCGCAGTTTCTACACAAACGATTTCACGCTCTTGGTGATCAGGAGTGCGACCGTAAAACTTCAGCGGGACTGTTGCTTGTAGGTGACGCGTTTCATAATCTGGCTGACGGTATTATTCTCGGCGGAGCATTTTTAATCGATCCTTCTGTGGGAATTGCAACAGCTATTGGTCTTGCGCTGCATGAGATTCCGCAAGAGATTGTGGAGTTTGGTGTGTTTATTCGTGCTGGATATACAAGGTGGCAAGCTGCGATGCGTAACTTACTTTCATCATCAGCTGTAGTGGTTGGTACTGCTCTCACGTTGTTTGTGTCAAATGAAGGAGGCGAGTGGGTGTGGGTGCTCACAGGTTTGGCTGCCGGTGCACTTTTGTTCTTGGGCGCGAGCGACATGCTACCGCGAATTCACGGCAACTTGAAAACCTATGTAAATATTTGGTACGCAACTTTGGCGATCCTTGTTGGTTTTATTGGAATGTCGCTAATTATAGATTTGGCGCACTCTCAGTACGGACACGGTCATGAGCATGAATACGAAGCTGAGCACGTTGAGTATGGAGAAGAAGATCATGATGATCACGACAAACATGAAGAAGATGAATATGATTTTCATGTTGATGAAGGTCATGTCGAGTAAAGATAAATCTAAGTTTTAATCATACGACATCTACACAGATTGTAACTTTTGTTATAATTGTTAATCATGGAAATAATTCACAAAGAAAATAACTTTTATACTTTCTCTTTTAAGAAAGGAGAGGAGGTCATGTCTGCTCTCAGAGAGTATTTAGTGCAAAACAATATTAAGGCAGCGCATATATCAGGTCTCGGGGCAGCCAGTTCGTTAGAAATCGCTTACTATAATATTGAGACAAAAGAATACGAGCGACACAATATAAACGAAGACTTGGAAATCTTAAGCTTAAATGGAAACGTCGGGGTAAAAGAAGATGGCGAAACTGTTGTTCATCTCCATGGCACTTTTGGAAAAAGAGATTTGTCGGTTATTGGAGGTCATATATTCTCCATGCAAATTTCAGGCGCAGGGGAGCTGCATGTTATAACTTTCTCGGGTGAAATAAAAAGAGCGTACGATGAAGAGACAGGACTTACACTAATGTGCAGCGTTCCTTCTGACTTATAATTATTTAGTTAAAGTCAGTTTTATGCTGGCTTTGCATGGTTTGTATTGATAAAATACAGATGTGTTAAAACTCAGAACCATTACTCACTATAGTTTACATTTCCTTGCTCCGGTAATTCTTGCTTGGGTATTTTTCAACGAACAGTGGCAAATGGCGTGGGTAATTATGATTGCGACCATGCTGGTCGACATAGATCATTTGCTAGCAAAGCCGATGTTTGACTCTGATAGATGCAGTATTGGCTTTCATCCACTACATAGTTATCCGGTGATTTGTTTTTATTTTTTATTGCTCTTTGTACCAAACTTCTATATTCAAGTTATAGCCACCGGTTTGCTCTTTCATATGTTTACTGACTGGCAAGACTGCCAGTGGAAATAGTTTGAGGGTTGCTAATAATGCTGAATAAAGTATGCCCTTACTTGCGGTGGCTGAGCGATTGCTTGGTTGTAAATCAATCTTTGCCAAGTCAGTATGTTTTGGCAGTTCTGGTTTGCTGCTATACTGCGTATAGCTATTACTTATTTAAACTAGTGATTATTTATGAGTACGATTCAACTTATCTATATATATTTGCTAACTATTCCAGCCTTCTTCTTTATTGATATGGTTTGGCTCGGCTTAGTGGCAAGTAAATTTTATAAATCTCAAATTGGTTTTTTGCTCGGTCCTGTTAATTGGACAGCGGCGATTATCTTCTATCTTTTATACATAGTAGGAATAATTATATTTGCTGTATACCCAGCTTTGCAGTCGGATTCTTTTGGTAAGGCAGTCATGCTTGGCGCTTTGTTTGGTTTTTTTGCTTATGCAACTTATGACTTTACCAATCTTGCGACTTTGAAAGACTGGCCTGTTTTGGTGACTATTGTTGATGTTGCTTGGGGTACAGTGCTTACTGGAAGCGTGGCTGCAGTGAGTTACTATCTCGCTAAGACATTTGTCCTGTGAGCATGATTTTAGAAAACTTAATAACTACAGCTGCTGTCATAGGCACTTTTGTTTCCTTGCTATTTGTTTTGTCTGTCATAATTAAGCGCAACGATGTTGCAGATGTCGCTTGGGGTACAGGAATATTTATCGTAGCGCTAGTTGGATACTTGAACGGACCACAAACAACTGAGACTTTGATAATCACCACACTTGCTGGCCTCTGGGGTTTTAGGCTAACTGGTCGTATTTTTTTGCGAAACATTAAAAAATCTGAAGATTATCGCTACAAAGTGTGGCGCGATTCTTGGGGTTCTTGGTTTTATTTGCGCAGTTATTTTCAAGTTTATTTGCTGCAAGGTTTTTTGATGATAGTGGTTGGATATCCTTTCGTGCACACAAGTGTTTATGGAGAAAATTTAGCTGTAGGAACATTTTTTATACTTGGAATAATTGTCTGGGTTGTTGGGTATGTGTTTGAAGTGATTGGCGATTGGCAGCTTGATTCCTTTATAAAAGGCAAACCTGAGCCAGGCGATGTTCTTAAAAGCGGGCTGTGGAAGTATACTCGTCATCCAAATTATTTTGGCGAAGTGACGATGTGGTGGGGGATTTGTCTTATGCTAGTAACTTTACCTTTAAGCTATCTTGTTCTGGTTAGTCCGTTTGCTATTACGTACCTTATTCTTAAAGTGTCTGGTATACCGATGCTGGAAGAAAAGTTTGCGGGCAATCCAAAATTTGAAGAATACAAAAAACGCACAAGTGCGTTTTTCCCAATGCCGCCAAAAAATTGATTGTCTAGTAAATTTCGATGTCGTTTTACGTCAAATCAATAATTTACGGCTGATATTAAGTTTAAAATCAGTCTATTTTTTCTTAATTTTTACCACCTGCTTAACCCTGTAAATTCTTTTATCATATAAACATAAGTTTTGTAAATGCTTTCGTCCTGGTAAGTTTCGTAAGGTGCTGAATAAAATTTGCCTTCTTCATTATTCCACTGTGTTTTGAAAAAATTACTTACATCCAAGAAAATTTGTTCGTCAGAATTACCACTTACTATGATATTGGTTTCTAGGTTATAGTCATGGAGATTACGCTTGGTGAAATTGCCTGAACCTTGAAGCATGATAGTTTCATTTTCTTTTGTAATTAAGAGCAGTTTGCTGTGGCATTGTTCGCCGTGCGTGTCGCACCAGCGGACTATTGTGTTACCGCTCGAGTTTTTGATTAACTCATTTGCTACTTGTCGATTTGGCATGCCGTTTTTCTCTCTTCCAAAGGCGTCTTTGTTTGGGTCAAATAATAGCCGGCTTTGCACACCTCTTTGGTCTGCTTGCTCCAAAGCTTTTACAATGTCTCGATCGCTAATGTAAAACATAGCCATGTCGATTGTGTCACTTGCTTTTGTGGAATCTATTTCTTTTATTGCTCTCTCTTTAATTTTTCCTTCGGTTAAAATTTGGGTTTTAAGATTTCCTTCAGAATCCTCGACTATTTGCTGCAGTAATGTTTCGTCTGGATAGATAAATTCACCGCCAGAGAATTCTACAACCGCAGATTCAGTTTTCATTATGTCTTGCCAGACGCCTTTGTCAGCACGGATGGCGATATTGCTGTGCATGCTTGATCCGTCATGTGGGTTGGCTGAAGTAATGAGAGTAGATAAACCAACAGTTCCATCGTCTTTCTCGTAATCAGCTAGAACCACTTTTCGATGATTGGCTTTGTAGTTTAGTATTTTAAGATAAGTGCGAATTCCTAATTTAGGACTTTCTTCGTCGAGCGGATTTGGAAGCCAGCCTTCTTTAGTGCTGTTGCCAAACCACTGAAAACCAGTTCGCCAAAAAGCACTATAAATAGGATTGCTGTCGCGTAAAGGACGCAGGTCTGTGACGGTTACTGGAATTCCGGACGATCGAATTTTTTCAAGCTGGCTTGAGATCATTCCGCCATAGAGTTCATTAACAGGATCAGTGATTATCTGAATTGTTATGCTAGGAAAGTCTTTTTTCTTTTGTAGTATTTTTTCTGTCAGCTCGCTAGAGAGCTCGCGGTAAGAAGAGGCTTCTGTGCCGGTAAAGTCATTGTAGAGAAACAGGTCGATCAGAATGTATTCGTTTGCTTCATCAATCATTCTAAATATCTCATCAAAAATCTCTTGTTCTGAAGTTCTGACACCTTCTGCATCGACATAAGTAATGTCTTTTAAAAAGTGCAGGTCCTCAGAGTTTGTTTGATAAACTGGACTTTCGTAGCTAACTTGCGCTGGTAATTCCTTCTTGTTGTGAAATGTTCCGACTGCGATAAGTACCAAGAGAGTGATAAGTAATAATTTATTTTTCATGCATTTATTATAACGTCTGTACGGTTAGTATTTTACTTAATGCAGTGATATAAGAGGAAGTTAAAATGTGTGTATTTTTATTAGAGGTAGCTATAAATACAGAATAAGTAATGTTTGTTATTATGTCTAAATAGTATTTATTTTATGAAAAGAATATCAATCTTATTGTCACTTACAGCTTTTGTCATTTTGTTGCTTCCGCAGGTTAGCTTAGCTCAGCAAGTGTTTAACGAAAACCAAGGCGTTTGGCACGGGCAAGTGGTCGAAGTTCTTGGTGATGAGGTGAGGGTAATTCCTGGCACTGATACGGAACATTCTTTCCAAACGATAACAGCCGAAGTGCTCGACGGTCCGAAAGAAGGAGAGACTATAACGATAGAGAATGATTACCTTGAGCTAAAAGCGGGTGACAAGTTTTACTTCTTGCACAATGAGTATATCGACGGCACGGAGGATTATGGAATTATAAATGTTGACCGAAAGGGCTCATTGCTATTTTTGGTTGGAGTGTTTGTTTTTGCTGTTATTCTTTTTGGTGGTTGGCAAGGAGTTCGTTCGCTCCTTGCTTTGGCAGGAAGTTTTTTTGCAATTTTCTATATTCTTATGCCGGGGATTTTAGGTGGCTTAAATCCTGTTCTCATTAGTGTGTTGGTTGCATCTGTGATTTTGTTTGCCGCGATCTTCTTTACGCACGGGTTTAATAAGGAGTCAGCGGTTGCTTATGGCGGCACTATGATTGCGGTTTTCTTGACGAGTTTGTTTGCGATATTTTCGGTGCATCTGACTGATTTGTCTGGTTTTGCTTCTGAAGCTTCTACTTACCTTAATTTCAACACGCGCGGGACGCTCGATTTCACGGCTCTTTTGCTTGGCGCAATGATCATCGGAGTGTTGGGTGTGCTTGATGATATTGCGGTAACTCAGGCTGCTGTAGTTACTGAGTTGTTTAATAGTAATTCAGCTCTCACCAGAACGGATGTTTACCGTAAGGCTTTGCGGGTAGGGCGAGAGCATGTTGGCGCATTAGTAAATACTTTGGTGCTTGCTTACGCTGGAGCTTCTTTGCCGCTACTGCTTCATTTTTATACCGCTTCGTCGAGCTTGAGTATGTCTATCAATACAGAGTTATTTGCCACCGAAATAGTTCGTGCCATAGTAGGAAGTATTGGACTGATATTGGCTGTGCCAATTGTTACCTTGCTCGCAGTGCTTTATCTTAAAGACTACAAACCAAAACACGGTCATTCGCATTCTCACGGCCATAGTCACGGTTAAGTTACTTGATTAGTATTGGACTTAAGCACAGATAATAAATTATTTCTCTGGCTAGTGAAATAATTTATATGTTAGTATTTAAGCAATTACGCAAATAATAAATAATGTTAACAGAATCACAAATTAAGATCGTTCAAAAGAAAGTCACACCTTCTCAGGAAGAGCTGGCTTTGTGCGAAGCGTTTCGGATTCTGGGAGACTGGAATCGCTATCGCATGATGAAGACTCTGCTTGAAGCCAAAGAACTTTGCGTAAGCGATCTTTCCAAAATTGTTGGCATTTCGATGTCCGCTACTTCACAGCACTTACGTATTTTGGAGATGTCTGGACTGGTCGAGAGTGAGCGAATGGGACAAACCATTTGCTACAAGCCGCTGGCAGGCCATCCGAAGGTAAAAGCACTTATTAAACTTATTTCATAAATATCATTAAGTATGAAAAATGCATCAATTGTTGTCGGAGTCCTTATTCTTATTTTCGTGGTTGGTTATTTTGTGACCAATGAAGCTGAGGCACCTGTTGCCATTACGCAAGAAACTGAAGTTCAAATCGGAACCGAAGAAGTTATTGAAACCGAAATGAATACTGAAACTGCTGCTGTTATTGCCGAAGAAACTGCTCCAGTCGAAGCTGGAATGACTGAGACAAAAGAGGCTAAAGCAGTAGTGACTGAAACTGTTCCAAAACCTGCACCAAAACCAGTTGTCGCAGAAGTAAATACTGCCGGCACTTACGAAACTTACAGTGCAGATAAATTTGCCGAGAGTGACGCTGAGCATAAAATTCTTTTTTTTCACGCCACTTGGTGTCCGAGCTGTCGATCGCTTGATAACGATATTACCGCTAATGCGGGCAGTATTCCTTCTAATGTAGCGATCTTTAAGATTGACTACGATACGTCTACTGATCTAAAGCGGAAGTACGGCGTAACTACTCAGCACTCTCTAATTGAGATTGGTGACAATGGTGTAGCTGAAAGCAAGATTACTCATCCTTCTACTCTTAAGGGAGTGCTAGCTACTATTTAGCTTATGACACTACTGTTTGTATCATTCATCGCTGGCGCACTTACTGTTCTGGCTCCGTGTATTCTTCCGCTTCTGCCGGTTGTGATCGGGAGCAGTGTTGGATCGCGCAGTAAGGCGACGCCTTTTATTGTGATCGGTTCGCTGGCGCTGTCGATTCTTTTGTTCACTTATTTGCTTAAAGCCTCGACCGCTTTTATCGCCATACCACAATACGTGTGGGGATATATCTCAGGCGGCATCTTGGTTCTTTTTGGGCTGGTTTTGATTTTTCCTAAGCTTTGGGAAATTGTTCCTTTCACAGCTAAGGCTGGCGTTGGGGCGAACAAGCTAGTTGGCGAAGGTTACCAAAAGAAAAGTATTTGGGGTGATGTGATGATTGGCGCTGCACTTGGTCCGGTTTTCTCATCTTGTAGTCCGACTTACTTTGTTATTCTTGCAACTGTTTTGCCGGCGAGCTTTCTTTTGGGAACGGTTTACTTGCTGGCTTATATTGCTGGTCTAGTAATGGTCTTATCTCTGATCGCTGTTTTGGGCCAAGGGCTTACGAGCAAGCTGCAGTTTGTTGCTAATAGCAATGGCTGGGTGAAGCGTGGAATCGGCGCTTTGTTTTTAATTGTCGGTCTTTTTATTGTGACTGGTTTCGACAAGAAGCTTGAAACTTGGGTGCTTGATCAAGGTTACTTAGATGGTGTGCTTGATTTTGAGCAGCAGTTGTTAAGTGAAACAGAAGAGAAAAATGATTCGTCTATTTCTGGAGAAAGTATTGCTGTGCCAGAAGCTCTGGCGTTAAATTTTCCTGAAACTGATTTCAGCCGAGCTGACGCTAGGCTTGAAAGTGCTATTTCCGGTGGTCCGCCCAAAGACGGTATTCCAGCTATTGATGAGCCAAGCTTCGTGCCGCTTAGTGACTTCGATCGTCCTGACAGCGTGCAGGCGATAGTGCTCGTCGGCGAGAATGTTACTAAGGTATATCCGTACAACATTCTTACTTGGCATGAAATTGTAAACGATGAATTCGAAGGTACGCCAGTTGCGATTACGTTTTGTCCGCTTTGTGGTAGCGCGATTGTTTTTAATCGTACTTTGCCAAACGGCACGGTTAGTACTTTTGGTGTAAGCGGAAGTTTGCTTGAAAGCAATATGATCATGTATGACAGAGAAACAGAAAATCTCTGGCAACAAAGCACAGGTAAAACTTTGGCCGGATCATTCCATCCAGCTGAGCTTGCGCTTGAATCATTCCAACATCTCACGCTTGGTGAAGTGCGCGAGGCTTATCCAGATGCATTGGTTTTAAGTGAAGATACTTCTTATGTGCGCGATTACGGAAGTAATCCATACGCTGGTTACGAAAGTAATAATCGTTTCGCTTTCGAGCCAAGTAACGTCGACAGAACTTTCGACCCCAAAGCCATTATGGTGGTATTCCGCGTTGATGGAGAAACCTTTGCCGCGCCGTGGCTTGCTTTACGTGAAGCCGGCAGCGCAGAAATAGAAAAAGATGATGTTGCTTACAAGCTGCTTGTTTTAGAGAATGGGGAAGTAGGCATTACAGATAATGAAGGAAACATTTTTCCTTTCTATTTTGAAATGTGGTTTAGCGTAGCTGTGCAGCACACAGACACGCTTACTATCATTAATCCATAATCATGTCAGAACAAAACACTACAATTTGTAAACTCTGCCAAAAAAACTCAGCACGGGTGGCGCGCAAGCAAAGAGTTGTGCCGTTTGGTGTTAGGGAGTGAGAAGTTAAATAAAATTAGAAGACGATAAAATCAAGTAGAGTAATTTATGAAAACAATGTACGACGTAGTGGTAATTGGAGCGGGTTCGGGTGGGCTTACCGCCGCTGTTGGTTTTGCTAAAGTTGGCAAAAGTGTGTTACTGGTTGAGCGCGAGCATATTGGCGGTGAATGCACGAACTCTGGATGCATTCCAAGTAAAGCTCTTTTGTATCACGCTAAAGCTTATCGCAAAGCAACTCAGATTGCTGGCACAAACACTCAAACCGACTCTTACCGCAAAGCAGCGTTTTCATACGTCCGAGATAAGATCGACGAAATCTTGAAAGAAGAAACTCCGGCCGCCTTTGAAAAGATTGGCATAACGGTTGTGATGGGCGAGGCAGAGTTTACTGCACCATGTAATGTGCGTGTTGGTGAAAATTCGTATAGTTACAAGACAGCTATCATTGCAACCGGTTCAAGCCCACGCATGATGGCTGTGCAAGGGATTGAAGAAAGTACAGTTCTTACCAACCAAAACATTTTTAAGCTAGAAGCAATTCCTGAAAAAACGCTTATTATTGGAGCTGGACCGATCGGTCTTGAGATGGGGCAAGCACTCGCTATGCTTGGGAGCAAGGTTACTATTACTGCCATCGAAGCTGAATTTGCACGCTTGGAAGATTCTGCGATTAGGCCAATTTTGCGCCAGCAATTTGAAGAGCTCGGAATAAGAATTGAGCTAAATGCTTTCATTCAAAAGGTTGAAAATAACGAAGCTATTTTCGACCGTAAAGAAGGTGAAGAAATAACGGACACCTTTTCTGTGCCGTTTGATAAAGTTCTAATGGCAATTGGTCGAGTTCCTAATCTGCCAAAAGGTTTGGAAAAAGCTGGTATTGAAGCCGACAAACACTGCGTGATGATCGACAGTCAATATCGCACGAGCAACAAATATGTTTACGCTGTCGGCGATGTTTCGCAGATGTTGAAGTTTACTCACACCGCCGACGACACTGCGCGGCAAGTTGTAGCCAGAGTTGTTTCGCATGGTTTGCTTAGGGTAAACAAGCGCAAGGCTGTGCCGAAGGTTACTTACACTTTGCCTGAAGTTGCTCAGGTTGGTTTGTCTTGGTCTGAGGCTGTTTCTAAATTCGGTGAAGAGCGTGTGATGCGCATTGAAGTTCCTTTTATGCGAAACGATCGAGCCAAAACCGACAACGACACTTCAGGGCTGCTTATTGTAATTGTTAGGCGTTTGAGCGGAGCTGTCCTCGGCGCTCATATTATCGGTCCGGCTGCTGGCGAAACGCTCGCGCTCTTTACGCTAGCTATTGATCAGAAGATTTCAATGTGGAAACTTCGCTCGCTTATTTACGCTTACCCGACGTATTCACTGATTGTAAAGAAAGCCGGCGATCAATTCTTCGCGCGTCAGACGGGAGATTTAAAGTCAGATCTCAAACGTGCTTTCAAGCGTCATGCGCCAAAAGTGATTGCGCTTGTCTTCTGGGTTGCGCTTATTTACTCTTTCCAACACTATCGCATTGAGAATGAGCTTTCATATTCTGACGTCCTTTTGAGTCTAGTCGATTTCTTCACCAGCACAGTTTGGGGTCCGCTCACTTATATGTTGCTTTACGCAATTCGGCCTCTGATTCTTTTCCCGGCCACGTTACTGACAGCTCTTTCAGGTACACTCTTTGGCTTTTGGTGGGGCGTGCTTTATACCATCATTGGTGAGAACGCTTCGGCTAACTTCGCTTATTGGATTGGTCGTTTTTTCGGCCATGATATTAAGCTTGAAGATTCTGTTATTGGCAATTGGGTCGAAGCTTTACGTTCGCGTCCGTTTGGAACCGTGCTCTTTATGAGGCTTTTCTATGTACCGTTTGATCTTACTAATTACGGTTCAGGTATTCTTAAGATAAAGTGGTCGTCTTATTTCACCGCTACGCTTATTGGTATTATTCCTGGTCTTACTACTTTCGTTGCACTCGGCGCCGCACTCGACCTCGAGCACTTCAGCGCAAATGGACTTTCTTTCGATACTTTCGATCCGCGTTTTTTGGCGTTGTCGGTAGTTATATTTGCGGTTTCTCTCCTGCTCTCTAAATTACTAAAGCGGTGGCGAGCGGAATAGTAATAAAAATCATTAAACCAGTATGATTATGGTGAAAGTAAGTATTTACTTTTCTTAGAACTAGCGCTAGGCGATGCTTTTGTGCTAGCCTGATTACAATTTAATTATGGATATTAAAAACACCTCGACAAAAAAGCGATCCTACTTATACATGATCGTGCCTTACCTGTTGCAATTTAAGTGGCGGATTGTAATCTCGCTCGTATTGATCGTGGCGGGAAGACTTCTTTCTGTCGCTAACCCTTACGTCATAAAGGAAATGGTAGACGCTCTGGCCGAGCATGCGACAAGCCCGGTTGATGTACGTCATCTCGTTTTCTTGGTGTTACTTTTCTTCGCTCTGCGCTGGGGAACTGACTTGCTCGGAGGTGTTAAAGACTACGTCTTTCTAAAGTGACAGTCGGCATAAAGCAGCTCATTTCACTCGATGTCTTTAATCATCTTTTGAGTTTGCCGGTTGAGTTCCACACCGATCAAGCTACTGGAGGAGTATCGCGAAAAGTAACCAGAGGAACTGGCGCTTTAAGTTCGTTGAGCTTTTTCCTTACAGGAAACATCTTGCCGACCGTAATTGAAATCGGTTTGGTGATCGCTATTTTTATTAAGTTTTTTCCGCCAATATTTGCGGCCGTCTTTGGAGTGTTTGTGTTGGTGTACGTAACTTTTACGGTGGTTGTCACTAACCGCCGGCAAAAATTATTGCTTGAGACCAATAAGCGTGATGATAAGGGAAGTGAGCAGTCGATCGATGCTTTGATGAATTACGAAACGGTAAAGTATTTTACGAATGAAGATTTTGAATCAAAGCGATATCAATCCACTCTCGAAAAATGGGCTGACACAGCAATCGTCTCAAACAAGAAAGGAGCTAATCTCAACATGGGACAAGGTCTTATTCTTACCGCTGACCTAACTGCTCTTTTGGCGCTTGCGGTCCGAGAGTATCTTAACGGAGCTGCTACACTGGGAGATTTTGTCCTCATCACCACCTATCTCAATCGAGTGGCTATTCCACTTTCTTTCCTCGGAGCTTTATACCGAAGTTTAAAGCAATCACTCGCCAACGTGGATGAAATGTTTAAATTGATGGAAGTAGAAAACGATGTAGTCGACAAAGAAGGAGCTTCAGAACTGTGCTGCACCAAAGGTCATATACAAATCAAGAACGTTGAGTTTGCGTACAAGAAAGACAGACAAATTCTCAAAGGTATTTCTATCGATATTCCTTCACACACGAGCGTGGCTCTAGTTGGGGCGTCTGGTTCTGGTAAGTCGACAGTTTCAAAGTTACTGTTGCGTCTTTACGATGTTGATCAAGGAATGGTAACGATAGACGGAACCGACATTAGAGACATCACCCAAACTTCTTTGCGCAATAACATCGGAGTGGTTGCGCAAGACAGTATTCTCTTCAATGAATCGATCTTTAAAAATATTCAGTACGGCAAACCAGACGCTACCAAAGAAGAAGTGTATGAAGCAGCCAAGCTTGCGAGCATTAATGAGCTAATCGAAGGTTTGCCGCAAGGCTACGACACTGAAGTTGGGGAGCGCGGTGTAAAGCTTTCAGGCGGAGAGAAACAACGCGTTGCGATTGCACGCATGCTGCTAAAGAATCCACCAATTTTGCTTTTTGATGAAGCGACTGCTTCACTCGATACAAAATCTGAACAAAGCATTCAAGAAGCGATTAAGACGATTTCCAAAGGAGGTAAAACAACTATCGCGATAGCTCACCGACTTTCAACGATTGTTGATTTTGATAAGATTGTTGTCCTTGATAAAGGTAAGGTTATAGAAGAAGGTACTCACGAAGAATTATTAAATTCATGCGGCGCCTACCAAAAGCTTTGGGCTAGTCAGAGCGGGGTGGGTACTGCTAATGGTTAATAAATTTGCTCATAATTCTGCAGTCAAGACACGATCTGGTTGTATTGTTTTAATTGAACACCGCTGTCTACTCCCGATACGCTGAATGCTTTGTCTTACTGCACAGACTGCTTTCTTGCCGCTGCTCTTTTTATCCAAACCTTAAAGCCGCCGAATACTGGCAGCATTAGGAAAAGGAGAGTGAGACCAAGGGTAGGTAATAGTGAAGCATTTGATATTCCAAGCAGGATCAATAATATGGCTGAAACAAACGACATAATGATACCTTTCTCATACAATGGAAAGTTTTCTTTCTGCACATCAAGCGTTTTTATGAGTAGCATTGCTACAGTTAAAAATAACGTTACCGGACCAACCACAAACCATCTGTCTATGTGCGTAAAATGATCAGGGTGTTCAATTACATTTAAAAGGCCGACGGCGGTCAGACCGATACTGGTTGTGAGCGGTAAGTGTAAATAAATCCACGTCAATCTAGTGTTGGTTTTTTGTCTTGGCTTGCGATGAGAAATGAAATCAAAGTACACCCACCAGAGCGCGAAGACTATCATTAAGCTAAGTGAAACCGTCGCCACTAATTCTGCAGTGAAATATTTAATATGAGTTGCTCCCGTGACAATCGAGATCAGATTCTCTCCGAGTAGAATAATGGTAAGGAGTCCGAATCTTTCTACTAGCGATGATCGTATTCGTTGAGCGCTTTCGATTTGTTCGGCGCTGACATTTCGCTTCTGATTCATTAATACAAACGGGACACATAAAGAAAACACGATTGCCCCAAGCCATACCTGATGAGCGACCGCTACTGGCAGTTGTGTTGAATACAAAATGGCCAAAGTGGTACCCAAAAAAGCAAAAGTGTAAGGATAGGATAATTCGCGGTGATCTTTATCGTGTACTCCGGTGCGCCACCAAAGATAAGTGAGGGTGGCAAGGAAGCTTGCATAAGCAAAAGCAAATCCTTGATAGCCTTCAGGTGTTAGTGCGGAATGCACAAAAACCGCCATCCACAAAAGCAAAAACATTTGTAGAAAAGTGAAAAAGCGAGAGCGAATATCGTTGTTGCCGTGCAGCTCGTGATACAAGCTGCCATTAACCCAGGCAAACCAAACAGCGGCGTATAATCCAACGTAACCAATAACATTCTCCCACGACAAATGACCAACTAATGAATGTGTGAGTTGAATTACGATCACCACGTAAGCCAAATCGTTAAATATCTCAAGGAAACTAATCGAGCGCTCTTCCTCAATAGCGGCAATGCGCTTTGGTTTTTGCCACCAACTTCTGAATGTTTTGACGTACAGATTTGTCATTTGGGTATAGTAGCATTATCTGGTTATTTGGGTTAATCAACAGTTTGCTGGCTAATTACGTAAATAATATTAATGAATACTCTAAAGCTTAACTGTGTCTCAAATAGTTTCAGCGTGTTAAAATATTTTTTATGTATTTCCCTGAAAATCAGCTTCGCGTTCTGGAAGCAGTTGATCGAGCGTTTGATATTGGCACCAAAGAAAATTACTTACTCAATCACTTATTGCTTTTTATTAATGTTCTTTTGCTAGCTGTTTTTGCACTTGATGTCGCTGAATCGCTTGACTACTTGCATGCGGGTGAGTCGTTCCATGTATTAATCCGCAACGCTGAAATTATATTTGGTATTATTTTTTTGATGGAGTTTACTTTGCGTTCAGTGTTTGTTTACATTCCCGATAAAAAATTCCTTTCTTTATATTCTATTATCAACGCCATGGTGATCGTTTCACTGCTGGCACCGCATTTTATTGGTAGTTTGGCTTTGCTACGCTTTTTGCAGATATTCAAAATCTATAAGGTATACAATTTAAAAAAAGATACACGCAGTTATGGCGTGGCGAAAAAAATAATTGACGGCACAAAAGAATGATCCGTCAAATAGTTGAGGTCAAAATCTATTCAGCTAATCAGAAACAGGACGAGTGATGTTTCGCAAGATTAAAGAAGAGTTTCGGTGCATGGTTTGTTTCAGGTTGCTGTTTGTGTTTGATTTAGTGTGCAATGGCAAGGCAGTGTATTTTACAATTTGGTGGTACGTGCGGCGCGAGCGAAGCTCGTGCCGCCGCCATCGTTGCGCCAGTAGTGACAACATCATCGAGCAATACGACGTGGTGTGGAGTTGGTAAATTTGACTCATAAATAGTGCATTCAAAAGCGTCAATCAAATTACTCAATCTTTCTTTTCGCTTTAAGTCTGCCTGCGGTGCTGTTTCTTTTTTGCGTATTAAGCATTTACGATTTACCGTAACATTTACCGGTAGTTGATCCAGTATGCTTTCTACCTGATTATAGCCACGCTCGCGCATACGTTTTTTTCCAAGCGGTATGGGAATAAAAGTAAAGCTTGCTTTTTCGTGCGAACAAATCCATCTTTCTAATAGACTAGACAATAGAAAAGCTGCTCGCTCACTCCCGCCAAACTTATTTTCAGTGACTGCTGCACGTATTAAAGGATCTCCATAATGTGCCAAAAATTGTACGCCCTTGTACCAGTCTGGTTGAAAGGTTCGGTTGAGATCAGTTTTTGAAGCATCACGAAGCAGTCCCTCTTCTGTGCTTGGTGGAAATATTTCGTCTAACAGTACTGTGAGTAACTTCAACATTAAATAAAAGTATAACAACTCGCCGTGCTAAAATAACATCAACATATGAGTTTTTTAAACAACATAGTTTCTTCCATTAAAGAAAGCCAGCAGTCAGCCAGCAGTGTTGTTGGTATTGATATTGGTTCTTCTTCGGTAAAAGTAGTTGAGATTGAGGATCGTAAAGATGTTCTAACTTTGCTCACGTACGGTGAAATACAGCTCGGTCCCTATGTTGGTAAAGAAATCGGTAAATCGGTAAATTTAGAACCCAAAGAAGAGCAGCAGGCTTTGGTTGATGTTATTCGTGAGTCTGCAGTAAAGTCACGTAGTGGAGTTTTTGCTATGCCACTGTCATCTAGTTTTGTTACTAATGTCAGTATCGATGCCCCACCTGATTCAGATTTGTCTTCCATGGTTCGTGTTGAAGCACGTAAGGTTATACCGGCTTCTCTTAGCGAGGTTACTCTAGACTGGGCTGAGGTTGGTCTTGATAAGCTTGAGGATTCTAATGATGAAAAACACAACGTTTTGATCGCAGCTATTCAAAACAATGCTCTAGAGCGTTTTAAAATACTCATGCAATTCGCTGGAATGAAAAATCCTCCAACTGAAATAGAATGCTTTAGTACTATTCGTAGTTTATATAGGAAAAGTGAAGATCATGTCGCAATTGTAGACTTGGGTGCTTCTTCGGCTAAGCTTTATATAGCGCAAAAAGGTCTTCTTATGCGTATGTATCGTATTCGTGCTGGAGGTACTTTAGCAACTAAAGCTATTGCGGATGATCTGGAAATAGATTTTGCTACCGCTGAAGACAAGAAGTATATGGCCAGTAGCGACGAAGATCAGTTCTCTAAGATTAAAAGTGCGCATAACCGAAGTTACGATCGAGCTTTTCGTGAGTTTAGGCAAGTTATTGCCGAGTATGAAAAGAGATCTGGTGTCAGTATTGATACGGTTTATCTTTCTGGCGGAGGTGCGTTGTTTCCGGGTATAGATTCCCACCTGCAGAATTCTCTTGAAAAACCTGTATTCAAATCTAATCCTTTTTCGAAGATTTCATACCCTGCTTTTATGGAAGATACGATGCATGAAGTCGGTCCAACTTTTACAGTCGCACTAGGTGCCGCCTTGCGCGCATTTGAGTAAGAAGTGTTTGTCCCACAGTGACGATTTGATTATTATTTGTCTTACTGTTGTATATAAAGCAGGTATTGACCTTTCCACAGTACAAAAAAATTTTTAAGCAAGTAAAGCTTATAATATAATTAAGTTATTTTCTTTTTATGCAAAGTTCACCAAACAGTTCCTTTATACCAAAGCGCAATCCAGCCAAGCGCACTAAGGTAAACAAAACCCAGAAAGTATATTTTTTCACTATAGTGAGTTATGTACTTCTTTTTGCTGCGCTCCTTTCAGCAGGCGGGTCTTTTCTGTATAAAACTTATTTAGACAAACAAAAGACTGATAGTGTTTCAGCCCTATATAAGGCAATAAATAGCTTTGATGAAAATAAGATGCAAGAGGTGCTAGCTTTCGAAAAAAGACTCAAACAAGCTAAAGGAAGAGTAGATGCAAACGTGTCTATAAACTCATTATTTTTATCAATTGAAGATTCAACTATCAAAACTGTACAAATTGAGCAGTTTGAACTCAATCGTCAAATGGATGAACATTATCTAATGTCTGCAGAAATAGGTACTGATTCCTTCGATTCAACTATCTTTCAACGCGGTATGTATAGACAAAATGAAGCTGTTGAAGGTATAGACATCACTGAAGTAAATGCTTCAATAAATCGTTCGCAAGAAAGGTCGCGTGAGACTCAGAGGGCTAGTGTAACAACTGGTGTAGAGTCAAGTGTGCTTGACTCTACAGCTCCAGTAGCTTTCGTGGCAGAGATTATTATCCCAGTGTCTTCCATTTTATACACTGGTCTTGAAACTATAGACATTGCCACGGACGAGCAAAATGAAGTGCAGGAATTTGTTTCAGCCGAAGATGTCAATGAAGAAGAAAATGATAGTGATGTAGATAATAATTAATATATGATTCCGAAAGGTCTTTTTTCACAAATTAGTATGATCGTTCTCGCTGTTGCGATTGCTTTTACCTACGTTAAGCCTACTTTTGATGAGATCGGAAAAATTCAAGACGACATTGCAAAATATCAGACAGAATTATCTGGAGTTGTCTATGTTAATTCTCAGCTGGCGAAACATGTTGCAAGCATGGACGGTGTCTCAATAGATGATAAGCGCAGATTGCTCACGTATCTTCCTAATGAGATAGATGAAATTGCAGTAGCGCGTGATCTCAAAAATATCACCGATTTATCTGGCGCCCAGTACATGAACGTGGAATCAAATGGACTGGCAGAAAATATAGAAAAGGATCCAGATCCTATGAATCCTAGGCCACAAGCTGTTTCATTTGATTTGTCGGCTGAAGGTTCATACGAAGAAATTAAGAACTTATTTAAGTTAATGGAGCAAAATGATTATCCTCTTGAGGTGCAGGGAGTTTCCATTGATAGACAAGGTGTCGATTTTCTTGGTGTTAATATAAGCATATTTTCATACGCGTACCTGGAAGATTATTTTGGAACTATATAAGTTAAATTTAATTAGTTATTCGTATGGGAAAAACATCTGTAAACATTTCAATCGTTCTTTTGCTGGCAACTTTGGCATACATTGGTTACTACCTTTATGCTCAGCCTTCTTCAAATATGCCGAGTGATGCCACTTTGGAAAATATGCTTGCTAATACACAAGTTTTTATCGAGCGTAGGCAAATTTTGGATGGAGTTAATATGGATGTTTCTTTACTTGAAGACATTAAATTCCGGTCCTTGCAGAGCTTTGCTGAGCCAATTGTGGAGCAGTCTGTTGGTAGACCAAATCCTTTTGATCCGGTTGGTTTTTCTGTTAACAAGTCTGACGAAATATAATTTTCATGAATCCTCTTGAGACATTAAAAAATCGAAGTGAGGTCGATAGCGCTTTTATCGCGGAAGCTGAAAGTATCGTGAGCGAAACTGACCGTCCATACGAGTCAGTCTTTTCTGAACTTGGATTATCTGACGAAACCATTCGTGAGGTAATGGCAGACTTTTACCAAGTTCCAGCGTTTGAAATTCCAGAAGCTTTTACAATAAACCAAGAGGTTCTAAAATATATCTCTGAAAGTTCAGCAGAGCACTACAGAATGACACCGATTAAAACTGAGGATGATGTTTTGGTGGTTGGAGTAAACAATCCTGACAATCTTCAGATGCGTGAGGCATTAAACTTCATTAGCACAAAATTTAATATTCCTTATCGCTTGGTTTACTTGCTAGATGAAGACGTCACAAAACTTCTAGAGTCTTATTCCAACTTAAAAGGCGATGTGGGTGACGCTTTGGAAACTCTTGAAACTGAGCTGGACGCAGAGATTGCCTCTAATTTGGAAGAGGTTTCTGGTGGAGCCGAAGAATTAGCAGATAATATTGAGGAAGACGCTCCGGTAACTAAAATTGTCGCAACGATTTTGCGTTATGCGGTTGATGGCAGCGCGTCTGATATTCATATTGAGCCCAACCCCGAGAAAGTTAGCGTGCGTTTTCGCGTTGATGGAGATTTGGCAACTAGCTTGGAGCTACCAAGGAATATTCATATGGCAGTTGTAGCTCGTGTAAAAATTCTTTCATCTGTCAGGCTCGATGAAAGGAGGAAGCCGCAAGACGGTCGTTTCTCCGCTACTTTTGATGACCGAAAGATTGATTTTCGAGTTTCTATTTTGCCAACTAACCATGGCGAGAAGGTGGTTATGCGTATCCTTGATACTAGCAAAGGTGTTCGTACCTTAAAAGAGAGTGGAATCACGGACTCTAACTATGAAATTATTGAAAGAGTAGCTCAGGAACCGTTTGGAATTATCTTGATATCTGGCCCAACTGGTTCTGGTAAGTCTACGACTTTGCGTGGAATGATTCAAGAAATTGATCTCTTAACCAAGAACGTTATGTCGCTTGAGGATCCGGTTGAGTATGACATGCCTGGAGTTAGCCAGTCTCAGGTAAGACCTGAAATTGACTACACTTTTGCTAAAGGATTACGTGCAGCACTCCGACAAGACCCTGATGTAATTATGGTTGGTGAGATCCGCGACCGGGAAACTGCCCAGCTCGCCATTCAGGCTGCGCTTACTGGTCACTTGGTTTTCTCAACCATTCACACGAATAATGCAATCGGAGTTATTCCTCGACTTATTGATATGGGAATTGATCCGTACTTGATTGCTCCAACTCTTAAGATGGCAATTGCTCAACGTCTTGCTCGTACTTTAAAGAAAGACACGGGAAAAAAAGAAAAAATTGACGGTAGTACTTACGAGCGCATCCATGACACCTTTAAATCATTGCCGAGTAAATACCGTGACCGTATTCCGGAAAGTAAAACTGTCGTGCATCCAGAACCCACTCCAGGTTGTGCGACTGGTTATAGAGGACGAACAGCGGTTACAGAAGTTTTAGAAGTAAATGATGAAATTCGCGAACTTATTCTTAAGAATGCTTCGGAAGAGGAATTTTTCCATTCAGCTAGAAAAAAAGGCTTTATTACGCTGCATGAAGACGCTATCATCAAAGCTCTTAAACATGAAATTCCTTATGAAGAAATGAATGTATTCAGCTCTAAGGTTAGCACGGAAGAAATTCTGACTGAGGAAGAATTCAGTGCTGTCGATAACTTGCCTGAACTTGAGATCGCAGAAGCTATAATGAATGATGATGAAATTACTTCTAATTGATGACGATCAGTTTTTGCGTGACATGTACGCAATGAAATTTACTGAAAGTGGATACAAAGTATTTACTGCAGACAGAGCCAGTGTAGCTTTCAGGGAAATGCAGCAGCAAGGTGATTTTGATGTTGTTTTGCTTGATATGATTATGCCGACGATGAGCGGAATAGAGATTATTAAAGCTATCAAAGAACAATTTCCTGACAGCAAAGCTAAATGCATCGTTTTGTCTAATCAGGGTCAAGAGTCAGACATAAATGCAGCCAAGGCTGCAGGGGCAATTGGGTACATTATCAAAGCTGAAGTTGTGCCGAGTGAAGTGGTGGAACGAGTTGAAAAATTAATTAAAGAATAATTATGGCTGTAGACTACAAAAGAGAATTGAACGCGTTGATAGAACTTATCATTCAGGAAGATGCTTCTGACCTTCACTTGTCAGTCGGCGCTCATCCCCTGATTAGGGTTTCTGGCACGCTTATTCCATTAGTCCGCAAGCCGATTTTGACCGAGGGTGATGCTGAAGCTTTTGCTAAATTACTTATGCGCAAAGATCAGTTTGAAAAATACCTTCAGTACAACGAAGTTGATTTCTCGTTTGAGAATACCGAAGGCGTGCGATTTCGTGGTAATGCTTTTCATCAGCGCGGTAAAGTGGGAATTGCTTTACGTTTGATCCCCAATGTAATAAGAGATTTTGCAGAGTTAAATCTACCGCCAATTCTTGAGAGTTTTACACAAAGAAATCAAGGTTTCTTCCTTTGTGTTGGTCCTGTGGGGCAAGGTAAGTCTACGACTCTCGCGGCAATGGTCAACACGATCAATAAAACTCGAGCAGAGCACATCGTTACAATTGAAGATCCGATTGAGTACGTTTACCACGAAGAGAAAGCCCTTATAGATCAACGTGAAGTGGGGATTGACTCACAGTCTTTTGCAACCGCACTTAACGCGGCTTTTAGGCAAGACGTAGACGTTATCTTGGTTGGAGAAATGCGTAACACAGAAACAATCGAAGCAGCTGTGACAGCGGCTGAAACTGGTCACTTGGTGTACTCAACTCTGCACACAAACGACGCTGCGCAAACCATCAACCGTATTGTTGACTCTTTCCCGGGTAATCAGCAAGATCAAATTCGCGTGCAGCTGGCGTCTTCATTGGTAGCTATTTTTTCTCAACGTTTGATTCCGCATATTGCTGGAGGAATGGTGCCGGCTTACGAACTTCTTATAAATAATACTGCAGTTAGCAACCTTATTCGCGAGAACCGTATTCATGAAATTCCGTCAGTCATTGAAACTGGACTAGAACAAGGAATGATTGACATGAATCGTTCGTTAGCTCGTTTGGTTCAAAATGGTGATATCACAGTTGAAAACGCCTTCACTTATTCGGTAAATCCAAAGGGCCTTGAGCGTTTGATCTAAAATTTATAATATGATTTTCAATTACAAAGCAGTCGATAAGTCTAATGTGCAACGCGAAGGAACAGTCGAAGCTTCTTCGGTTGACGCAGCTATATCAGCAGTGCAAAAACGTGGTTATACGATTGTTTCTATCGATCAAGAAGGTGCCGAAGGTGGAATTGCTGGACTCCTTAATATTGAATTTTCATTTTTCCAGTCTGTTTCAAACAAAGAGATAGTTATTCTTTCAAGGCAGATTGCTACTTTGTTTCAGGCGCAAGTTTCACCACTTCGTATCTTCAGGTTGCTTTCAGCTGAAGTGGAGAACCCTCAGTTGCAAACTATACTCAATCAAGTGGTTGATGATTTGCAGGGAGGTAGTTCTATCTCGCGCGCCTTGGCTGCGCACCCTGAAGTTTTCTCTTCTTTCTACGTCAACCTTGTTCGCGCGGGTGAAGATTCAGGCTCGCTCGAAAAAGCTTTTGATTACTTGGCAGATTATCTTGATCGACAGTATGAAGTTATTTCAAAAGCCCGTAATGCTTTGGTTTATCCTGCTTTTGTGATTGGTATCTTTATTGTTGTGATGGGTCTCATGCTTACTTTGGTGATTCCAAGTATTGCCGCAATCTTAATTGACTCCGGTCAAGAGCTGCCAATTTACACAAAGATTGTAATCGGTTTGTCGGAGTTTATGCAGAATTATATCGGTCTTATATTGATTGCACTCGCCGGTGGAGGATTTGCATTTTGGAAGTTTTCAAAAACTCCGGTTGGAGAGCGTGCGATTGATGAATTTATTCTTTCAGTCCCGTACTTGGGAGACTTGCAGCAAAAACTCCTCCTGACTCGCATCTGCGACAACATGTCTACAATGCTTAGTAGTGGTGTGTCTATCGTGCAGTCTCTCGAAGTAACGGCTGACGTGGTTGATAACTCAGTTTATAAAGAAATTATTGAATCGGCCTTGATTGAAGTGAAAGGCGGTCGGTCGTTTGCAGATTCTATTTCTGAGTATCCGGAAATTCCAGGAGTGATGGCGCAGATGGCAAAGGTGGGTGAAGAAACTGGTAGTTTGGGTAACATTCTCACCACGCTTTCAAACTTCTATCGCCGTGAGGTAAACAACGCGGTCGACACTCTGATTGGTTTGATTGAACCAATCATGATTGTGCTGCTTGGCTTGGGAGTTGGGGTTTTACTCGCTTCAGTTTTGATGCCGATTTACAATTTGACTAGTACGATTTAGAAAACTTGCTTGGAATGATGATTTATAAAACCTGCTACTTTAGTAGCAGGTTTTATAAATACCAACTTCAAGCTTGTGAAGAACGGCTGTTGGCTACAGTTTGCACGCAAAACAAGAAGCTAAAACTTTTCCCCAACTCCACCAAAAGTGTTAAGGCAAGTCAACTAAATCATCGTATAATTGTGAGTATGACTACGTACAACGTAGGAATTGCGTTTTTTCAGATACGCAGCTGATATCTGAAGAGACGAAAGTTTTATAGGTAATTACATAAAGTATAAAGTATTATGAAAAAAATGTTAGAACGAGGCTTCACACTTATTGAGCTTCTCGTTGTGATCGCAATTATTGGTATCTTGGCGGCGGTAGTGTTAGCCTCACTAAACGACGCACGAGACAGTGGACAAGATGCATCGATTAAACAATCGATTGGAAACGCTAGGGCACAAGCAGAACTGGTTTATAATCAGACTGGATATACATACGATTCTGTGTGTACGGCTGGGACACCAATCGCTACTTTGATGCAAGCAGCGGCTGACAACCGAGCTGAAACTACAGGTATTGAATACAACGATGCAGGAGACACTTTGAATGTTACCTGTAATGACTCAGGTGTGGGTTACGCTATTTCTGCTCCACTTAACGTAACAACAGCAGGAGAATCTTGGTGTGTGGATAGTACAGGATTTGCTGGCCCAGTCGCAACATACGCAACATTAGGTGCTGCTGACATTACTTGTCAATAGAATAAGTATTACAAAAAACACTTCCTTCAGGAAGTGTTTTTTGTTTGTAATTATTTAAATAATAATTTCTAATCTGTTATAATATCCATATGAAAAAGGCGCAATCAGGCTTTTCTTTAATAGAGCTCCTAACAACCATTGCCATTATTGGTATTCTAGCTGCTACAATTTTGGCTGCTTTAAACGATGCTCGCGTACAAGGAATCGACGCCAAGGTCAAAACCGAAATGGACGCCATCTCTAAGAGAGCCACTGTCGAGCACGCTGAGTCTCTTTCTTATGACTCGGTGTGTGGTTCTAATGGTCAAGCAACCTCGACATATATTGTAAGGTCGATTGCTTCGATTAATGATTTTGCTTTAAGTCCTGTCCGTTGTAATAGTGGTTTATTGGGGTACGCAATATCAGTACCGGTAGATGATGGATTTTGGTGCATCGACAGTACGGGAAAAAAAGATACTTACGTGGCGGCACTTCCAGCTGGTCAGCTTTCTTGTGAGTAATAAATTATGCTAGAGCTTACCGACTTATTAATTCCATTTTGGTGGTGGTATGTATTGGCAATTTGCTTTGGTGTTGTGATTGGTAGTTTTTTGAATGTCTATATCTATCGTTTCCATACCGGAAAGTCGCTGGCTGGACACTCTCACTGCTTATCGTGTGGGCGAACTTTGAAATGGTATGAATTGTTCCCACTCATTTCCTACCTTGCTTTACGCTTCCGGTGTCGTACTTGCGGTTGCCGTATACCTGCTCGATACTTTTTAGTTGAAGCGTTAACCGGAATATTGTTTGCGCTTACTGTTACTCTTACGACAAATTTGTCTGAAGTTTTACTGTGGTGGTTTATCCTTTCGGTTTTGGTAGTTATTACAGTTTATGATTTGTACCATTTAATTATTCCCGATGAACTGACAATCGCGCTCACCTTTGCAGCTGCGTCGCTGATCATGCTTGAGAATTGGGGTAGAGGTTGGTCTGAAGTTTTTGATCTCCTTCTTAGTCACACAATTGCCGCACTGCTTGGTTCAGCCTTTTTCCTTGCTCTGTGGCTGTACTCAAAAGGAAAGTGGCTCGGCTTCGGCGATGTTAAGCTGGCTGTTCCGCTTGGGCTTTTGGTTGGTCCCTCGGCGGTATTTAGCTTTGTGGTGTTGTCGTTTTGGGTTGGTGCGGCTATTAGCCTTGGTATCATGGCTGGCTACTGGTTGTACAATCGGGGAAAAAAACACTTACATTTAAGCGGTCGGCGACTTACAATGAAGAGTGCTGTACCGTTTGCTCCGTTTTTGATAGTAAGCTGTCTCATCATCATATTTACACACTTCAATGCCCTCTCACTTTTCAGTTTTTAATAAAAAATCGTTGCCTCAAAATAGGCGAGCTACAAATTCTGGCTTTGGAATGATTGAGCTTTTAATTAGTATTTCAGTCATGGCGATTATTTCGGCAATCATTATGACTCGCCAAGATTCTTTCAACGGCTCTTTGTTGTTGCGAAACGAAGTGTACGACATTGCTTTGACTGCCAGAGAGGTTCAGTTTAGTGCTGTTAGCGCCAGTAACGATTCCAGTGCAACTTTTCGTACCAGACGAGGTTTACAATTTAGTACTGGAGACGACGGTTTCACTATTTTTTCTGACACTACCCCAAACGGTTGGCCTGTAGTTACAGAGCATTACGGGATTCAAGGTAATATAGATCCAAGGTTTGTGATTAGAGATGTAAGGGCTGTAGGAGGTCCAAACGTAAGTCAGGTTTCAGTTGTTTTTGAAAGACCAAACTTCGACGGCCACTTTTACATAGATGACATCTCTGGCGAACAGAACAATATATCATCGATTGAAATTGATATTGCTAGAGTGGGAGAAACCGGAACTGGGGTAAACATAGTGCGCACACTTGAGATAACTTCAACCGGGCAAATTGCCGTACAATAGACTTATGCAAGCAAGACAAAACAAAAAGCAAGGCTTTACCCTAATAGAGATGATTGTTTCTCTGGCAGTATTTTCTTTTGTGGCGACAATTGCTGTTGGCGCTTTGCTTATGCTTATTGGCACCAACAAGCAGCTGCAGGATGAGCAAAGCGTAATGACCAACCTGTCTTTCGCTCTCGACAGTATGACGCGTGAGATTCGCACCGGGACGCGGTATTACTGTGGTTCTTCTCCTAGTGTGAACACGGAGATAGTCTCAGGGCGGCCTTATCTTATTTTTAAAGATGATAGTGTCCTTACTGACCATCCTCAAAACCCGATGGAATTTTCCAGCAGAGATTGTGAAAATGGAAATGATAGTAACCATCGATTTCAAGGCTTGGCATTTATCGAAGGGGGAAAGAGTGTGACCGGCACTGAAGGTAATCGTATTGTTTATTTCTTTGATGCTGGTAGCCCCAGTGATCCTAATGATGGTCAAATAATGCGCCGTATCGATGGTGAAGAAGCGCGGTCGATCGTATCTTCTGGAATTGATATTATAAATGCCGAGTTCTTTGTGACTGGCACCGAAACACTTAGAGGTGTTAATGACACAAGACAGCCGCAGGTGACAATATTTATTGAAGCAATCGAAGATGGTGGTAACCCTGATACAGATAAAACGTATCAGATTCAAACTTCAGTCACGCAAAGAGCAATTGATATATGATTTCGCAATTACACACAAAAGAAAAGGGCTTTACTTTAGTTGAAACTTTAGTGGCGATTACGATTTTGCTGATCGTAATCGTTGGCCCTTTAAAGATAAGCTCACAAACAGCTAAGAGTACTAGTTTTTCTAGTGAGCAGGTGACAGCGTTCTTCTTGGCGCAGGAAGGCTCAGAGTTGGCACAGAACATGAGAGATGCTGAAGTATTAGGGTCTTTTCTCTCTGATCCAGATGACGGTTGGGAAGATTTTTCTACGGGTTCTGAGTACAGTAATTGTTTTAGTACGTTTAGTACGTATGGCTGTGCGCTTGAGATTGATACGGCAACCGGTAGAGTTAAAGCATCGAGTATCGGCTGTGAAGCTAACGGTGATAACTGTGACCTCTACTACAGTGACTCTGGTGGCCGTCAGAAATATACCTACGACTCAGCTGGCAATACTCCCACACCTTACAACCGATCGGTAAAGTTGGAGTGGATATCATCAGACGAGGTTTATGTGCGGTCGACTGTTACTTGGCGTACCGGATCACAAAGAAATGATCAGGAGGCTGTCGTAGAAACATCTTTATACAATGTTTATGGAAATTAAACCAAACAAAAAAAACCAGCAAGGTTTTGCTTTGCTCATGACGCTCATAATAGTGGGAGTAGTTTTGTCTGTTGGGTTGTCACTTTTGGATTTGTCTGTTAAGCAAGTTCGTTTGGCGAGTAATGCTAAGCAGTCAGAAATAGCTTTTCATGCGGCTAATGCAGGAGCGGAGTGTGGGCAATACATAAGACGATCAGAAATAAATTCTGATGATGAAGCACTGATGGAGCTAGGTGAAGACATTTCGGCCAGCTGCTTTGGTCGACCGGCTCAAAATGTTGTGATTGAACCTCCGCCTGGGTCTGGCGATACTGCAGGGGTTGGTGATGTATACCAGTATTTATATGATTTTACTTGGGCCGGTGGTTCGCGGTGTAGTATGATAAATACAATTGTGATCAATGCTGATCTAGCCGGAAGTGGCCTGACTCTATCTAACGTGCCGACATACATTCCTGGCTTCCCTGATAACGAAAAGATTTGTGAGGCTGGAAGTCGTTGTACTCTTTTGTCTGTGCGAGGATATAATCGACCATGCACAAATACATCTTTACCTGGAACTATTGAACGTGAGGTGTTGTTGCGGTATTAGTTTACGGGTGATTTGAAGAAAGGGCGGACGCTTTGCGTCCGCCCTTTCTTCAGTTAAAACTCTCCACACTCCTTAAGTTTCGAGTATAATAACGCGACGTATGAAAGTGAGTAAAAAAGACAAAGATAGACTAAAACAGCTGCGCGCTACAGTAGTTCATCACCAGAATAAATATCACACCGAAGACGCCCCTGAAATAAGCGATGAGGCTTATGATGCGTTGTTGAATGAATTGCAAGAATTAGAAATTAAAACTGAGGGTCGTGTCAACACGGCCGACGTTGTTGGGGGTGCGGTAAATGAAGCGTTCAGTAAAGTAGAACATCGCGTCAGACAGTGGTCGTTTGATAATGTTTTTACTGAAGTAGGTTTACATGATTGGGATGCGCGTATAAAACGCTTGGTTAAGGAAGGTGATCACGATGCAGCAAGTGTTTCGTATGTGGCAGAACACAAAATCGACGGTCTTAAATTAATTGTCGAGTACGAAGCTGGAAACCTAGTGCGTGCTAGTACTCGCGGTAATGGAGTGATAGGCGAAAATGTTACACACACAGCCAAGACAATTTCTTCGCTGCCACACAAACTGTCTGCCGCAGTTGATTTGATTTGTGTTGGTGAAGTATGGATGGGGAAGAAGGAATTTGAAAAATTGAACACAGTGCAAAAAGGAGCTGGCAAAAGTGTGTTTGCTAATCCTCGCAATGCTGCAGCTGGTAGTTTGCGCCAGCTCGACCCTGAAGTTTCTGCTGCCAGAAAGCTTTCGCTTACAACTTATGATATAGATTTGTTTGATGCGCTAGATTCTGATATAACCGAACCAGAAACACAGGCTGAAGAATTGCAGTTACTCAAACAACTTGGTTTGCCGACTGATAAGAATACTAAGTTATGTAAAAATATTTCAGCTGTGCAGAAATTTTATGATCACTGGGTTGAGAAGCGAGAAACACTTACTCACGATATTGATGGTGTAGTACTTAAGGTGAATGAAGTTTCCTTGCAGCGACTACTTGGTTACACAGCCAAAGCACCGCGCTTTGGTGTGGCTTATAAGTTTCCAGCGGTTGAGGCGACGACTGTAGTCGAAGATATTCAGTTGCAAGTTGGGCGCACTGGTGTTCTTACGCCAGTGGCGTATTTGCGTCCCGTTTTGATTGATGGTTCAACTGTCTCAAGAGCAACGCTTCACAATGAAGATAATATCGATCGTCTCGGAGTGCGGGTGGGAGATACAATAGTGCTACGTAAGGCTGGCGATATAATTCCTGAAATACTTTCTGTGCTACTTGAATTGCGGCCACAAAAAACAAAGCCGTATAAATTCCCTAATAAAGTTTCTGAGTGTGGTGGCGATGGTTCAATTGAGCGAATCCCGGGCGAGGCCGCTTACCGCTGTGTATCAACAGACTCTGGCACTCTCCATCGCCAACGCCTGTATTATTTTGTTTCTAAAGGTGCGCTTAATATTGACGGAGTTGGTCCGAAGTTAATTGATCTGTTTTTGGATCATGGATTGATATCGACTTACTGTGACTTGTTTACTTTAACTGAAGGCGACTTGCATCACTTGCCATCATTTCAAGAAAAAGCTGCAAATAACGTAATCGAGGCTATTGATGCTGCAAGAACAGTGCCTCTTTACCGACTGCTTATTGGCTTGTCGATTGATAACATTGGGGAAGAAACAGCGCGCTTGATAGCCGATACGTTTGGTTCGCTTGCTAGTGTAATGCAGGCTGATCGCGCTGAAGTGTCTGCTATCTATGGCGTGGGAGAAACAGTGGCTGATTCTTTGGTGGACTGGTTTGCAGCAAAACAAAATAAACAAACACTCGAAGATTTGCTTCCACACCTAGAAATTATCAATCCAGAATCTCGCAAAGGAAGCACAGCTTTGACCGACAAAACTTTTGTTCTCACTGGAACGCTAGAAGGTCTTACTCGTGATGAGGCAAAAGATATGATTCGTAATCACGGCGGAAAGGTTGTGTCGAGTGTTTCCAAAAAAACTGATTACGCTATAGTCGGGAAAGAGGCAGGAAGTAAAGCTGACAAAGCGGCTGAGCTTTCCGTGAGCATTTTGAATGAAGAAGAGTTTTTGAAACTGATGGAATGATTTTTATGTTCTGACATAAAAACAGACGGCAAGTGCGAAGTGCCTGCTGTTTGTTTTAATAGTAAGTGCAAATGCTGCTTTTTAAGTGGTTTTTATACTTTGCTCAGCGGCCACTTGGTGGTATGCTAACTTCCATGAAAAAAGATGACATTGTCCACTTGGCGGGCTTGGCTCGCATTCGTCTTTCCGATTCGGAACTTGATGAATACGCAAAAGAATTACCAGCTATTTTAGAATACGTACAAGACGTGAGTGAGGTTGCTGCTGATGAGAAAGATCAAGCTCCCGAGCTTACTCCGCGCTTTAATGTCTTCAGGCAAGACGAAGTGACTAACAAACCAGATCAGTTTACGGCTGATATTTTGGCTGAAATGCCGCACACGGAAGGTCGATATATGAAAGTAAAAAAGATTATTGATCAAAGTTCTTAAGTGTTGTTTATGAATAAAGAAAACAAAATCCAAAAATCAACCATTCTCGACCTGCGTGCCAAATTTGTGGCAGGAGACTTTACTCCAACTGACGCAGTTGCAGAAGCTTTTAAAACAATCGAAGAAAAGGACGGTAGTATCCACGCCTTTTTAGCAGTGTATGAAGACGCAAAAGCTGAGGCAAAAGCGGCTACTAAAGCTTATGCAAATTCTGAAACTGAAAACAAACCTCTCCTAGGTGTGCCGATTGCGATCAAAAACAATATTTTGATAAAAGGAAAAAAGGCGACTGCTGGCTCAAAGATGCTTGAAAACTACACGGCTGTTTATAATGCAACTATTGTCGAGAGGCTTAAAAATGCTGGAGCGATTATTGTAGGTGCCACTAATATGGATGAATTCGCTATGGGTGGATCGACCGAAAACTCAGCGTTCGGTGTTACTAAAAATCCGGTCGACGAAACTCGTGTACCTGGCGGTTCTTCTGGTGGTTCGGCGGCGGCTGTTGCTATGGGGGCAGTGCCTATGGCGATTGGTACTGATACAGGCGGATCGATTCGTCAGCCAGCCAGTTACTGTGGTATTGTCGGCTTTAAGCCAACTTACGGTGCTGTGCCGCGTTACGGGATAATTGCGATGGGATCAAGCTTAGATCAAGCTGGACCGCTTACAAACACTGTGGCAGATGCTGAGTTGATTCATAATGTCATTTCTGGATTAGATGAAAAAGACGCCACAACAATAGTCCCAGACACGTACAGAGAAGTTGAAGTGAAGAAAAAAAATGTCTTTGGCGTACCGCGAAGTTTTCTGCAGTCAGGAGTAGATGCGTCTATTCTTGAAACTTTTGAAAATCATATCAAGTTACTTAAAGAAGCTGGACACGAAGTAGTTGATATTGAACTGCCATTCTTTGAAAAAGGTTTGTCAGCTTACTACATAGTTATGCCGGCGGAAGTTTCGTCAAACCTTGCTCGCTTCGATGGTATGCGCTACGGACATTCTGCCGATGGTAATGATTTGCTCGACGTGTATGAAAAGAGTCGAGCTGAAGGATTTGGGGAAGAAGTGAAGCGCCGCATTTTGCTTGGTACTTATGTGTTGTCTTCTGGATATTATGACGCTTATTATGGCAAGGCAGAACTCGTGCGTAAAAAAATGCGTCAGGAATTGGCAGAAGTGTTTGCTAAGGTTGACATTATTCTTACTCCAACTACACCGACTCCAGCCTTTAAGTTTGGCGAACAGTCAGATGCTCTAGCAATGTATAAACAAGATGTGTTTACAGTACCAGTAAACTTAACTGGAGTTCCAGCTCTAACATTCCCAATGGGTAATGTTGCAGAAGGAGAAATAGAATTACCAGTTGGTGTGCAATACATCGCTCCTCATGGCGGGGAAGACCGCCTCTTTGCACTAGGAAAAGAAATGTACGACAGTAAGCTAGATAGTTAATCTTCTAGATAAGATATATTTTTAAAAGAACTGATCGGCGCCTTCAAGGAGCCGATCAGTTCTTTGCTGCACGCGCACTAGCTACTTCTCTCATGCTACAATTACGACACATTTGTAAAGAGTTATTTTATGGATCCTATCCTTATAGTTGCGACAACATCTACTTCATCCGTTGTTATTCCGTCAGTCGGTTTGCGTGTTAATGGTAACTCTATCGGTGATACTTCAGCCGGAGGTTTGAACAGTAGAGAGTTGGGTGAAGGATTGGGAGATGGCTTGGGTGACAGTTTGCCAAGGGAAGGATTATTTGGTGGGGAAGGCCTCTCTTCTTTTGGTAACGGATTTTCTCTATTTGACGGAGGTGGCGGATTTTTTGGTAATCTGTCCGCTTGGTTTGGCAACATTTTTGGTGGGTTTATTGATGTGTTGTCTTGGTTGTGGTCTTTTTATGCAATACTGGCTTATCTTTTTTCAATACTACTATTAGTTTTGTATGTATATGCTGCGATGCAGAAGAAGCAGTATGAAGAATTGCGTGTTCAGGCTGTTCTCGATAATGATGCGTTGTACGCAGAGCAATATAGAGGTGTAAAGACAAATAAGCTTGATGGCGTGCTGACTCACATTGAATCTGAAAATCCTAGTGATTGGAAGCTGGCAATTGTAGAAGCGGATATTATTCTAGACAATACTCTGATTGATCTTGGTCATAAAGGCGGTTCGCTTGGTGAGCGGCTCAGAGGATTGACGACTAATCAGCTGCCGTCTTTAAATGACGCCTGGGAAGCTCATAAAGTACGAAACAGAATTGCCCATGACGGAAGTGATTTTATACTAACTCACGGTTTGGCGAGAGAAACTATAGTGCGTTATCAAAGAGTACTGGGAGAACTTGGAGTGACGTAAAGTATTAAATTTACTTTTAGCGTAAGTAGTAAAATAGTGAGGGCGATCAGCTGAGGGATTGGCGCAGTAAAGACGGCGGAGTGGGTGGGCGCTTCGCGCCCACCTATATCTTATTTTATGCACGATCCAAACACAGCACTATATATAAAACCCCCCCGAAACACTTGCGTGTGACGGAGGGTGGGTACAGAACTGCTAAAGGATCATTCTTCTCGGCTTCTTCGCCAAGGTGGCTTAAAGTTTGGAGAAACTTTTTCTTTTCTTTTATTCTTTTCTTCGTTTGCGAATTTAATCATGAGCAAAAAGATCCAAGTAACATTCACAGTTATTAGCAAAGGAACGCTTTGTATTACGTGCTCGGCAATGTACTGGTTTGTGTAAAACAATATAAATTCAAAAACCTCTGTCTCTATAGAAGGAAATACCCGGTATAGAATTAATGGATACAAAAATATTATCCATCCGTACTTGACCAACGTGTTTTTGAAGCTGTTGTCTATGTTAACTTTTCGATCTTCTGTAATCCAGACCAAGAAAAAAACAATTGTTGTTGTCAGAAAAGCTTCCGAAGACATGACCAACCAATTCAACACATAGCTGGGTAAAAAAACAAAGGCTTCAACCATCCAAGCGTCGAATTTGTCGATATGAAGCAGAAGGTAAGGAAAGCCTATGACAATGAATATGCAGCGCATTAGCTGCCACAGTAACTCATGCATGGTTATTCTCCCGTTAGCACAAAGGTGGTAAGCAATTCCCAGAATGGGTTGGTTTTCTAGGCGCTACCTCTCGATTTCTGCTACCGGCCGAATTGTCGATAAGATAACCGTCGGTTACTTCTTGGCTGCTTCCCATAGATTGTCCTCTGCGGAACCTTAGGTCGTTTTCGCGCACTCTGTTTGCAGATTCTGCCGCCTTGCCATAGGACTTTTGCGCATTGTCATAAAATGTATAGCGGTAACTAGGATCTGCTCGCAATATTTCGTTCTGCTGTTCGCAAGTACTTTTTGTGTAGTGGTTGGTTGAGTATATGTTGTTCCACTTTTCTTGTATCACGCACCCAGTGTTGATGTTCATTAGATGTGTGGTTGCCAATGGATCGTAATTCACGAATGGAATATTGCCACCGCTCGAACCGCAGCCTTGCAGCAAAGAGACAATAAAAACAACAAAGAAAAAACGGTTAAGATTTTTCATGATTTCGTACCTCTTTTTGGTTTATTTTGATGAACTTTTTTGTACTCCTTTATTATTATTTCACAGAATACTACGATTGTCAAGACATAAAAGCAAATCGAAGTATATTCGTGTGCGAGGTTGTGCATTAAAAAACTCCCGAGCGAACTCGGGAGGCGTTTACAATTATATCTTAATGAACATTTGGAACTTTTACAGTGTTGAAACTGTAATTACGATCCTTGTTTCCGTTTTCAGCCAGCTCTCGGCTGATGTGACTGCTAATAAGCAGGTAGGGTATCAGATCCAGCATCGCTGATATAAAAGCAAATAAAATGTTAATTAACAAATTATTCTTTTTCATCATCGTAGCATAAGCTGATCCTGTGCCTTCTTTCTCAGCTTGTTCCATCTCTCCGATGAGAGCAAGCCTTGTGTTGATGTCAGCATCGTTCTTGGCAATATCAGCACGAGCTTTATCTGCTCTTTCAATAAGACGGGTACGAAATAATCCTCTGTTCACCGGCTGTACATTCTCTATTGCCATCCTTTCTCCATGGATGAGAAAATCCCGATTAGAGGTTTGGTTTTTTTAGTTCAGCTAATACTTCTGCTTTGGCTTCGTACAAGGGTGTTGTTCTTACTGATCCTATTATGCTTTCGTCTCGCAATGTCATTATAGTGAATTGCGTAGTCAGTATTGAAACAAACGCGACAAGGCAAGAGGCAATCAGTCGACGATTTGCTTTATTTTTAAAAGTCGACTTCTGTGAAACGGAAACAGATCCTTGTATATGAGTATTTGCCAGTTTAAATTGTTCATCTAGTGCTAAAAGATGAGCGCGGTCAACAGCCAAAAATGGTTGGCTTAGAATAATAGCCGCACAAATCATCCAGCTAAGATACTCTAACTCCCCGACACCTTTACCTACTGCGTAGTTCAGGCATACTATGTTTGTTACATAACAACTTAGAATAAAAATAACCTTCCAAGGACTAAGGTTCAGTGTAGCTTTAAAAACTTTTTTGAAGCTAACATCCTCATCAAAATTTGACATACAAAACCCCTTTTGTTTATGGAACTCTTTATATTCTACAGCATAATTCAGTTTTGTCAATACTTCACAAATAAACCTTGTATAATTTTAAACAACACGAAACACAATTTTTGCAAGTTATTAAATAATAAAGACCGGTTAGCTATGCTAACC
>JABAZV010000016.1:0-772 GCA_018608435.1 Patescibacteria group bacterium | reverse complement strand
CCGGTCGGAAGTGACTCATTTAATGATTCAAAACATTTTCCAGAAGTCTGCTGCTTTTATATTCTGTCCATCTGTCTACCCACTCTGTAAGAGGGTATTGGTTATCGACTCTCATTACATCAAGTATGTGTGAGGCCTCTTCCTGTACTGTCTCAATTATATCGTAGTATTTTTCCCCGTATTCACAAGTATCGATTCGACCGGATGTGCTGAACATGTTTCTGGCCGATACGCCAATACATATGTGACCTATGTTTTTTGGCAACTCTCCCTTTTTTCTGCAGCCCATTATATCGAAGTGTAATACTTCTTTTTTGTTGCTTTTTTCACAACGGCAAAAGTATATACCAAAGGATATTATCTCAGGCGTCGAATCACTTGAAGAATTTTCTCTAAAACTTTGAATACTCATTTAGTCTCCCGAGGCTTTTGCCTCTGCTGCTTAGCAGCCGTTAATTGTAACCTCTTAATGGCTAAACTTTTTGACCAAAGGTTCCGAGGGTGTGACAGAATCCTGTAAAGAACAAACGTCCTTTGCAGGTACGTTCCAACATATAATCACATTTTATAACTTTTGTCAATGTTATTTATTTGTATTGTCACTTAACAAAAAATAGTGTATGGTGTGTTGCACTACTGATTTTTAGTAAAGTTACAAGTCAGTAAAGTTATTTTTTAATTAAAATACTCAATTCAAAGAAGAAAACAAATCAGTCAAAAACATAGCGGGGTGGAGGAGAGGTACCGAGCGAAGGCATTATAAGTCTCGTAG
>JABAZV010000015.1:971-9880 GCA_018608435.1 Patescibacteria group bacterium | reverse complement strand
CCCCCCGAATTGACCCCCCACCCCTCCATATAAGTATGTATCACTACCTTGACAATATATGTATAGTATGCTATTATATATAGATAAGAGACGTGGGTTAGCACCTTAAAACTACACAAAAGATTCTTTGAGGAGAGAGTCTGAAGTCCAACAGAAAATAGGGCTCAATTTCTATATTTTTCAGCGTTTTGGAAACAAAGCGGTTGAGAGATCTCTTCTTAAAGAACAGGTACGAGTACGTATCCATTGGAAGATATTTCTCAACCGCTTTTTGTGTAACGTAGAGCTGAGACTAGCTCAGCAGGACATCACTGCAAGTGAAGATGTTTCGCTTATAGAAATGTCCTTTGTACATCAGTAAGACCATAGAGCCAGGATAAATGAGCTGGCTATGGCAGATGCAGAACAAGGAATTCTTTGACAACTAAATAGGTAGCAGGAATATCGCAGAACAATAGTTATTTACATAACGACTGCAATGTTATTCCTCGTTGCCGGACTAACTACGGTTGGTACGGTACGAGGGATCGCACAAGCGATTCCTACAAACCCAAAACCGCCTCATACGGGCAAACCAGGAGAACTACTCATGTTTAACTTCCCAATCAAGAACGTCCCTACTGTATTCTCGAAGTTCTTCGGCGATGCCGACCGTGAAGCGGTGCTGGAAGCAATTCCGACTGACGCCAAAACCGTTCTGTTCGTTGACACCGGTGCAACACCGGTTCTCGCCGAAACCATCGCTGCGCTCACCGAGCGCGGAGTCGGTGTGGTCGTTCGCGATCACCACAAGGGAGAAGGTCGTACGCCTGAGGCGGCTGAACAGATCGAAGAGATGTTGGGCGGTGACGCTCACATCGTCGATCGGGCATCTGCCCCGGGTTGTGCCGAACTCATCGGACTCGGTCAGTTCGCTGGCTTCGATGCCATCGTCGCGGACCCAGACTATGATGGTCTGGTTGCCACCATGAAGGCAGTCGGTGTCACTTACGAAGGTATGGACACCGACGCAGAGATCTTCGACGTTCGTCCCAATCAGTCGGCAGAAACGCTGACCGAACTGGGCTGGACAGCAGTCCGTGCTCTCTCGACACTTCCGCCGTTCAATAAGGAACGTCCGGAGGTGTCGGAGAACGCCAAGAAGGATCTCTTTGCGAGGTTCGTCGCGGCGGCGGAAGGAAATGCCGAAGCTCGAGGTGAGCTCGAGTCGGCAGTCGAAGCCTACGAGGCCGGTGTCACCGAAGCGAAGCGTCTCCTTGCCGAGAAGATGTCACATCCTTGCAAAGGGATCGTGATGATCGACTCGGTCGGTGCCGCTCGTTCCGACCTGAACACGCTTGCGCGTGGAATGGAAACAAACGGTGCCATCGTGACCGTTGTCCGAAAGGATTTCGGTCCGATTGCAGGGAAACCCGGCGGGCACGGGGTTCAGTACTCGCTGGCGGTCGTGCGCGGTCATCAGTCTGATCTGGACCTCCGCGACCTCGTTCTCGAAGGAATGGAGTCCTCGCCGCAAGCAGGTCTCCTCTCCAACACTTCCTTCTTGCTGCACTGCAGTGAGACGGTGTGGACCGAGACGATCCTGCCGGGACTCAGCTCGCGCTTTGCGAGCTAACCCAACCTGAGCCACATCTCAGGAATGTTCTTTCAATCAACACCAGTGTGGTGGTGTTGATAAAGGTTATGAGTTTTAAGGCAGGTTCTCATCAAAAACCTCCATCTGTACACGGATGTGTATCCGTGCTGATGATTCCATAAGGATGAAACAGATCAACCCGGGCAGCCCTGCCCGCACGCCTGTGTTACTAGCCTTTGCGGGATATAGCACGCAGGAAGTCAGTTAAATCTGGCCGAGCAGGGTGGGTCAAGTCGCATCGCGATACCCATGCTCGAGGAAATGAAATGACGAATCAAAAACTACCGATCGCTGCTTTTCGGGAGACGATCCTCGAAGCAGTTAACAACAACTCCGTCACGGTCATCACGGCCGAGACAGGGGCTGGAAAGTCGACGCAGGTGCCTCAGTATCTGCTCGACGAAGGTTACGACCTGGTCGTAACTCAGCCACGTCGTTTGGCGGCCCGTACGGTCTCTCAGCGTGTGGCAGAAGAGCATGGAGAAGAGCTGGGTCAGACGATTGGTTACCGCACAGCGGTCGACCGGAAAGACTCGGAATTGACCCGCTGCCTCTTCTGCACAGACGGTCTCGCTCTTGTGCGAGAACTTATCGGTGCTGGTGTCGGCGGCAAAACCATCCTGGTTCTTGACGAGGTTCATGAGTGGAACGAGAACATGGAAGTTCTCGTTTCGTGGGCCAAGCGTCAGATCGAGATGGGAGTTGACTTCAAAGTGGTGCTCATGAGTGCCACCATGGAAGCTGAAAAACTGAGTGCGTTCTACAACGGCGCGCCGGTCATCACGGTTCCTGGGCGACTCTTTCCTGTCGAAATCAAGACGGCAGGCATGCGTCTGGTTGATGATGTGGCGGCACTGGTTGCTGGCGGCCGAAACGTTCTGGTCTTCCAACCGGGTAAGCAGGAAATCGCCGATACATGCAATGCGCTCGCGCAGATGCAGGTGTCGGCAGAAATTCTGCCGCTTCATGGTCAATTGACTCCTGAGGAGCAGGCCAAGTGCTTCAAGCATTACGGTCGCCCAAAGGTGGTGGTGTCGACGAACGTGGCGCAAACGAGCGTTACGATCGATGACATCGACGCAGTAGTGGATTCCGGCATGGAACGTCGGATTGAGCTGGTGGATGGTGTTGAGGGCTTGTATCTCAAAGCCATTTCGTTGGCTGACTCCACGCAACGCAAGGGTCGTGCCGGCCGGACCAAAGAAGGGATCTACGTCGACCACTGTGGTGCGATGGACCGTCCTGACTTCCCGGTCGCAGAGATCATGCGCAAGCGCCTGGACCAAACGGTCTTGCGTCTCGCGATTGCCGGGTTCGACATGGAAGAGCTGGAGTTTTTTCACCAGCCCAACAAGTCGGACATTCACGATGCACGTCAGACACTCGTCGGCCTCGGCTGCATGACATCTGATATTAGTTACGTTGAGCTCGGTTCACATATACTAGATCTAACACAACAAGCTAAAGAGCTGTATACGAACAAGGCAACCAAAAAGCAGAAACGAAAACTTTTGGGTGTTGTGTTTGAGCAACTACTCGTCAAAGACAAAGTAGTTACACCGGTGTTTAATAAACCATTCGAGTTCATTGCTGAAAGAGTAAATACGCTAAATAGCGGAGAAATCACTCTCCAACGCAATGCCTCAAGCAATAAAGCCGTAGTTGTTAGTTCAGAACTTAATTCTGAAAAGCTGCTGGCGGACAGGGAATCGAACCCCGATTACTTGTACCAAAAACAAGTGTCCTACCGTTAGACGATCCGCCAATTAGTGTGGGCAGAGTATAGCATAAAATTATTATTTATCATCCTCCTCTGCCCAGCTTAATAAAATACACGCTCTACTTATTACCCCGAAAGCAATCTAGGCATTTTAAATTACTCGTATCGCGCGGCTGAAACGGTAGTTGAGTAATCGCTCCATTGCATCCTGCGCACGCCCAATCACCCGTAAACATCTTTCGTTCGCCCGGTGTTGCTGGAGTTGCTTCAGAATTTGGATCGTCTGGAGCTGGCTCGGTTGCTGTGTCGAATTCATCTGGATCAAATGGAGGAATGTCTGTCCTGTCATCAAAAGCTGAAGATTCAGCCGGAGCTTGTGGAGTAGACGAATCTTCCGGAGAAGATGAAGCTTCGCTTGGAGCACCACCATCTTTTTCTTTAAAGTAACATTCTCTGCAAGTAAGGCCTGATGTGCCTTTTGGTTCAAAAGGCAATTCTGCAATTCCCCCACCGCACTTGCTACATTTCCAGTCTCCTTTAAACATAAGTCAAAATATAAATTAATTAAATTATTGTACAAGCAAATCAATCCTGCACGTCATCTTACACATCTGCCTCGTAAGCTGCTTTTACAAACGCCGTAAAGAGTGGGTGCGGATCAAAAGGTCGAGCGGTTAGTTCGGGATGAAACTGTACGCCCATAAAAAATGGATGGTCTGCAACCGAAAGTTCTGCAATCTCCATTAATGAACCGTCTGGTGATGTGCCCGAGAATATTAGGCCAGCAGCTGTTATGTCTTCGATGTAATCTGGATTAACTTCATAGCGATGACGATGTCGTTCGGTGATTTCTTTATTGTGATAAGCTTTCATTGCTACTGATCCTTGCTTTAGCACAGCAGGATACTCACCCAATCTCATTGTCCCGCCCATTTCTTTATTGGCAATCTTTTCTCGCTGCTCTGACATAACACCAATAACAAGATGCTTTGCGTTTGGGTTAATTTCTTCAGTACTTGAATCTTTGAGCTTCAAAACGTTCCGCACGTATTCCAATACCATAAGCTGCATACCATAGCAAATCCCAAAGTAAGGAATTTTGTTTTTTCTTACGTATTCAATAACATTAAGCTTTCCGTCGATTCCGGTTGTGCCAAATCCGCCCGGAACTAACACACCGTCGTACTTGCGCAATCCGCGCAAGTTTTTCTTATCGGCAAAATCTTGAGCCGACAAATACGATATCTCTGGTTTCAAACCAAGCTTGTAGGCTGAGTATTTAATCGCTTCCAAAACAGAAAGATAAACATCCGACAAAACAAAGTCTCCTGAGTTGAAGTACTTTCCAACTACAGCAATCTTCACTACGTCATTACTGCGCTTTGAGCGACTAACAAACTGCTTCCATGCTTTTAGGTCAGCAGGCTTACGTGTCGGCAAATCTAAAATACGCAGCATTTGCAATGACATTTCGTCTTCCTCATAATTTAAAGGGATGTCGTAAATACTCTCAACATCTGGTGCAGAAATAACATGCTCAGGCTTAACGTTGCAGAAGCGAGCGATTTTTTCTTTGCGCTTTTCGTCTACTGGCTCTGAGCTACGAGCAATAATCATATCGGCAAATACTCCAGTTGCGTTTAGGCTGCGCACTGCAGTTTGAGTTGGCTTTGTTTTCATTTCTCCAATACTGCCAGGGACAGGCAAGTAACTTACCATCACCACCGCCACATCGGCTGGCTCGGCTGACTTCATCATACGCACAGCTTCGAGGAACAAAACATTTTGATATTCACCTACAGTTCCTCCGACTTCAATCAAAACAACATCTACCTTACTTTTTTCTCCCGCTTCTTTTATGCGTCTTATCACATCAAGCGGAATGTCTGGCACAACCTCAACGTTTCGCCCTTCGTATTCTAAGTTGCGCTCTTTCTGAATGACTGACTGATACACACTGCCGGTGGTCATGTAGTTTATCGGCGGCAAATCAACGTTCAAAAAACGTTCGTAATTTCCCATGTCCTGATCAGTTTCTAGTCCACTTTTCAAAACAAAAACTTCTCCGTGTTCGGTTGGGTTCATCGTGCCCGCATCCACGTTAATGTAAGGATCAATCTTAATCGCAGTGACTGATAGACCGCGTGCTTTCAGCAGCATAGCAATTGATGACGATGTAACCCCTTTGCCAACCCCGCTCATCACTCCACCAACCACAAAAATATACTTTTTTGTTTTAGTTGGTTTATTTACTTTCTTGTTTTTTGCTTTAGGAGTCGCACTCTTTTTGTTTACAGCAGAGACTTTTTTGCGACTGCCCTTGATGACTTTTGCAGTTTTAGTTACCTTTCTGGCCATGATAAATAATGAAGAAATTGGTTTGTATAATAATTGTTTTTTAGATGCAAAATAGAAAACAGGCAGCACCTTTAAGTGCCGCCTGTTTACTTACACCTTCAAATACCGCGCAACAGCAAATGTACTAGAGAGCAAGCCGAGAACAACTCCAATACCAACAATGACGATAAAGATCTCTCCGAAATGCACGATGTAGTAATTGAAAAGATTGATTTCAAACAGAGCTTCCGTTCGCGGACCAAGCCACACCAAGATTGGATAAAATACAGCCAGAGTCAGAATACCGGCAATAAGACCGTACATGATACCTTGCAGCATGAATGGCCCACGGATAAACATATTCCCAGCCCCTACCAAGCGCATGATTGAAATCTCTTCACGTGCTGTGTAAATCGCCAAACGAATGGTATTGAAAGTAATCAAAATTGCGGCAAGCAATAATACAGCCATTACGATCAAACTCGCTTTTTGAGTGGCAACAATAATTGCAGTGAGGTTGTCGATAGATTTTTTGTTGCGAGCATAATTAATCTCATCGATAACTGGCACTTGTGGCTGCTCTAGCTCTTGCTGTTCATCGAGAAAACGTGCAACGTATTCATACTGCGAAGTTTCTTTAGCTTGAATCGCAATGTTCGCACCAAGTGGGTTGTCGTCGAGCTCTTCTAGTGCTTGAAGTGAAATAGTATCGTCTTTGTTACGTTCGCGATATTCTGCCAAAGCGTCCTCACGCGAAGTGTAAGTCACAGTAGAAACATCAGGGAGCGCTCTCACAGCATCTGAAATACGATCAATCTCCTCTTGTGGAGCATCTGGTACAAAGTAAACATTGATATCGACTTTTGATTGCAGTGTGTCTAGTGAAGTACTAAGCAATTGATTGACGAACAACGCCACTCCAATAACAAATAGAGCAATGAATAAAACAAAAATAGACGCCATCGAAACATACGCGTTGCGCCAAAATCCTACAAAGCCAGCTTTTGTTATTCTACGAAGTGCAGTGATCATAAATTATGTTATAAAAGTTTACAAAACATACTTACCTGTTTCGTCATCACGCACGACACGTCCACCGTCCATCGTGATAACCCTGCGATCAATTTCGTCAATCACACCTTTGTTGTGCGTAGTCATAATAACGGTAGTTCCAAGATCATTAATCTTTCGTAAAATCTGCACCACTTCATAAGTGGCGATAGGATCTAGATTTCCAGTCGGCTCATCAGCAATGATTATGTCAGGCTGATTTACAATCGCGCGAGCAATTGCCACTCTTTGTTTTTCACCACCTGATAGCTCGTGTGGGAAATTCCAGATTTTGTCTTCTAAGTCAACCAGAGCCAGAGCTTGTGGGACATTTTCAGAAATTTCAGAATCACTTCGACCATTGGCTTCCATAGCGAAAGCGACATTTTCGTAAGCTGTTTTGTGTGGCAGAAGCTTGAAGTCTTGGAACACAGTTCCAATTTTGCGACGATACTTTGGCAAGCGGGACTTTGGGATGCGATGCACATCAACTGACTCAAAGAAAACCTGACCGTTAGTAGGCTTGTCTTCTGCGATTATCATTTTGAGCAAAGTTGTTTTGCCAGCACCAGAGTGTCCGACAATTGATACAAACTCTTTGGGCTCTACTTGAAAAGTAACTTCTTGGACAGCGATGCTATTCCTGTCGTTGTATAGCTTAGAAACGTTGTCGAAGTAAATCATACGCAGATAAGTATAACACGGAAAAATGTGACTCCAAATGTATGCCTGTGCAGGCTGAGTTTTAACTAAAAACAATATTAAAAGACTTTTATTCTACTTCACATTCTGCTTCAATTCTTCAGCAGCATTTAAAAAATCTTGTATTCCTCCGCCTAACACAGCGTCTATATTCCTTACCTCAGTATTAGTGCGGTGATCTTTCACTAATTGATATGGGTGTAGGACGTACGAACGAATCTGACTTCCCCATTCAATTTTTATACTTTTCTCTACCGATAGACCTTGCAGTTCACGTCGTCTTTGTTCTTCTTCAAAAGCAAAAACTTTTCCAGCCAAAAGTGCTGTGGCTCGCTCGCGGTTTTGCTGCTGCGATCGTTCGGTAGAAACGTTAACCGATATTTTGGTTGGCAAGTGAACCATTCTCACTGCTGTTTCGCGTTTGTTTACGTTCTGTCCACCAGCTCCTCCTGAACGAGCAAATGAGATTTCTAAATCGTCGTCGTTAAACTCAACCGCTGCAGTTGATTCTAGTCGCGGAGAAACTTCGACCAAAACAAACGAAGTTTGTCGCTTGCCGTTACTGTTGAAAGGAGAAATGCGCACCAAGCGATGCACTCCAGACTCTGTCTGCAGCACACCGTAGGCGTCTTTTCCTTTTATCTCAAAGGTTATGTTGCGATAGCCGTTTTGATCGTTGGCGTTACTGTCGATAATCATCACTTCCCAATTGCGACCTTCGGCGTACTTTTGGTACATCTCTACCAACATGCGCGCAAAGTCTTCTGCGTCGTCACCGCCGGCTCCAGCCACGATGGTAAACACCGCGTCAGCGCGGTCATACTTCCCTTTTCCTTCTGATGTGTCTTTTAATTCCTGCAGCTCTTTAATCTGCGCTTGCGCCGCAGTTGAATCATTCCAAAAAGTCGGCTCAAGCATCGCTGCTTCAATTTCTGCAATTCTTTCGTTTTGGGTAAACTTAGCATCACTCATGGCGTGAGTATAGCAGGAAAGCTAGACGGCGCGCTAGCGCACCGCCACGCTTTCCTCTCGCTTCACAACAAAAAAAGCCGCAGAAAAGTGCGACTTCAAATATAAAAACAACTACCTAACTTTGAGCCAACGCTCGGGATTGAACCGAGGACCTCATCCTTACCATGGATGCGCTCTACCGACTGAGCTACGTTGGCTGCTTTGATCAGACCAAAACTGCCAAATCAATTGCGCTCAGAATAACAAAGTTTACAAATATATTCTAGTGCTGTCGTCTAGCAGTTTCAGTAATTACTACTCTGAAACCACATGATCAAAATCATTAAACTTAGCGAAGCTCACTCCAGCTTCCTTTAGCTGATCAAGCAAAGAAATGTAGTATTGCTGGTAGAGCTCTTCATTATGATCCAGTCCACTGGCAAAATGTTGCGGGTGAAGCATAACCACGCAGACATTATCAAATTCAAATTTTTCTTCACAAGCCGCAACAAC
>JABAZV010000015.1:0-961 GCA_018608435.1 Patescibacteria group bacterium | reverse complement strand
CGCTTCTACCGTCTCAGTAGAATGACGGTTTTGTGGCGGAATCCAAGTCACCACTGTCTGACCCAGAGAATCTTCCAGCAAATTCAAGCCTTGAGAAATTCTCTCTTCAGCAGTAGCTTTATCGGCACGCAAAAACTCTGGCTCTGCATGATCTATGCTCGCACCATGATCAAAGCCATGTTGAGCTATTTCTACATTGCAACTCTGTTTTTTAAGAAAATTGACCAATGCTTGATCGGTTTCAAGTTGCGCTGGAATAACGCCGAGCGTGAGAGGGATATTTCGCGCAACTGCGTCCTCAATAATTTTCATTGCAGTTTCACTCCACGAATAAGCTTGAATATCATCAATACGCAAGATTACTGTTTTTTCAGAAATTTCACCAATGACACAATTTTCTTCGTGTATTTCAGATCCTGCCATCAGGGCTGGCGCTTGTTTGTTTCCGGAGAACACACCTGTCAATGCCTCACCGTATTGCAATCCATAAATATACCCAGCAAAAAGTAAAGCACACAAAACAATAGCGACGTTTTTAACACGCGAGTTGTATTTACCGAATACCATTGAGTATGATTTTAGCATTAATACTTTTTGATTACAGCCTGCTTTTTACAGACGTTATTAATAAATATACTTACACACCTACAAAATTGTCGGCATGAGGATAGTGATTTAAACCGTAAGACGCCGGATTAACGCGCCATAGATTCTTTAAAAAATAAACGAGAAGGGAGATTGGGAGCAAATTGCTAACTTGCGATACTATACAAGATAAATCATATTAAGCAAGCTTTTCAAGAACAATTAATATTTCTTGAAAAAACTTGAAAAAAATACATAAAACCGCTATACTCTTGCCACTTACAGCACATGTAGTAAAGTATATGAGCAGAAGTAAGGAGAGGAAAATACGCAGACTAAATTTCTGCGGCCGTAGCTCAATTGGTTAGAGCACCCG
>JABAZV010000020.1 GCA_018608435.1 Patescibacteria group bacterium | reverse complement strand
CAGAAGAGCTGCTGGTGAGTTTTCCTTGGTAGTTTATGGTTGGGTTGGGGGCGGCTTGCACAAAAATAGAGCTGGCGAAGTAAGCCAAAAAAGACACAATCACCATCAGTATGATGGTTGGCAGAAGATTTATTGCCTTATGAAAAAATAACTTACTCATATATTATGATACTCGTCACTTGCACCAACTTCACTCTCAACCGGCAAAAGAACAAACGGGATCTTGTGACTACTCTCAACACCGTCATCTGACAACCATACTACTGAATAAGTTCCGTCAGAATTATGCTGAATATTTACAGGATCAGAGAACACATTATCCAGTAAAGATGTGCTCTTATCTCCAATTACCGGCAAAAGAAGCAGCCCGTACATGTCTACTCCGTCCATTTGACTCACCTCACGCTTCGGTTCATCAACCAAATATTCTGCATTAACCAAACCGCTGGCTACCGGAACTTCTGGAATGGCCTGATTGGATAATGCAGTATCAACAGTACTCGCGGTATTAGCGCTACCTTTTGCGGAAATACTATTTATCTGTGATTGAGTAATATCACTCCCCCAAAATTTATATCCAGTCACTCCTCCTAACAAACCAAGGGCAAGCACAAGCCCGCCAATTGTCATAGACTTAACTTTTAGGTTACGAACCTGAGAAGACTGCCTCTTACTCAGTTTGTCTGCAACAGTATTCAACTGGCGTTCGCGTCGACGCTCCTCACTCAATTGATTGCGTCGAACTGCACTTTCAAGCAAAGATGCTTCTTCATAATTACAAAGGGATTCGAAATCGACAAACCATCTTGTGCCGACATTACTCGCGACGATTTTACCCTCTCTAGCCAAGCGAGTGATGTAACCACGAGAATAAGAAGTTGCCTTAGCAGCATCCTTAACAGGTGACAAAGTACGTCCATTAATTTGAAGTGCAGTTCCCATAACTTAACTATTATTATAAAGCCAAATCAACATTAATACTCATATTGACTGTGCATAAACAAGACATGTATTTAGCTTTGAACGGCTGCCCAACCAAAGACCTTAAAACAAATCTAGACACCCAAAAAATCCCACAAGATATCTGTTATTTGTTTCATGTTAAAAACAAAAGTTGAGCTTGATTCTTGAGGTGAAACTGACACCACGCTACTTGCCGATAAAATGACCACAGCCATGAAAACTGAAAATACTACTACATAAACTACGTGTATAGGACTAACCACATAATCTCTACCAACAGGTGAAATAGACCTTAAAAGAGAAGGCTGATTTGTGTCTAAGGTTTTCTTCAGCACTATTTCGGAAGGAAGGGATTTTCTAGCTATGGTATCAGTAGACTTATTTTGAGCACTGGTTAGTTTAGTGTTATTTACTAAGGATTTTATTTCCTTTTTATCATCAAGTCTTCTGATTCCCATTTTTCTTTTCTTTGAAGCTATTTTTCTGATTGCTTCACTAGGTGAATCGTTAGTTATTACATTAATTTTTGTCGTCTTTTTAGAATTAATATCACTCAAAGTTATCTTGTCTTCATATTTTTTTGCAGTTTTTGTGCCATCACTAGCAGCAGATCTGTCTTTATTTTCATAGCCAGAATTAGAAAAATTATCCTTTGAATTAGCCTTCTTAATTTCAGGAACATCTTCTTCGTAATCTTCAACTGTGATATTACCTGAGAGAGAAACACTCGGAATTTCGGTAGGAGAAAAAGATGACGGCTTTTCTGTTTTAACAATCTTCATCCTCTTTGCATCAGCAGCCTCTACACGTACAGTATGCATAATCGATTTCTTGCGACTCAATATTGGTATAAGATCTGCATTGTCTTCTGAGTACGCAGGATCTTTGCTCACAGTCTCACTTGATGAGGCTTGATTATTTGTAAACTTTAATGTTTTGGACTTCAGTACTGGCGGAACAACTCTTACTGAAGAAGGAGAGATGACAGTTACCGGCACATGTACACTCTTATTAGCTGACTTTGGAGCCTTAACTTCTATTTCTTTTACACTGGCTCCAGACACAGCCTTAATACTTATCTTGTCATTTGAAGTAGTTGTTTTAGTCTCTGAGGCACCTTTGCTTTTTCTTTCTTGTTTAAGTTCTTTTTTATATAGACCAAGAGAATCGGGGTTTACGTACCAAGCCCGCCCAACCAAACGTGCTTTAACTTTTTTTGCCCTGCAGAGCTGGCTTACATAATCAGCGGTATAGCGAAAATCCTTCGCCACCAAAGCAGCCTTTACATAAACAACTCCATCAAGAACAATATTATCCATACTTGTTTGTCTTAATTGTAACAAGAAAATACACTGCTGTTATGCACAGCAGTGTATTACTTTCTCTTGTAATCGAGATAACCTTATTTTAAAGACTTTTCTAGCAGAGATTTAAGCAAGGCGGGATTAGCGGAACCTCTTGTTTTCTTCATTCCTTGACCTACTAAGAACTGCATAGCAGCCTCTTTACCAGCTTTATATTCGTCAGAAACAGTTTTTTGCTCTGAGATAATTTCATCTACAACAGACTGAAGTGCGGATTCGTCAGACATTTGCAAGAGTCCTTTTGCCTCTGCTATTTCAAAGGGGCCAACATCACTGCCAAACAAATCCCCCAAGAGATCTTTAGCCCCTCTAGAGCCAATCTTATCGTCTAAAATCATTACCATAAGTTCTTTAAAGTGGTTTGGATTAAGATCACTTATATTATGACTGTCATCAAGCTGTGACAGGACATCTGAAGTTAAGTAGTTTGCAGCTAGGCGTGCAGTTTCTGATTTAAGTGTTTTGTCATGAAAAAAATTTGTAGCAAAATCATTAACTCCAGAGTGCGAAATAAGTACCTCTATTGATTTGCTCGGTAAGCCGAGATTTTCATACAATTCCCTTTTTTTACTGGGTAGAATAGCCATTTTCTCGGCTAAACGATCTTCGCTGAAGTCACTGTGTTTGCTTGTGTCAATCTTGGGTATATCAGGATCTGGGAAGTAACGATACTCTTCTGCTACTTCTTTGGCACGTTGAGAAAAAGTCTCTAGAGTATTCTCGTTCCAGCCACGAGTCTCTTGTATGAGACTCCCTCCGGATTCAAGCACTTTGATCTGACGATCGACTTCAAAAGCAATTGCTCCTTCCACTGACTTAAATGAGTTGAGATTTTTTACTTCTACTTTTGTCCCGAGTTGATTATCATCTTTACTTACGGAAATGTTGGCCTCGACTCTCATCTCCCCTTTCTCCATGTTTGCTTCTGATATTTTCAAAGTACGCAAAAGTAACTGGAGCTCGCGAGCAAAGCGTACTGCAGTTTCGGAATCGTGTATCACTGGTTCAGTCACAAGTTCCATGAGTGGAACACTTGAACGATTGAAATCAACCAAACTGTCATTCCCTTTATCATGCTGATTGCGAGCCGTGTCTTCTTCTAAGTGCACACGAGTTATTTCAACTCCTTCGAGTTCGCCGCCGCTTAAGAAAGGGAAAGTATTTTGGCTGATCTGATAAGCTTTCGGCAAGTCTGGGTAAAAATAATTTTTACGATCAAACTCTGAATAAGTTGCCACGTTAGCATCTATCGCCTGTCCAAATTGAAGCACCATTGCTATCGCTTGTTCGTTCGGAACCGGAAGTGCTCCTGGCTGTCCAGTACAAACAGGACAAATATTTGAGTTTGGTTCACTGTTGAAGGGATCATTTTTACAACCACAAAACATTTTACTTTTTGTAGCTAGTTCGGCATGAACTTCCAACCCAATAGTTGTTTTATACGGCATGATAAATATTAAAATTACTAACAAAAATATACGGACATTGTACGTCTCGTGACTCTAAGTTACAAGTTAAGATTTTACTTGTAACTTACTTGCCTACTAACCAGTTTGCCTTACCTGCCAACTAGCCTATTTATTACCCTCCAAATGTTTTACCAGTTTACTTTGTAATTCTTTGAAAGAATCTGGGTCATCTTGACCAATTACAAGAACACGATTCTCACTTTTTTCAAGCTCTTTGAGAACTGTGTCTATTTTGTCCTTATTAACAAGGTCTTTTTTAGTTAAAATAATCCACTCTTCTTTTTCTGAAAGTGATTTGTTGTACTCTGAAAGCTCTCCTCGAATGGTGTAATACTGAGCAACTGGATCTTCGTCCTCAAGAGATACTAAATGCAGAATCATTTTGGTGCGCTCTATGTGTCGAAGAAACTTGTGACCAAGACCTTTTCCGCTAGCAGCACCTTCTATAACCCCTGGTATATCAGCTATTAATACTCCATACATGTCACCAAGGTGTGGCTCAAGAGTTGTAAATGGATAAGCTCCAATTCTAGACTCAGCATTTGTGACAGTGTTGAGCAAAGTAGATTTACCTGCGTTTGGCAAACCAACCAAACCAACATCAACAGCTAGTAAAACCTCAACTGAGAAGTTTCCTTCCTCACCTTCCCTGCCCGTAGTAAACTGTTCCGGAGAACGATTGACGGACGATTTGAAATGTTCATTTCCAAGACCCCCAGACCCACCTTTTAAAATACGTTCAGTCTCTCCGACTGTAAGCAGCTCGAATGAACGATCACGATCAATGTCCCTAATACGCGAACCGACAGGAATATCGATATACATGTCTCCACCGTTGCTACCTTCTTTACTTTGGTCAGATCCAGCATCACCAGATTCCGCAATAAAACTAGCGTCTCCTGTGTATTTAGAAAGACGATTCAAATCTTTAACAGCGCGCACGTAAACGTCGCCGCCACTACCTCCATTACCGCCACTAGGACCAGCTAAAGGTTTATACTTATCATGCCTCCAGCGCACAACGCCGTTGCCGCCGTCTCCTGCTTTGGCATAAATTGTTAGTTCATCTACAAACATAGTAGCGACACAGTACCTCAGTACAGATTAATATGCAATCAGCTGAGATTTTTAATCTCAGCTGATTGCATATTTCAAATAATAAAAGCCATTTTTTAGTCTATCCAACGGTTTCCAACAGCACTCACCAAACTCATAAGCAGAGCACCGATAAAAGCAGGTAAAAATCCCTTAACATCGAATCCATCAATAAAGGATGCAGCAAAGTAAAATAAGGCTGCATTGATCACGAACGCAAATAATCCAAGTGTAATTACTGTTATAGGTAAGGTCAAAATAAGCAAGACAGGCTTAATGATAAGATTAAGCAAGCCTAAAATTAAAGCAGAAATAATAGCCACATAAACGCCAGAAACGTCTATACCTGGTATAAACTGAGCAATTAATAACAGACCAAGTGCGTTGAAAAGAACTCTCAATAAAATATTCATAGTTATATATATGATACAAGTATTTAACCATGAGTCAATAAACAAGTTCCGTGACACACTTTAAAGTTATTGATAAAAGTGTGGAGAGTTGTGTGATAAAGTAATCTATCTCTAATAAAGCGTTTAACATGACTAGTGTTATCAAGCTATATTTAAGATTAGTATTTGTAGTCATACAAAAAAGATGCACCTAGGTGCATCTTTTTTGTATCTTGATAACTATCTGCAGCTATTTTTTTTCTATTTCCCAGCCTTCAGCCAGTAGTGATTCAGCTTTTTTGTATTTTAATTCTTTGGTTTCACCATTTTTGGAAACAGTTACCATATCATTTCGTCCGTAAACATTGCTGTTTGTAGATGGTTCTGACTTGCTTTGATTACTGTCTCCTAATCCTTTAGCAGTGGCTGACTCTTGAGCTTTTACTGCTTCTTGCTTCATTTCCGCTTCTTCTCTTGCAATTACTTGTGGTTGAATTTTTGGTAGCACTTCTGCCAGACGATAATTGAGGGATTCCTGCATTTCCTTAAACAGCCGGTTGCCTTCTTTGCGGTACTCAATCAGAGGATCTCTCTGGCCATAAGAACGCAAACTTACACTGGACCTTGTGTACCCCATAACTTCAAGGTGCTCAACCCAAAGCAGGTCAATCATTTGCAGCACCAGTCGGCGAAACAGATCTGTGAACACTTCCTCTCCCAGCTCTACCTTTTTAGCTTCCATAACATCTTTCACTTCAGGAAAAGCTTCAATAAGCTCGCTCTTTGCGCTCGCTACTTCTTCTTCGTCTTCAAGCAGTAATTTACGACGGCGCTCGTACACACTTTGTCTTTGAACATTAAGTACATCGTCGTAAGCCAAAACTTGCTTACGAGAGTCAAAGTGAAATCCTTCTATTTTTGTCTGAGCACTTTCTAGTGTGCTTGAGATCATTTTCATTTCAATTGGTTGATCGTCAGGAATTTTGAAAGTGCCCATAAGTCCTTTTACTCGATCACCTCCAAAAACACGCATAAGCGAATCATCCATAGAGACGTAAAATTGTGTCTCACCAGGATCTCCTTGGCGACCAGAGCGGCCACGGAGCTGGTTGTCGATTCGACGTGCTTCGTGACGTTCAGTACCAAGCACAAATAATCCGCCGAGCTCTTTAATCTCATCTGCTTCCTCGGGTGTTGCCTCTGGGCCGCCCAGCTTAATATCTACTCCTCGACCAGCCATGTTGGTAGCCAGAGTTACCCCTCCTTTAATTCCAGCTGCAGCAATAATCTCTCCTTCACGCTCGTGGTTTTTAGCGTTAAGCATTTCGTGCTTTACTCCAGCATTAGACAAAGATACTGCTAACCGTTCGTTTGATTCGATTGAGGCAGTTCCGATCAAGATTGGCTGACCTGTTTCATGAACCTCTTTTACCTTGCCAACAATTGCTTTAAACTTCCCTGCTTCACTTTGATAGATAAGATCATTTTGGTCTTTTCTTTGAATTGCACGGTTTGGCTCAACCGGAACTACTTCGAGTTTGTAAACAGTATAAAACTCTTCCTGCGAAGTAAGTCCTGTACCAGTCATACCTGATAACTTGTCGTACAAACGAAAGTAATTTTGATAAGTGATTGAAGCAAAAGTCTTTGACTCTTTTTGAATCTTCATCCCTTCTTTCGCTTCAACTGCTTGATGCAGACCTTCTGACCAGCGACGACCTGGCTGCAAGCGACCAGTGAACTCATCAACAATTACAACTTCCCCGTCACGGATAACGTATTCTTTATCCTTAGTGAACATCGCCTTAGCACGCACAGCTGTCTCGAGATGATGTACATACTTGAGTCCTTTTTCAGTATAGATATTATCTACTCCCAGCATTTTTTGTGCCTTTTCAATACCGGAGTCTGTTAATGAAGCACTCTTGAGTTTTTCATCAACAACAAAATCTTCCTCTGTCACAAGCTTACCAGCAATAGCAGCAAAAGTCGGATAGAGATTTTCTCTATCTTCGGCTGGAGCAGAAATAATAAGTGGTGTTCTGGCTTCGTCAATTAGAATAGAGTCGATTTCGTCGACTATTGCGTAAGCATGATTTTTCTGACGAACGCGTTCAGCCTCGTACTCAATGTTGTCGCGCAGATAATCAAAACCAAACTCACTGTTTGTACCGTAAGTGATATCTGCTTGGTATGACTCCTCGCGCGAACAAGGTCGCAGGAAGTCATATATAACTTTGTAGGAACCTTTCTCATCACGCTCTTTATCTTTTTCGACGTGTCCAGGATCATACAAGTAAGACTCTCCGCCGTTTATAACTCCAACCGAGAGACCGAGCTTAGCGTATATCTGTCCCATCCACACTGCGTCTCTACGTGCCAGATAGTCGTTGACTGTCACAATATGAACCCCTTTGCCCATCAGGGCATTTAAAGTGGCCGGAAGAGTAGCAACCAAAGTCTTACCTTCACCAGTACGCATCTCTGTAACTTTACCAAGATGCAAAATAATTCCACCCAAAAGCTGAGCGTCGTAATGACGCATGCTAAGTGTTCGTTTTGCAGACTCGCGCACTAGCGCAAATACTTCTGGCAAAAAGTCATCTAGTGACTTTCCTTCTGCCAACTGCTCGCGCACTGACACTATCCGTGCGCACATTTCTTCGTCCGACAATCCCTCAATCTCTAACTCAAGCTTATTAACACTGCTTACAAGCGGCTTTAAACCTTTAATTTCTTTCTCATAACTGGGCCCGAAAAATCTATCCAAAATTGACATAGTTGCAGTAGTATATACGTATTCAAGAAGCCTGTCCAAAGACATAAGCGACAAAATATATTGTGATGTATAACCAAGCTAAATATACGTTTCAAGCTTTAGAGAGGCGTTTAGGGCGCAATTATAGCGAACTCGGAGTACTATTGAATATGCATTAAAGCAAACTTTACCAGTAGGCAAAAAGAACGATGTATAAGCGCATCGTTCTTTGCTCAGCTTTAGTATTTATTTCACCACCACAACCTCTGATTCAATTACTAATCCAAAAGTATCATCTACGGCAGAAACTATTTTTTCGACAAAAGCGTGTACATCATTTGCCGTCGCCCCTTCTTCAGTGACGACCGAAAGAGAATGGAGCGGAGAAAGTCCAACATTGTTTAGACGTTTTTTACCGTAACTGTTTTTGTTATATGCTGTGCACTCGAGTAAAAAAGCAGTCGATATTTTAACCTCACCGTTCTCGAGAGGCCAGTGCCAAGGAGAAAGTTTTGCATCTTGTTCAGAGAAACTGTCGGCAACTTTTTTCTGAACCGATAAAAAAGTTTCTTCTGAAACAATAGTGTTTTTAAAAAAAGAACCAGCACTTCTAAAGCATCCCTCGAGCATACCGATATTTTTACGCACAAACAAAACTGCTTCACGGATGTCTGCTGGTGTTTTATTAACAATATTATTCTGCTTCAGATAACTTTCGATACTCTGCGAAGAGCTGCGGTAAGCGAGCTTCGTGGGAGCATTTTTTGTCAATTTAATCGTGACAGCTGTAACAATTAAATCCGCTCCTGCTGAATGTTTAAAAATACTATCTCTGTAGCCGAATAAACACTCTTCGTTACTAAACTCTCTTTCTGTTCCTTTAGTAACATCATAGACACGAACCGATTCAATTACATCTGTAATTGAAACTCCGTAACAATTTATATTTTGCACCGGTGCCGCGCCAACTGTCCCAGGTACACCAGAAAGATTTTCAACACCGAACAAACCTTTCGCTGCAACATCAGCCACAAAATTATCCCAATGTTCACCAGCCGCTACTGTAACCTTAACCTCGGAAGAATCCTCACCAGAATACTCAATCCCTTTCAGCTCGTTTTTAATTACCAATTTTTCTAAAACACCATCAGACAAAAGTATATTTGTTCCTCCGCCTAAAACAAACATCGGCAATGATTTTTGAGCTGCAAATTCAAACAATTCTTTCAATTCATCAACATCAGAAAAGCGCGCAAAATAGCGCGCTTTTCCTCCCACACCCAAGCTTGTAAGCGGGGCCAAAGAAACCATCTCTTCTACTGTTACACCATCTGAAAAATCAGACATAATCACATCTACTGACAACCTTCTTGCGGATCATTACCAGCTTCGATATTTGCAATGAAACAGTCTGCAGTTGCAGAGAAAGCTGGCAACTTCTCTTTTGATTCTTCTAGCACAGCAATCGCTTGTTCGTTTTTATCTTGCTGATAGTACAAGTACGCCAGTGTCGCCCATGTCTGTGGGCTTTCAGCCCAGTTTTGTCTACCAGTCGAAGCAGGGTTAGCTCGGTACTCAAAGAGCTCAGTTACAAACTCCAATGCACCCGCTTGGTTGGCAGTACCGATTAAGAAATCACTAGCTGCAAAACGACGCAATATTGCTTCGTCAGAAACATCTTCATCGCTTTCAGGCAAGCGCAGAGCCAGCGCTTCTTCGCTCTTGTCTACACTAAAGAGTGCTGCCGCATAGTATTCTCGTGCTTCTAAGTTTTCTTTTACAAGATTGAAAGCTTCTGCAAAGAAACCAAGTGCTTTTTCGTTGTTACCTTTGGCCATCTCCACAAAACCTTGCTGATGGATGATTCCTTGCTTTAAAGGCGACTCTGCTCGAGCCAGCTCAAGATATTCAGCTGATTTGTCGAGCTGACCAATTGACCGATAGTAACTACCGATAAAGACATACACGCGCGCATCACCGGGCTTTTCTTCCGCCAACCGAATGAGTTCTCGCTCTGTCGCTGCTATGTATTTCTGTCTGACTTCTTCGGGAATCTGCTGATTGTTAATAACTGACATTGTCTGCTGAGCCAATTGCTCAGTAATTTCTTGATTTGCAAAAGAATCGCGATCAAGTGCTACCTGAAACTTCTCCAATCTTTCTACTGGATCTTGAGCCCTGAAAGCATCGATGACATCGCCCGCCGCCTGCATACCAGGAATATGAAATAAATAAATGCTCACTGCCAGAATAACTGCAACTACCGGAGCAACAATCTGAGTGGTAACAACATCATCTGTTTTAAAGTTAGCAATTTTCTTAGGAATAATTCCAACCCGAGAAGTTATAAGACCGAGAATTATCGCAAAGAAGATGTAACTAACAATGTTGTCGAACACCACTAAGTTATGCGTGAAGTAACCGGCCAAAATACCAAGCAATACACCACGCTCCAAAACTGTGAAAGACTCATCGTTTTCATCTTTCCAAGGACGCCAAATTAGATAATAAGCACACCAAACAAAAATACTGAGATAAGCGACTAAGCCAAAAATTCCACCAGTTACAAGCCAATCAATAAAAATGTTGTGCGATCTGTCGAACCATTGCTCTTGCGCAAACAATCGCGGGTCATAATTTTCATTAAAAACATAATTGAAATTACTTTGTCCATGACCAATAAGTGGACGTTCTTTGATTCCGTTGATTGCGCCGCTCCAAATAATACTTCGTATCTCAAGGTCACCAAGAGAGATGTTTGCAATACGATTCAACGCTACGCTATTTTGCACCACATCTGTATCACGAGCTGAAACAAATATAGAAACGGCTGCGATAAGAACCAAAAACAAACCAACCGCGTATTTTCTATACTGTTTAAACTGCACCCCAAAGATTGCTATGTATGCCGACATCGTCAGAACACCGGCAACTAAACCAATGGCAGTTCCGCGAGTACCAGTTTGAAACAATACAAAGACAAACATTACTACCGCTAGCGCATAAACAAATTTGAGCATATTATTGCGCGACTCAACAAAAAGCCAGAAGGCCAGAAATATATGGAAGAGCATGTATATCGCCATGTAGGCAGCGTTCCCAAGTCGACTATCAATACGATTTGCGCCGTCAATCATTCCTCCATATTGAGCGAGACCGTACATAGCAACTGCTGCCGCAACACCGAGCGAGGTATTGAACAAAGCATTCCAGTGTTTTTTGGTTGATAGTACTGAACCAAGAACAAACATGTACATAAAAGTATGCACCAAAGATACATACCCATCCATACGCTCAAAGTTACTCCAAAAACTAGACTGTGGATGAGCTCCCATAATGTTTGAGAAGAACATTGTGACCAGCAGAGCCATAAAGCTCCACGTAATGCCAGACATTCTTGGACGATATTTCACTTCGTAAAAAGCTAAAACAATCCAAGCTGCAAAAGTTACATCTACTAAAATGCGGAACCAAAAGTTTTTACCGGTAATAAACGGGAAAAAATAATCATTCTCCACGTAAAGGGTTAAAAATGGTACTGCAAAAAGACCTGCAAATACTACGAATTTTAAGACATCTTTCATATGGCAAACACTATACCACGTTGCACAATATAGTCATCCCTAGACGGACAGTAAAACAGTTGGCGTAAAAGGGAGATTTGGTAAACAAAACTTTTACTGGAAGTATTTGCAAGCCTTTTTGGAAAAAATATTTTAAATTTGAGTTTATCATATTCTTTAGTAAAGGTTATTTTATACATGAAAAACAACACTAAATACAAAACATAGTTTGACAACAACACTAACATATGCTATTTTATCGAGGCTTATGTATTCCGTGTGGGCGCATTAGCTTTATCATACAAGGATGAAAAGTTGAATTTCAGCACATTCTTACCGCACGCCCCGGAGTACAATTATCCCTCTTTTATATTTGTGGTGAAACACTCCATTAACTATTTTACTGATGAGAACCGAAACAAATCAGCGTCGCCCACAAAGTGGTCGACGCCCAAACAGTCAATCTGACTCTTTTAGCTCTGGCAGACGGCCAAACAGAAGGCGTTTTAATGGCGACCGATCAAACTCAAACAGCCGACCAAGTCGTGGTCAAGGAGGTGGCGGTGGCAGAAATCGAAAACAGCCTACCTTCAACCCATCTCAATTTATAAACAAAAACCCAGTCGAAGTGGCTGAGGAAGTTTACGTTCCAAAACATCAATTCACTGACTTTGGTTTGCATGGAAGACTAGCTGACTCTGTTAAACAACAAGGCATTGAAACTCCTTCACCGATTCAAGATCAAGTGATTCCATTAATCTTAGATGGAAAAGATGTAATCGGTTTAGCTCAAACAGGTACCGGAAAAACCGCTGCCTTCTTGCTTCCGCTTATCCAAAAAACAATCGAACATAAAGACGAACAAACAATCATCCTTACCCCTACTCGAGAATTGGCACTACAAGTAGAAGCTGAATTCAAAAAATTTGGCACTAATTTCAAGCAATGGGCAACCACTTGTGTTGGTGGAACAAATATTAATCCACAGATTCGTTCGCTCAAGCGACGCAATCATTTCATTATCGGAACACCAGGACGAATCATGGACTTGATGGACCGTGGAAACTTGCGTACAAACAAAATCACAAATGTCGTGCTCGATGAAGCAGACCGCATGCTCGACATGGGCTTCATTAACGATATCCGAAAAATTCTTGACGGTATTCCTGCTGACAGGCAAACACTTTTCTTCTCAGCTACGATGACCAAAGAAGCTGAAGCGCTGGTAAACGACTTCATGCAAAATCCAGTGACAATTTCTGTTAGTAAAAAAGATGTGACCGACAGTATTGCCCAAGACGTAGTTCCATACGAACACTCCAAAAAACTCGACACTCTGCTTTCTTTACTCAAGAAGCCAGAACTGCAACGAGTAATTATTTTTGGGGCTATGAAGCACAGTGTTGAGAAACTATCTATCGAGCTTTCTCGTAATGGCATTAAAGCCGAATCTATTCACGGAAACAAAAGTCACGGTCAACGACAGCATTCACTTAGAGCTTTCAAAAGCGGAAATGCTCGTGTCCTAGTAGCAACTGACGTGGCAGCGCGCGGTATTCACGTTGACAATGTTTCTCATGTTATCAACTACGATCTACCAAACACTTTCGAAGATTACGTTCACCGCATCGGTCGAACCGGTCGTGGAACAAAGCGTGGCGAAGCTCTAACTTTCGTACCAAAAAAAGCTGGAGGCGACAGAAGATAGAAAAAGAGCGCAGTCTTGGACTGCGCTCTTTTTCTATCTTAGTCATATACTACCAATTAAAAAGTGACGCGTTAGCGCCACTTTTTTGTAATTGCATTTCCTGAAAACTTACTTTAAGTCCTAAGGTTACTTCTTAAACACCATGTTTGGCACTTCGCGACCGAGAAAAAATTCGTTCATATTAAATGCTACTAGTTGCGACATTTTGTCGCGGGTCTCTTCGCTGGCTGAAGCAATGTGCGGAGTTATTACTACGTTATTGAGTGACTTCAAACCGCGAGCGAGTTTTGGCTCATCTTCAAACACATCAAGTCCGGCACCACGGATCGTGCCGTCTTTTAGAGCCGCAACTAATGCACTCTCATCAATCACAGGACCACGCGAAGTATTAATAAGATAAGCTGAAGATTTCATCATCGCTAGTCGCTCGGCGTTTATTAAATGCTTGGTCGAAGGCAAAAGTGGAACGTGTAAAGAAACAACATCTGCTTGTTTAAGCAAAACCTCCAGTTCGCCACAGTATTCACAGTCCATTTTTTTTTCTAGCTTTTCGTTCTTGGCAATATCATAATAAATAACATCCATACCAAACCCAATCGACAATCGCCTCGCTACTCCTTGCCCAATTCGGCCAGCTCCTACGATACCAAGCTTCTTCCCCGCCAAGTCGCTACCAAGCAAAAGCTCAGGCGCCCAAGCTTTATACTTGCCAGCTCGAGTAAATTTATCCGCTTCTGGAATACGTTTTGCGACAGCCAAAATAAGCGCCGTTGCGTATTCTGCCACCGTGTCGGTCAGAACACCCGGAGTATTAGTGACCACAACACCAGCATCTTCCATCGCCTCCACATCAATGTTGTTGTAACCCACAGCGTAGTTAGAAACAATCTTTACACTCGGAGCTGCTTTGAGAACCTTCTCATCGATAGTGTCTGTAAGCAAACTCACAACACCTTCGTAAGGCCTTGAAGAAAGTTCAGCCTTGAGTTCCTTGGGTGTAAGCACGCGATCTTTTTCACTTACCACCACCTCGTGACCACCGTCACGCATCCACTTAATACCAATATCCGGAATTTTTCTTGTTACAAAAATAAGAGCCATGAAAGAAGAACATTACTTTAAATATAAAAATATTATAGCATGCTCTCTTTAGAGCAGAGACAATCTTAACACTCTCTAAAAATATAATAGCAAGGAATAGGTTTTACTGCTGGTGGACAGGGGATCGGTCAGGAGTCGATTATTTTCATTAATGAAAATATATCGCTCACGACCCTGGCTCGTAATTCCAGTCTCCCAGACTGGTTTTCTCCGCCTTTCTATTCCCTACCTCAGGCTGAATTAAAAATTCACTAGCAGAAGCTAGTGAATTTTAATTTGCTGGCCGCCTTGGACGACTTACGAACTCCTACATGGGTAGATATGGTCGAATACCCCACCCTCACAATGGAGAATATCCTTGAATTTACTGGTTAGTTTCACTCAACTAAATATTGAGCGACGACTCTTACTCACTACTTTTAATACATTGCATCACATTGCTATCATTTTGGTGCATTATTCTCGAACTTCTATATATAAAGGGGTACCCCCCCCGAATTGACACCCCACC
>JABAZV010000012.1:65121-69470 GCA_018608435.1 Patescibacteria group bacterium | reverse complement strand
AAATGAACTGCTTGGAGTTTTTTGCCCGCCGCTTCACGGTAAGGACAAAATTCACACTTCTCTCCGATTGAAGGCAGGTCCTTTTGTTCCAAAGTGGCTTTTATTTGCATTAAGGTTTCTTCGATCCAGTCGACTGTAGCCTCGACTGGTACCAAGGTAGTTTCAAAGACTAACTTGTTGTGAAAGCCGTCTTCTGCCTGACTGGCGTTTGCGTACACCAAGTAGCCCTTACCTTCTACCTCGAAGCCGTTTTGCTCTAATAGCCAGCGATACACGCCGAGTTGCCTGGTGTATTGCTTTTCCCACGGACTGTCACCCAGCTTTTCAATTTTACCTTCTTTGGAAGTTGCTTTGTAGTCAACAATAACCAACTTCCCTTCAGGTGTAACCCAGATATCGTCAACTCCGCCGCTAATAACCAGTCCGGTAGGTTCGTGTGTGTGCATTATCCCTACAAAAGGATTGCGCCAATCTTCCATATTTTCATTCTCGTAAGGCACTACGTCGACGTCATATTGCTTACAAATCGGGTGCTGAGTTTTGGCAGTGCGATGAACATCAAACTCTTTTTTGAATAACTCGTCAACCGCAATGTTCAAATTAAAGCTTGGGAAACCTGGTCTTTTGGTACCCAAAACATTATCGAGATAAAAACAGCGCGGACACTCAAAGAAAAAATCTATTTTACTACGAGAAAGCTTCCATTTTTTACCGCCATAATTCCAGTCTGCGTTACGGTTTGGGTTGTATTTGTATGTGTATTCAGCCATATACGTCAGTATAACATGTGGGGTTTTCTGCTATTCACTAAAACTCATGTCACCCTAGATAACGACATGAATATATAAATTTGCGAACATAGTAAAAACCGGCGTCGATACGCCGGTTTTTATAAGATCTTGAATACTAACTATTCAGCCGTAAAAGTATCAAATACTTCATCTAGCTTTCGATCTGATCGTGTCCATTCAAGGTCACCATCTTCTTCGTAGATAACAATTGCATACTTCTGACCTGCAATAGTTGGTCGCTGCAATGTGATAACTTCAGGAACCAGATTGTCTGATTCGCTAAATCGTACTACACCAAGCAAGAATCCATATGAATCATTTTCGTACTCTTGTACCCCGATCCATCCTTCACTCACTGGGTAAACAGCTGTATCAAGAGCAACTGATAGTGAGGCAGGCTGGTTTGCAACAGCAACTTCACCTTCACCTACTTCCAAAGACTTAACTGTTGCTTCTGAAACTGCTGAAATTCTGTTCGCGACATCTCCCGCTGTCGCTGCTGCACCTCCTGCTACTCCGGCCACAGTATCTACTGCGTTGTCTCCCGTTTCGGCTGCTTTGTCTAGCAAGTTAGCCGCACCGTCTGACATGTCACTTAAGTCATTGTCATTGTCTTCTGGTGATCCTGAGAAAGCCCAGACGAGCATGCCTCCGATCAGCAAACCAACTACAAACGCTACTAATGTTTTTTGTCCTTCTTGTTTTTCTTCTTCTGCCATAAGCTAAGATTGTCTGAAAATAGTAATGTTCCGTGATTATATCACAGTAAAAATGACCGAGAACATTGACATGTTGCTTAGTTTACCTGCTGCTTATCTTTTTAAAAATCAACCTTTTTATTTAAAATGTTTTTAGGTCAAAAGATCGATAAATATTGTAATAGGCATATAGCTGAATTATGATACGGTACTTTTGTTTTTTGGGCAGAGTGATTCTACTTCTGTAATCAAGGTTGCATGTTTTCGTTTTGAGAGATGCAGTTGCTTCAAAACATGTTTGTTTTGCATGATGTCTGAACAGGTGATTATGTCACGACCAATCAATATTTCTGCTTGTGCCGCTGAGAGGTTTTGCAGGACAGTTATAGGATAAATACCAGCACTCTGAATCCGATCGTGCAAGTTATTGTTTTTAGGATAATCCCAGCCCAGCATTTTTATACCTGAACATTCACCGTACTCAACTGCAGCCGAAGTAAATTTGGTATTTGTAATAAGCCAAAATTCCTTAATACCACAAACAGCTTCACTACAAATGCGAGCTTCCTTTAAATCAATCAAACGCGCGTAGGAATACATCGCTACTTGCAAGTCTGATTTAATACCAGGCCTGGCATGAAACTTTGCTTCGGCTACAAAGCTATGATCGCTCTTGTAGGCAGCTATATCTATCTCGTGCAACGCGCAGCGTCCGCGAATTTCAAGACCGGTTTTTGCATCGTAACCATCTGCTTGAAACAACCTGGCTAAAAACTTTTCAAACGGGAATCCGGTTGGACCGAGATTGAACAGCGCTCTTCTAAGAGAATACCTGGCGGCAGCTGGAGAACGTTGTCCTCGCAGTAAGTCAAAAGCCCGTCTGTAGATTTCTTGAGTGCGAATTCCTTCAAACAAAACATCTTCAATTTGGCTTATTATATCGTCTATTTCAATAGCATCTGCTCCGGCGCGACGAAGTGAACGTTTCAGCTTATCGACTTTGAAATTTTCAGTTGAGCCATCTGCCTTAGTAATTAGTAATGACATGTGATGATAATAATACCATTGCCAAAGTACTTAATAGCAAGGCTTTGTGTGTAAATCAGCAGCAGCCTTATTTATAAACATTTCACCATTACCTAAACACCTTAAGCAGAAACTACACCACCACCAATACATTCGTCTCCACGATACAAAACGCAAGATTGACCACTAGCTGGCATGTCGGCGCTTAGCTCTGGCTTAATAGTAACTACAGCATCATCAATATCCACAACTCTAACCATAAATGGTTTTTGTCTGTATCTAAACTGAGCTTCCATTACATCATTTTTTTCTAGGCTTGAACGAAGAACAGTTTTAGTAAGCTTGACGGTGTCGCTTGCTTTAATCTTTGGTGTTTTTGTATCAACTGTGATTGTGTTGTGTTCCACATCTTTGGCGATGACAAAATAAGGCGTGCGTGCGTCGTCTGCTGTGCGTAGTGTAAAGCCGTGCCTTTGTCCCAGCGTATAAACAAAAGAGCCTTTGTGTTCACCTATTATTTCGCCATTTGTATTTAGAACCTCGCCAACTTCTAGGTCGATATAGTGCGACAAAAATTCTGGTATATCGACATGTCCTAAGAAACATATTCCCTGACTGTCTTTCTTATTTGCTACTGGGAGGTTTAATGCGTTGGCTTTAAGACGCACTTCATCTTTGGTAAATTCTCCTACCGGAAACTTAGCAAAAGAAAGCTGGTCGCTCGTCAGGCTCCACAAAAAGTATGTTTGGTCTTTACCTTCATCCACACCGCGGCACATCTTTTCTCCTTTGTCAGTCTGAACCTTACGAACATAGTGTCCAGTTGCAATACAGTCAGCTCCTTTCGCTCGAGCAAATTTCAAAAAAGCGCCAAACTTTACTTCTTGATTACATAAAACATCAGGATTGGGCGTTCTGCCCTGCTTGTATTCAGAGATGAATTCTTGAGCAACTTCGTCGCGATACTCTGTTTCAGCATCGCAAGTAAGAAAAGGTATTTCAAGGTGAGCAGCAACTCGCATCGCATCGAGTCTTTCTTGTTCCCAATTGCAAACCATAAAGTCTGGATGCCAGACTTTTATAAACACACCCACAACACGATAACCTTCAGCCTGCAAAGTAGCTGCGGCAACAGCAGAGTCAACCCCACCAGAAAGACCGACAAAAACCGTTTGTTGCTTAATTTCTTTTGTATTTAAATCATTCTTACTTTCTACCGCAAGAGTCTTGTTTGTAGGCTTTATTTCCACACTGTTACGATACCACAGCTTTTTAGCGTGCGCACGAATATTGCCTGACGAATTTATAAACTATCGCAAGTACCTTTCAATGCTTACCAAGTGCTGGTTGTAAGTTTCGGCATAGTAAAAGTTACCGTCATTGCCTGTTATATAAAATATGTAATCTGATGGGGTGGGCTCAAGCACGGCTGTAATGGCGTCGATTCCAGGGTTTCCAATTGGAGTGGGTGGCAAGCCGATGTTTGTATAGCTGTTGTAAGGTGAATCAATCTTTAAATCACTTGGAAGCAGTTCGCTTAAGGGTTTGTCTAGAATGTATTCAACTGTAGCATCTGCTTGAAGAGGCATACCAATCGCAAGGCGATTTTGCAAAATACCCGAAACCATTCTCATTGAAGTGGATGAGTTTGCCTCTCTTTCGATTACAGACGCTAGTACTAAAATATCTTCAAGAGGTAGTGAGTATGTTTCGATCTGTTCTTGCAAAGGAGTAATTCTTAACTCAAAAGTTTCAAGCAGAAGATTCAGGAGATCTTCTTCTGTAAAATCTTTAGATATAAAGTAGGTCTCTGGAAACAATCTCCCTTCCAATG
>JABAZV010000012.1:3268-65111 GCA_018608435.1 Patescibacteria group bacterium | reverse complement strand
CAATGGCTCAGCGATAGAAACAAATGCAGCTTCATCAAACTCAGGAAGTATACTTGCGGCACGCCTAGCGAGTGTACTGGCCCGCTCGCCTTCAATGTGCGTTAGCTTGATTAGATCTGTATCGAAATCTCCTAGCGTAAGCTGCTTTGCAACCGCGAGCGTTGTGAGTGGTTCGTCAAAAATGTAAGTGCTGGCTTTGATGGTAGTCGGGTCATATAACGCAACAAAAGCATAGTACAAAAGTGTCTTAGACTGCACCACGCCCGCTTCCTCAAGCTGGTACGCAATAGTCTTAACATCGGCACCTGTTTCTATAACAATCGGTTCTTCCAGTGGAAATGCAGCTGGTGGCTGGTTAGCAGATACTAGAAACCAACCAATAAACACAATCATGCATACAAACAAAACAACAAAACCGGCCAGCAGTCTGACCAACATTTTTGCCCTAGTAGGAACACCAGTGTCTACATGCTTTGCCTGAAGCTCGCTTTCAGGCGAAAAATTTACTTCAGAATAAGCTTCCTGTTCAGAGGAATTTATGTTCGAGTCATCTGATATGTTGTCTTTAGATTCTAAGTCGGACACGATAAGTGCAATAATTAAGTTGGCAAATTACCAATAGGCAAATTTGGCGGCGCTTCTTTACGCGCTGTTTCAACCCGGCTGAGTCCAGGAGTTGCCACTGATGTACCTGGAATGTGATAAATAGTAGCCAATTCTTCAACCGACATAGTTTTCATATTGTCAGATCCTCCTTTTATGTCACGTGCGTCATATGAGCGCATTTTGTAAGCTTTGAGTTCATCTTTTTTAAACTGCGTTCGTCTACGGCCAGAAAAGTCAGACAGTCCCGGATAATCGAAGTCTGTTCGCCACGTAACACCGATAGCATTCTGACCAACAATGTCGTAAGCGCTGAAGCTACGCAGCATTTGACCCATTACACCGGCATTAAACTTACCCGGTTTAGTGAAGTACATTGAGCGAATAGCAACGTCATAAGCGTATTTCCTTACGTTACGCTCAACAGAGGCCACGGTATCTCTATCAGAAGCTGTGAGCATGGGATTGTTTCCTTGCTCTTCAATCCCACCTTCGTCTCTCATTACTGGAGCTTTGCCGCGCTTTTGCATTAGTTCATCCACGGCTTCTTGAGTTTTTTTCTCCCACGTTTCAGACTTAGACAAAGAACCACTTTTCAAAAAGCCTTCTGGGCGGTGCGCTTTGAGCAATATCTGTATCCAAAATCGCTCATGCGGAGCAGCTTTACCCAGAGCTTCAAGCATGGGTGCCATAGGCTCGTACTTGAGCTCTTCTTTTGGTTGCATGTCATGCTTGAAATCTATGTAAGTTTTAATCGGTAAGTGAACATCTTTCTTTTTTACCATATGAAAAGACATGAATTCCCACTCGTCTTCATTCCATACAATTTCGCCTGTGTAATCGATTTTTTCTGTATGTATTTCAATCCCTGGATACTGAGCATAAAGCAGTGCTTCAAGCATATTACGCTTACCAGATGGGATGTTTGCGTAAAAGCGCACATCTCCTCCGATTGAAACCAGCTCAAAACTAAGCACTAAGTTATGCTTCCCTTCGAGAAAGGTTTGCATGTGGTTGTAGCCTAAACCTGGATCGTTAAGCTGTGCAAAAACGCTTTCCATTGCTTCTGGAGATTTCAGCACTTCTTGTGGAAGCATAATGCGCACAGTAGAGCGTCCGTTTTTAAACATAAACTTTTCATGCACATAATCCATCCACTCGTTGAAAGTTATGTAGAACAGAATACTCGGCAACCACAGCGGTGCAATAGCAATTACAACAGCCAAGATAGGAATAACATTAACCCCAAAATAATGCAGGGTAAAAATAATTAGTACTATACCGAGAAAAAACACTACTATAGCAGCGACGGTTTCAACTAGTCCTCGGTTGAGGTTTTGCATTAAAGATATTGTACACCATTGTTATTTAAAACCTTTGTGTAACTAACGGTAAGGTTGTTGAGAAGAAAATAGATTAATAAGAATAATTATCATTAAATACAAAAGCGCATGAAAAATTTTACATGCGCTTTTGTTGATTTTAGTTTAAGGGTTGAAACTAAAACTTCATCCATTTTACATTTACTCCAGACTCAGTCATGTTCCCTTTTACTGCTGCTGGACTTGGGTTTGTAAACCTTGATTCGTCGCAAACAGACTCTGATTCTCCAGTCATTTCACACATACTGCTTGCATCAAAGAAAAGTGGTGCGTGATGTCCCTCTTTGCCGTTTTCTTCAAAGATTAAGTACCAGCTGTCTAAAGTTAACGGCTCTTCATCACTCTTGAGGATATAGCCGCTTCTTTCAAAGGTGAACTCTCGATCTTCTACAGACTCTCCGTCCACACACTCAATGTTAGATATCTTCCATTCGTTATCTATCACTTGAAGATCAACAATTGCTCGCTTGGCAGAAACTCCACCAACTCCGCGTGGCAAAATAGTGTACTGGGCAGACGTTCCTAGTTTGTATACTTCTTTGGCTCCAATACGTGGTGGCATTTTTTCAAAACACAGAACAGGATCAAACACTGACGAAGTGTCGCGATCGGTAGCTGTAATGTATGTTTGCACAGATTCTGTAAGTACTTCTGACTTCATGAGACCTGCAATATAAGGATCGCTACTAGTGCTCTTAAGTTCATCAAACCAATCGTTGTAGAAACCAAGGACAATGTCGAGAGGATCAACTTGGGTGACTGCTCCTGCGCTTTGACCATTCTCGGTACTAACTTTATTAAAGAAAAAGGCAATTGCTGAAATTAGCAGGATTATTAGTATCACTGTAATTATTTTTTTCATAGGTATTTCCATACAAGATTAACATGATACTGATAACTTTTACATATCCTAAAACGCAAAAGTACGGCGTTTAAACGCCGTACTTTATATATTTAAGTGTTTACCTAGAATTACAGAAAGATTTAAAGCATTGCTGTTTTCTACTCAGTTTGCACTAACAAATATTAATCATTAGTCTGAAAGCTTTTTACACTGCCACAAATTATCACTTCGTCATCTGACTCATCTTCGTACTCGACACAAATACTATAGTAAATACGAGTGTCTTCATCTAATCCAGAAATGTCTTCTTGGTAACTTTCAAAATTATCTAGATTTGAATCAACTGATTCTTTCTGCAAGTCTCTGCCGTCTTCATCTACTTCAGAATATGAATCATAATCATCTTCTACTTCTTCAACCTGATCGCGATCTTCACCGTAAACAAAGAATACTAATCCGTCTTGAAAGTCATTCATGTCGACCATTCCGCGCAGGCGCGCTTCATCTGAAGTAATGCTTGAAGTATTACCAGTCACAACATCTGGCTCGTCGTCATTGTTTTTTGAATCAGTTCTAAAGCTCATTATAGAGCCATAATCTCTTTCTCCGTCTTCATCAATTGATACTGCGCGATAATAGTACCAATCGTTCTCGTTTAGATTACGTAAAGAAGCATGGAAGTCTTGGTCGTCGTTATCATCTAACGTTAGTGTGCTGCTTTCTTTGTTTAGATTTGTTCGCGACAAACCATATTCAAAGTAAACGCGCGCTTCGTCATCGTCACCAAGATCAAGTCGGCCGCGCAAAGTCGCCCGATCATCATTAACGTTTGAAACAGAGCGAGTAAAAACCGATACTTCAGAGTCGTTATCTCGATCATAAAGATCGTCTTCGAGGGCCGAAATAAGTTTCCTCAAGTGCTTGACGTAAGCTTCGAGCTGATCGTTAGTGTTATACGTACTAGCAGAATAATATTTACTCTTTGTGTTGTTTTTTCGCTTCTCGTAGTTTTTGTTGCCGTGTGATTTTCCACACTTGCCGCCAGAGTTTAGCCAGCCATTGTAGCTGCATGCAGCTTCAGCTTGTGGAGTTGCAATCGCTACTCCAGTAAGCACCACAGCTAAAGCCACAAAAGATGAAATTGTCTTTTTCATAGTTGTTTTGTTTTAAGATTCAATTCTTTAATAAAGGCTTCAAGCCATATCTTATGGCTTTCATGTCTTTTCTTATACTACGCTTAAGCTTTAGCAAGAGCAAGTAATTCTGACTTATCCCTCTCGCAAAAGTCGTAATTCGTCCTTGTAGAAAATTCAGGTTATAATACTTTCATGAAAAAAGAAGATTTCCAAAATGCACCAAAATTATTCTGCGAGAGCGCTAGTGTTGCTTATACACCCGAATACTTTGTCCTTGGATTAAAGTCGGGTAATCAAGGCACGCTATACTCGCTTACTCCGCAACACGCTAAGCGTCTAGCTCAATACCTTACTCATCAAGTAAAAGAATTTGAAGACAAGCATAACGTAATTGATTCTAACTGGAACCCAAACATCGTCAGCCCAGTGCAGCCACCAAATCCAAAAGAGTCTGACAAAAGCACTTAAATAAAACAAACCCCTGAAAGTTTCAGGGGTTTGTTTTATTGCTCACTGCTTACGAATGCATAAACTCAATCACGTCGCCGTCTTGCACAATGTATTCCTTTCCTTCAGTCCTGAGCTTTCCTTGATCGCGCGCAGCCGCTTTGCTGCCAATCGCTGCCAAGTCGTCAAAAGAAATCACTTGCGCTCGAATATACTTTGTTTGAAAATCAGTATGAATCGCTGCGCCAGCTTCAGGTCCAGTCGAGCCAATTGGCACTGTCCAAGCGCGAGTTTCTTTTTCTCCGGTTGTGAAGTAGCTCATAAGCCCTAGGCGATTGTAAGCAGAACGTATCAAAGCTTCTACCCCACTGTCTTGCGCGCCGTACTCACGACGAAACTCATTCTTCTCCCCTTCTTCCAAGTCTTTAAGCTCATGCTCCATACCAGCGTCAACTACAACGTACTCAGATTTACTCTGCTCAAAGAAATTAACCAGCTCCTGCCAACGATCATCGTTTTGATCGTCTAGGTTATAGCCGTCTTGCTTCTTGTTACACACATACAAGAACTGCTTCATGGAGAGCAAACTAAGACTACGAATCAGCTTCTTCTCTTCATCGCTAACATCAAGGCTGTTGGCCAGCTGTCCGCTTTGCAGATGCTGCGAAAGTTGTTCTAGCAGTGCTTTTTCTTGCAAGGCTGTTTTGTCACCGCGTTTTACATCTTTCTCAAGACTAAGCAAACGCTTGCTCACAGTTTCTGTGTCGGCCAGTATAAGCTCGAGATTAATTGTTTCAATATCACCCATCGGATCAATTGTGCCTGAAACATGATGAATATCAGAGTCTTCAAAAATACGCACAACCTCCACGATCAAATCAGTTTCACGAATGTTTGCCAAAAACTTATTTCCCAAACCTTCTCCAGCCGACGCACCTTTCACCAAGCCAGCAATATCAACGAACTCCATCACGGCCGGCAGTGTTTCTTCCGAAGAAGAGATTTCGGTTAAGCGCGCCAAACGACCATCAGGCACAGGAACAACGCCGACTGTTGGGTCGATCGTACAAAAAGGATAATTTGCCATCTCAACCGTGTTTTTAGTGAGAGCGTTAAACAGGGTTGATTTGCCAACATTAGGCAAACCAACGATACCGGCTGATAGTTTAGACATAAGCTGTCATTCTAATGCAAATTTAGATCTGGTCAACTGCCAATGCAGAATTAAGGCATTAAAAAAGCGGTCGTGGTGACCGCTTGAATACTTACGCTTCTTGAGAAGACTTTTTCACACCGTTTTTAAGTAGCCATTCTTCTATTAAAGCTGCTTCTTCAGCAGTGTGTACTACCGAGTAACTTCCCACAAGCTTGAAAACAAGATGAGCTTCTTCAGTATCAACATCAATTTGACTTTTCTGTAGAAATTCGATGAAGTTTTCTAAAAACTCTAGATCAACCGCCTCACCCTCAGCAACCGCAAAGGCGATTCTCGTTTTTTTTAATTCTTCAGTTTCATAAAACATTTCAAATCCTCTTTGTTTAAAAGTTGAAATTAAATTTGCAAATAAAGTTATGTTTGCCAAAGTTACTTTTTACTCCAACTGGACAGTAACACGTAATTATGTTTTGTAAATACCTAACTTATTCTCTCTAAATATCTCGCAAAAAATAAATAGTAAAGTATAGCGGCTAAACAAAACCGATACATGCTGTATCGGTTTTGTTAACTCAGGATTACCACCACACGCTTAGTTTGCGCAACCTCAGCCCCGCAAGGGAGTGATGAGGATATTTCAATGTACGCCAAAGCAGTTTCATGTGTTAGCTGTCAGAAGTTCGATCGTAGTCATCTTCGTAGCGCTCGATGTCGTCTTCTCCCATGTATGTGCCGGTTTGCACTTCGATCAGGATTAATGATTCTTCTCCTTGGTTGGCTAACCTGTGCACAAAACCTTGTGGAATATAGCAACTCTCGTTGGGAGCAACAATGCGGTGACCGATATGATCAGCGTGGGCGCTATCACGAATAGTTACAGTAGCGTTTCCGCTCACCACTACCCAGTGCTCGCTGCGGTGTTTGTGGCTTTGCAAACTCAGCCGAGCGCCCGGTGTTACAACTATCTTCTTTACCTTAAATGAAGGATGGTCTTCCATAACGTAATAAACTCCCCAAGGACGCACTCCGACTTCGATGTATTCTTGTTCGCGCTCAGCTTCTGGCACTTTGGCAATCGCTTCTGCTAGGGCTTTTTTGTCCTCTGGATTTGCTAAACGATTTACATATGAGCTGCTGCTGTGGCTTTTTTTGCCCAGACTGTCGACGATTTTTACACCGTGCTTTTCTAGCACTGCTCGTTCTGGAATTTCACCAGCAAAGCGATCGCCACCTTTGGTAAATATCACTTCTACATCTGGCTGGGTTTTGGCTTCGGTGATTAGTTTTTCGAGCGTTTGGCAAACACTAGAATCTTGATCTTCAGACAAAACCACTCGGTCAACACACTTTAGAGCACCAACAACGCGCATGCGGTAAAGCTCATCTTGAAAACTATCAGTCCCCCGCTTTAGCCTAGCTTGATGGTCGCTGTTTATTATTACCCACAGTTCATCAGCGATGTCTTTTGAGAGTTCAAGACATTCTATGTGGCCTGGATGCAATGGGTTTGCATACATTGAAGTAATAGCGATTTTTTTCCATAGTCTATTGGTTAATTAATACGTTGGCGCACGATAAATAATGGACGGTTTTACCTTTCAAGTGTTTATTGTACTAAAAGCAGGTTTGATTCAAGACAATATAAATTAAACGCAAAATAAAGAAAACCACCACGCGTTTGTGTGATGGTTTTCCGTATGTGGACCAGAGAGGACTCGAACCCCCGGCCTCCTCAGTGCAAATGAGGCGCTCTAGCCAACTGAGCTACTGGCCCAAGTAATGAAGTGATCAGTGCAGAAAGCACTGCCAAGTAAGGTTTGTTACTGCTTTATAAGGAAAGTATTCGCTATAAAGCTAAAACAAATCAATCCACACAACTTGGATTCCCACAATCTTACAGCACCTATGTGAAATTGCAAGTTAGATATGCTGTTTTAAAGCTTAAAAAAGAGCTTACACTAGCACTTTAAACGCGCGCTGTTTCTACTAGATAAGTGATGAGTTCAGGAAATTCTAGCCCTACTGCAGCGGCTGCTTTTGGAAAGAGAGATTCATCGGTTAAGCCAGGGAGAGTGTTTACTTCTAAGAAGTACGGCACACCGTCACGAATGATAAAGTCGCTGCGAGAATATTGCTGACAATCGAGTATTTCATGCACCAAACTAGCAGCGTCAGAAAGCAAGATCTTTTCGTTGTATGAAAATCCACCAGGGACAATCTCTTTTGTTGTTCCGTTGTACTTTGACTCATGTGACCACACCTGCTCGCTGGAAGGAGGAACGATTTCTACTACTGGTAAAACATAAGTTTCTTCACCCCGAAAACCATCGAGCACTCCAACAGTAGCTTCGCGACCAATGATACACTCCTCTATAAGAAGCTGTTCATACTTTTGTGACAAGTCAGACAAAATTGACCTGAGAGAATCCTCGTCACTAGCAACATGAGTGTTTATCGACGAACCTCCTGTTACCGGCTTTACAATGAGAGTTTCGCCTATGTCTAGAAAGATCTGGGCAATCTGCTCATCAAGGTCGCTCATTTCTACAGCCTTAAAGGTGCGGTGTTTTGGTAGGCTGATTTTGTGTTTTACTAGTGTTTCTTTGGTAAGAGCTTTGTTGAAAGCGACCGAAGAAGCAAATGCGCCGCTACCAGTAAAAGGAAGATTGAGTCTTTGCATGATTCTTTGCACCTGACCGTCTTCTCCGTAGTGGCCATGTAAAGCAATAAATACTACATCGACACCAGTGAATATTTGTTCGGGTGAACGCACAAAACCATTGTCTAGCCACTCTCCTTTTTTAGTGATTACAATGTCTTTGGGTGAATAACCCTTACTATTTAAAGCACTAAGTACAGCCTGACCACTCTTTAGTGACACTTCATATTCTTCGCTTGGGCCTCCGCGTAATACCGCTACTCTTTTCATGCTTTTATTATATCATCTGGTTTTGCGTGTGTCTGTTGGAGCAGTTGAAAATGGGCGGAAGCTTTGCTTCCGCCCATTTTCAAACCAGAAACTAAATCAAGCGCTTACTTCTTTTCTCGCGGTGAAATGCAATTGCAAAACGGTGAGACTCAGCGTTAGCAAGCAAGATTGACTGCTGATGACTTGTGATCAGTTTTTTAAGACCGATCAACCGCTCAGGTTTGTGCTTACTATCCTTTGCAACCGCTACTACCGGAATAACCAGCCTTGCTTTGCGCAGCTCTATCTCAGCCGCGCGCTTTTGCACGCTGTTTCCGTCAACCACAATGAGCTGTGGGAGCGGCCACTCTGAATGATGCAGGCGACGAGCTAGCATTTCTCGCAGCGCTGCTGGATCGTTGGCGTCTGAGAGGCTTTTGATTTTAAACTTCCGGTATTCACTCTTCGCTGGCTCGCTTCCTTCTACCACCACCATCACTCCCACCATATCACTACCACGCAAGTGAGACACATCATAAGCCTCAATACGCATAGAATTTTCATCGCGATAATGCCTAGAATCATCCTTTATCAAAGCCACGTCTTGAATATGCTGCAGGGCAAAAATGCGCTTCTTGATGGCACTGGCCGCCTCAAACTCTTCATACTTGGCGTGCTTCATCATTTCTTTTTCCAGCTCTATAATAATTTTCTCTTTCTTGCCAGCAAAGAAAAGTTGAATGTGCCTGATTGTACGTTTATATTCAGCAGCATTTTCTTGGTTTGGATACAAGCCAATCTGACGATTAAAATCAATTTTGCCTTTAGCTAATTTACTTTTTTCTTGTCCGAGTGGAACTTTAGTATCATAAAATTGAAACAGCTTCCGCACAATTTTAAGCGCTTCCTTAAAAAGCATTCCGCTTGTAAAAGGTCCAAATTCATATTTGATATCTCCTTCTTTATACTGTGAAGTCAAATCTTTTCCACGCACGACTTGTACACGCGGCCATTCTTCGTTGGTAATAACGAGATGATTGTAACTCTTGTCATCTTTACTGCGAGTGTTGTAGTGCGGCCTGTGCGTGCGAATGAGGTTGGTTTCTAAGATTAGTGCTTCGAGCACGCTGTCAGTTTTTGTCCATTCTACTGTTTTTGCCTCTGTTACCATCTTCTCAATTAGTCTTGATCTTTTTTCACTTAAGTCTGACGCGAAATAACTGCGAACGCGTGTGCGCAAATTAGTCGCTTTACCGATATACAAAATCTCCTTTCTTGCTCCCAAGAAAAAGTAAACACCTGGGACTTCCGGAAACTTAGTGGCTTTAAAATCAGCTAAATTCATGCCTATACTTTATAGCACAAATAATAATCACTGCCTTAAGCCACCAGAACAATATTCAAATACAAATAACAAAAAACAGCGCACGCGCTGTTTTTTGTTACTAATACGAAGCTTCTAGATTTCTTGCATACTAGGAACAACTCTTGTTGTTGACTGCTCTGAGGCCGTCAACAATGGAGACTCTGTCGAAGTACAAGTGATTTCAGTGATCGTAGTTGAGGTAAGAATATTACCTATTCCGTCGTAAGTACCAGATGTAGCACTAGGTGTTCCGACGAAATTGAAACTATCAGTCGAACCACCGCGCAACACACAATTCACTTCGTACGGAGCATCAACTGTGATGGGATAAGTAGTCGAGTCGCGATAAGAAACAATGGTGTCTTCTGAACTTATCGTTATGACTGGCAAAGGTTCGCAACGTGATATTCCTGCAGGCCTTGAGATCCAAACTGAAGTGCTGACACAAGACGCAGTACCAGACACAGGTCCTCTTTCGTAAGATCCGCCATCATCATTCAGAATGAATGTATCACGATCAGGATTAATATCGACAGGGTTATTAATGTTCGAGAAGTTAGGACCACTGTCAGACAAAACAGTAGTATATGAACCGCTGATTCTTTGATTAAGATCAGCGTCACCAAGGAAGGACTGACCTTGCCATGTAACGTCGGAAGAACAATAAGAATCTCCCACCGGAATGTCACAGTTACCAACACTTAAGAATCCGACCGGAACAGCAATATAGGTGCTGGCCGATACGGTTGTACCAATCGTGGTGTTGCAGATTATTGTGTAGTTTACAGAGCCATTAACAGTGATTGCTGCGCTGTCGCTTAAAGGCAGTATCGGGCCAGACCAATTTGCAATACTTTCAGGTGAACCAGTGCATAAACCTGTTGTTCCAGTGGAACTCCATGTTAGAACTGTTTCTCCACCCACATCAACATTAGGAGGTGCTGGGGGGTCCAGAGTAACACCAACTGGATTAACGGTTACCGTTTCTTCCTCTGGAGGATTTGAAGTTCCGACAGTGTTTGTACAAGAAACTGTGTAAGTAGTGTTTCCATTTACGGCTTCAGTATAAAAATCAGATCCGGTATAAGCCTGATTGCCAGCCCAGCTGGTTGCACAGTTTGTTGCGGTACCTGTTGTATCTTCCCAATTAAGAGTAACTGATTCACCAGAAAAGACAGAGTTACCAGGACTCACGGTAAGATTTACATTTGGCACTGGTCCAGATGGAGGAGTAGGAGTCGTTTCGTCAAAAGCAGCACAAATCGGGAAGACGCTGTTACTAACAGTGTAGTCTGGGTAAGCATAGTGTACTGCACGAACAGCGACAACTGGTGTTGAAATCACTAGGTCAGTGCTGACAGTCTCTATCTTCTGCGCTGCAACAACAAGGTCCTCTAGGTCTCTTATCACTCCCGAAGAAGTTAAAACATTAGTGCCATCTAGAAAATCAACTCTCCACCGTTCGTTTGGTTGATCGCTAATTTCTCTACCACTATAGCCATCCCATGACATCAGCGTCACATTGTAAGTGCCGTCCGAAAGACTAACTGACTGATCAGGTGATACAGAACGATCAGTCCGGTCACTCCTCATGCGTTGGCCACCAAAGTTTACTATTGTTCGATTAGCAGCTGACGGAATAGCACAACTTGGCTTAGAAACTGAAACAATAGGATTAACTGTGACTAATTTTGAATCACTGTCCGAATCATATGAATTTAAACAATTCAATGTGTATGTTGCGTCTGAGGTTGGATAGTCTTGGTATAGACCACTGTTTGACACAGGCCCGCTCCAGCCTCCACCACCACCAGAAGAAGCAGTGCAAGAAACTCCTGTACCAGATACATCCCAGTCAATAGTTGTGAGTGAGCCTGAAGTTATGGGTGAGGTTACAGAAAGGTCGATAACAGGAGGCGATCCTGCAGGAGGAGTAACACTCACGCTGATAGAATCAGTATCTTCTTCACCTGCACTGTTATAACAACGAGCGAAAAAAGTCGTGTTCGAACTTAAGTTCATTGTCTCACTTCCAAAAGGACCTTGAGCTCCCGTCCAGCTACTCACGGCTGGTACAGACCAAAGATCACAAGCGTCAGGTGAACCGGTAGAGGTCCAGCCTACGGTAACAGGATTACCAGCAGTAACAGAAGAAGCATCTCTCGTTAATGTAACTGTTGGAGAAGCTGCTGATGGAGCAGTGACGGTGAAGTAGTAATTTCGTACTACTGACGGATTGTCGCCGAGTCCAGGGTCAGGTGTATAACAGGAAGTATTTGGATTTGTTGGGTAACAAGCTGCTTCTCCTATGTTGATGCAGCGATTGTCATTCCAAGTCATCTCAAGGCGGTAACTACCAACAGCTAGACCAGAAAAAGTGTGGTTGAGTGAAGAAACTCCACTGTCGCCAATCTGATCTGCAGGAGATACAGATGTATTAAGGAACAGTCTTGCTCCCCAGTTGCTGTTGCCTATTACGTTATTACTAACGGTGTCTCTAGCTGAAAAGCTGATACTGATTCCTTCGGTAGATAAGTAGCTTCCAGATGGCACAGTCGCACTCAACTCTAAGCCAATCGGCCATTGATATTGACCACCAGACACAGCAGGCTGAGAACACATTGTGTAACTGTCGGGGTATATGTAGTCCACAGAAGAACCTGCTTCAGTAAGCGGAGCAGATCGAGCCAGAATTGCAACAATAGCTATTCCAACCAACAAGGAAACAATCATTCCGACCAACCAGTTTGGCGACCACCTGTATAGGTACTGTGTTACCAAGAGAACTGCAAGCAAGGCGATAGAAGCAAGAGCAACCAGAACATAAGCGTCTATCATACTAGGCTTACTTGAGTCTGATGCAGGAGAGACGTCAGTAAAAGATCCCTGGATTTCATACAGAGTCTCGCCATCACTTGTTTGAATAGAAGACTTTACAAACACTGATTCACAATTTTTATTAACTGGAACAGAAATAACCGATCCTTCTTGTATGCTTTTATTAGTCAATGTTTGACTTACAGACTCACTACAGATTTTTCCTTTATGATCCAACAACTGCACATTTGCTACAAATGGTTCTGTTGCATCTGCAATAGGTTTGTCAAAAACACGTGCGTCTGCAAAGTGATCAGCTCGACCAACCCACTCCATCACCACAGTTGCGACGTCGCCAGAAACATAAGAGAGTTTATCTGGTGTGACTTTTTGAATAGTCGCACTGTTGCCTTGCAACACATAGTGAACGTAGATTGGTGCAGCAACAGAATTGTTTTCATACAAGAAATCAAACTGCACATCATACGACTGTGGCTTATCCTGCATAGGTACAGGAACAGTGATCGTGTCTGATGTATACGCTGCCAAAACTGTACTGACATCTGTTATTGGCGTAGTTCCTTGCGAATCTCCCCAAGAACTTCTAAAAAAAGTCTCAGTTTGATACTGCAGAGTCATAGACTCGTCAGCAAAGTTACTAACGTCGCAAGAGAGCAGGAGTTGTTCGTCACTAGCTACGTCTACACCTTGCACAAGGTTATATCTAACAGCTGGGTCAGAGGCGATAGTAAGGCGGCAAGAGTCACGATCAATGGCTACTGCTGTTGCATTTGCTTCTAGAGCAAAAACATTCTCAGAAAAGTTTGTTGAAGTGATTGGTTGGCCAGCAGAGTTTGCAACCTCAATCGCTGCCATGTATTTTCCAGAAAGATAAGGGGGTAACTTCATGTCTAACGAATAAGTAGAAGACTGACCAGTAACAAGCGTATAAGATTCCGGTGTCTGAACATAGTAAACATCATTTCCAGTGAAGGGGTCCTTGAGAACAAAACGGAACTTAACGTCAGTCTCAACTGATCCACTGTTTTGCACAGAAAAAATGGCTTCATAAGACCCATCTTGGTTTAAGATCAGATTTGCATTTTCTATATAGAACTGTTCTTCAGAACCAAAAGAAGAAACTTCTTGAGCAGCATCAACTGCATAAGAATTGATCACAGACATATCACTCGGGTCTTCCCCTTCAAACTTAGCTCTGTGGTATAGCTGCTCAGCTTCTGTTTGTGACAGATTTGGCAGCTCAGCTTTAATTATATCGATGACCACTTGACCATCATCAACTACTTGCTCAATAGCCGGCTCGACAATTGATTCAGGTTCCGGAGCCTGAGCGCTAAGAAACATTGGTGATAAAAGCATCACAGCAACAAGTAAGAACGAAAATACTTGCGTCATGTGAGCACGATTGAATAAAGAGGAAAAATGCATGTTAAGTTCCATAGGATTATTTCTAAATACTGTAATATTATCACACTGACTGTGTACAAAACGTTGTTATCATGGCTACGACGGAAATGTTTTTGAGTGGTTGGAGGATTTGTTTTAGAGAATATACAAAAAGGTGGAAAGCATAACTTTCCACCGTTTTACACGCAACATTTATTAATTTTCTACAAAACTCGCTTGAGATATTTACCAGTGTGCGACTTGGTGCTTTCCGCCACTTCTTCAGGCGTTCCCTTTGCAACCACTTGCCCACCTCCTACTCCACCTTCAGGACCGATATCAATCACGTAATCGGCTGATTTAACCAAATCTAAATTATGCTCAATCACCATTACCGTATTACCGCGCTCCACCAACTGCTGCAAGATTTCGATTAATTTGCGCACATCTTCGTAATGCAGTCCGATTGTTGGTTCGTCAAGCAAATAAATGGTTTTCTGCGTATGCGGACGATATAACTCTGAAGCAATCTTAACCCGCTGCGCTTCCCCACCAGACAAAGTAGTAGCATTTTGACCAAGCTTTAAATAACCCAAACCAACATCAAGCAAAGACTTCAAGCGTTCTGCCACCGAAGGAATGTCTTTGAAGAACTGAAAGGCTGTTTCAATATCCATGTGTAGAACTTCGTGAATATTCCTGCCTTTAAAGCGCACTTCAAGCGTTTCAGCTGTAAAACGTGTTCCGTCACAAATATCGCAAATAACATAAACCGTTGGCAAGAAATGCATTTCAACTGCGATTAAGCCATTCCCTTGGCAAGCTTCACAACGACCACCTTTAACGTTGAAACTAAACCGCCCCGGTTTCCAGCCACGAGCACGTGCTTCACCAGAAGCAGCAAATAAATCTCTAATGTGAGTAAAGGCACCAGTGTAAGTAGCTGGGTTACTGCGAGGAGTACGACCAATCGGGGACTGATCAATCAGTATACTCCGACCAAGATACTCAGAGCCAGTAAAGCTTTTGGCATTGATGGTTTTTGCACTGCGGAATCTTTTTTCTAGTCTGGTCTTTAGATTCTTATCGAGAATCTCATACATAAAGGTAGATTTGCCAGAACCAGAGACACCGGTTACGCAAATCAAGCGACCAAGCGGAATGTCGATATTTAGGTTTTTGATATTAAAGGCTTTACCGCCCTTAATCTGAATCTTTCCCTTTTCGCTAGTGCGACGCTTTGGCGTTTCGATTACCTTGTCACCACGGAGATAATCTAAGGTAACCGACTTACTCGGGTTTGTTTTAGCTGAAAGTAAAGGTTCAAGATAACCAGCTACGACTACCTCACCGCCATGAACACCAGCCCCCGGACCAATATCAATTAGATAATCAGCCGCGTAGATTGTGTCTTCATCGTGCTCCACGACGATAATTGTATTTCCGAGATCGCGCAGCTCGTGCAATGTTTTAATAAGCTTATCGTTATCGCGCTGATGCAGACCAATAGTAGGCTCATCAAGTACGTAAAGAGCGCCTACCAAACCAGAACCAAGTTGTGAAGCCAAACGAATACGCTGTGCTTCACCGCCTGAAAGTGTGTTGGCACGACGATCAAGAGTAAGGTATTCAATCCCTACGTCCATCATAAAATCAAGTCTTTCAATGACTTCTTTGAGCGCTGGCCAAGCGATTTCGGTTTGTTTAGGAGTAAGATCTAAATTATTAATAAAATCAACCGCCTGAGCTACTGTTAGACTCGTAAAATCAACTATATTTTTACCGAGGTTTTTTGTGCCTTTGCCGCCAAGATAAATACGCAAAGCTTCTTTACGCAAACGTGCACCCTTACACAAAGTACATTCATCACTGTTAAAAATTCCAACCACTCCAAGACCATTACACTCAGAACATGCTCCATAAGGTGAGTTGAAAGAAAACAAGCGTGGTTCAACTTCAGGAAAACTAGAACCATCAACTGGGCAGATAAACTTCGCTGACAAAGTCCTTTCACTGCCATCTGGGCTTTCAATCTTTACCATTCCTCCAGACTCAGCTAAAGCTAGTTCAACAGCTTCACTTAAACGCTCCCTAGAACCCTTAGGGTCACTAGAAAACTCGCTGACATAAATCTCATCGATTAAAACATCAATATCATGTCGCTTGGTTTTGGTAAGAGAAATCTTTTCACGAAGTTGTTTTATTTCGCCATCTATTTTTACCGTTTCGTAACCTTTACCGAGCAAGTCGTAGAGCATTTGGTAATACTCACCCTTTCGCCCAACCACCATCGGTGCAAACACAACCACCCTACCCTTACTAACCTCAATTCCCATTACTCTTTCAGATTGTTTCTTAGTAGCTTCTTTCACTTCCTTGTCTTCAATTGACTTGAGAATGATGGAAAGAATTTCGTCTTGCGAAAGCTTCTGAATTGGAACGTCTGTGTCCAAACAATAAGGTTGTCCAATACGAGCATAGACAATACGTAAATAATCGTAAATCTCAGTAATAGTAGCTACGGTTGACCTAGGGTTACGAGAAGCTGATTTTTGATCGATTGAAATAGCGGGAGAAAGACCAGAGATTTCATCCACGTCTGGTTTTTGCATTTTGTTGAGGAATTGCCGCGCGTAAGGCGAAAGACTTTCCACATAACGACGTTGCCCTTCAGCAAAAATAGTATCAAAAGCAAGTGAAGACTTACCAGATCCTGACGGCCCAGTAACGGCAATCATTTTTCCACGCGGCATTTCTACGCTGATGTTTTTAAGATTATGCGTGCGCGCACCACGAACAACGATCTTATTAGCGTCGGGTGTATTTTCAGGTTGCCATTTTGTCTTTGTTTTCGGCTCTGTTTTTACGCCTTTATCGGCTTCTTCTTTAGTTGGTTCTTTCTTAGGATTTGGCATAATTTTTAATCAAAGCTCATAGCAACGTATCTATGTAATTCAACACAGTCGAATCTGTACATAGTACAATAATTGAAAGTTGGCGCAACGGTGTGATGACTATTGAGCATAGACACAAAAAGGATTGAGGTATTAAGCTTACACTACCGCCTAGAAGCTGCAAATTTAATTACTACGTGTGTACCAACATCTTGTATCGACTCGACTCCGATTGTTCCACCAAGAAATTCTACCAACTGGCGAGTAATCCACATCCCTAGTCCTGAACCAGTTATTGTTCCAGCATCCACTCCTCCTACTCGGGTAAATGGCGAAAATAACTTTTTTTGATCTTCAGCGCTGATTCCGGTACCAGTATCTTTCACTCTCACCTCAACTCTGCCATGAATCTCAGCGCAAACAACCTCAACTTTTCCATCTGGAGTGTACTTAATTGCGTTACTGATAATATTCGTCATAACTTGAGTCATGCGGTCTGGATCTGAATTAAGCATAACGTGGTCGCTACTATCATGAAAAACAAGCTCAAGGTGTTTATCTTTTGCCAACGGAGTCAAATCTTCGACCACACGCTCAAGAACATCTCGCAAATCAAACTCTGTTGTGTTAACTGTTATTTTACCCGCTTGGATACGCGATACTTCAAGAAAATCATTCACTAGCACAACCAATCTCTCAGCCGAGACGTAAATATTATTAGCAAAGCGTTTTTCGTCGTCTTGCACAGAATCAGATTCTTGCAAAAAGCTGGCGTAACCTTTAATCGCTGTAAGAGGTGTGCGGAACTCGTGCGCAATCATGTTAGAGAATTGATCACGTTCTTTTAACGTAATTGCGATTTTTTCATACTTTGCTTGCCAATCTGTCTGACGATGCAACCAGTAAGACAGAGCCAATAAAAAGAGCAAAATAACAGAGAGACCAAGGTAAGACTGTTGTTTGCGATAATTCATTGTGCTGTCTAGTACAGCAAAATTTTGTTCTGAAAAAATATAAAAAGTTTTGTCTTCAATATTAATGCGCTTAAAGACCTGCCAAGTACGCTCGCCATTGAGCTGTAGTTCAAACAGTTGAAAATCAAGCTTTTCTGAGAAACCAATTTCAGCAATACTGCTTTCAGCGCTTTCGTCATACTGACTAACAAGCTCTGGATCAGCAGCTGCCAATACCAACAAATCGTTGTTAAGGCTATTGCTTTCGTAAACGCGAAGTTTTGAAATATCAGTATTTTCATTTGAAAATTTTGATACCGCGTTTTGGAGACCAACTATATCATCCAGAGAATTTTCAAGCACGATTTCCAGTGCCTCATGAACAATACTGATGCGCTGCTTTTCGGTAGTATTAATATTATCTTGAGCCGTTGAGAAAAAACTTTGTGCAACAAAGAAGAATATGAAAGGGAAAATAAAAGCTAGTGCTCCCACCAGCATCATGCGTGAGTTTAGACGCATGACATTAAAACCTCGTTCGAGGGTTTGGGCAATAGCAGTTATCATGAAACTTCTGTTGTGGCTTTATTATCTGAGTTTGATAAAGAAGATTTTTTTTCAGTATCAAGTATGATACGAGGCTGACGGAAATTCAAACCGAGTAGAAGCAGTATTAAACCAAAGGCCAAAATACCAACTCCTGCCGCAATAGTGTATCCGTTATTATCTACTGGAGTCGGTACTGTAAGGACATCAGCTTCGCTGGCAGCATCTACAGGAGTAAACGCTTCTGCAACTTTAACGAATGAAAACGGATTACTTTGTGCGACGATTTCTCCAGCATTGTCTGTAATCGCCACGAAGACATCATGTTTGCCGTCTGCAAGTTCTTTATCGTAAGTGTAAACAAAAGCTCCATCAGCATCTGTACGCACCGTCACTACAGTTGGCATACTAAATATGTACAAGGTTACAAAGCTGTTAGGTAAGGCTTTACCACGTATTTCCGTACCCACTGTAGACTCAGTCGGTGAATCAGCTCGAATAGACGGAATAACATCAGCAACTACAAGTGTTTCAGCTCGAGTTAAACCAACTGATTCTTTTGGTGACTCAAATGTAACAACGACCTCCACCCTCGCATCGAGCGGGTCGTAACCACGCATGATTTCAACTGAGTCTGATACGCCGTCGCCATCTGTGTCAGAAGAACTAGGATCAGTACCATAAAGATTCTTCTCATCAATGTCTGATACGCCATCACCGTCTGTATCAACAGCAGTTTCACCAGATGAATTTTCGCGGCGCAAAGTTTCAAACTTTTGTATACGCTTCTGCAAGTCTTCAATCTGATAAGCCAGAGCCGTATTCATGTCGTCGGCAATATCGCGATTTTCTTTATCGTAGAGCGAGGCTTTAATTATTCTTTCTCGCTTTAACTGCAAGGCTTCCTCGGCCGCTTTTGTTAACACATCATTTTGAGTCTGCACTGCAGCTGAATAGTTTTGGAGTAATTCATCAATCGTTTCAGCTTCGCTTAGCAGCAACAGATTAGCTTTAATATTAACCTTTTCTTCATAAGACCTTGCAGCATCATCTTTGATCAAAAGCTCACCTTCTACACTTTCTTCATCAACTCCACTTGTAGTAGAAGGCATAGCTGCAGTTGTCATTTCCGTCTCTACATTTGAATCACTTAAATCTGTCTCGATTTTCACGAATTCGCGCACAGCAGTGTCTACAACTATCACTTCGTCTACAGGATCTGAATACAAAGCATTTTTAACACGCAGAACAACTTGTTCTGATTTCACTTGTTCTCCAGCGCGGTTTGCTAGAGCAAAAAATTCATAGTCACCGTTTGGAATTTGTCTGGTGTCAAATATAAATTGCCAGTTGTCATAACGGAAAGTAGCCGCGGCCAAAAAGCGGGGTGATAAACCTGAAACAGGGCGCGCATAAAGGCCAAGTTTTTCGTAGCTCTCTGGCGTATATACAGGAATAGCTGCTGTTTCCTGCAAAACTTGTCCAGGTTGTATTAGTAATGCAAATGGTTTCTGAGCAGTTTCTTTAACTTCTTCTTCAGTACCCAAATCAATGATAACAACCTCTTCCTTATCAACAATGGCAACAGAATCTTCTGCAGGTTCATTTTCTAAAACCAGCTCTTCTGTAGGTGTTACTTCTGTTTCAGAAACAGCACTTACAGGATCTGGAGAAGAAGTAGTCAAGCTATTGGCTGTAATCACAGTGTTCACAGCGCTTGTCTCAACCGCCTCTGATTCACTTACCGTCGGTTCTTCTTCAATTAAAGCAGGATCAGTTATAATTTCAGCTGTTGATTCAGGCTCGTTGCTTATACCAAGGTAAATATCTTCCTCTTCTTTAGAGCCGATAAAAAACTTTGGTGAGCGCTCGGCAAACAAGCTACTACCATCTAGCGGATAAGCCCAAACAGTAAAATCATAGTACCCAGGAGGCACATCGGCTGATGTTGGAATGTCGGTACGATATTTATCTTCAGAATGCATCTCAACTGGTAATTCCAACACAAAAGAAGAATCACCCACTCCACGTATTTTTGCTTTTACTGACTCAACATTGGTAGCAAAAAATGTCACCCTGAACGGATCCACGATGTTTTGCGGAAAAGAATCAAGGAAGTAGAATTCGGTTGAAATATCTATCACCTCAGCAACTGTGCTGGTAGAGCTAGCAACAGTAGCTGTCTGTAGCTGAATAGTATCTTTAAAAAGGCCTGAGGCTGCCAAAGAAGCACCTACTAAAATAAAGCAGGCTGCAGAAACATAGGAGACTTTATATACAGAGTTTTGAAAAAACTTCTCAAATTCGAGCCTAAGTACTACGCTTTTTTCTACGCTGCGCAAAGACATATTATTTGGCAAAGAAACAACGCCAGAATCATTCTTTGTATTTCTAGTTTTTGTCTTGGGTTTAGTTTGCGGCTTTTTTGCTACTGTTACTTTGGCTACTTTTCGAGATTTTGTTACTTTTTTGGCTTTAGGAGAAGCTTTTTTGACAGCTTTCTTTGGAGCAGCGCGTTTTGCTGCTACTTTTGCTTTAGTAGCTGGAGTTTTTTTAACTTTTGTTGGAGTTTTTTTTGTTGCCATAAATAATGCAATATTTATCTTAACTTGGTCACTGTCTCAATCTGCTCAATGAGTTCAGCTAAATCAGTCATAGCCTTAACATAAAAAGCATTGGCACCAAGCTGAACAGCGCGCTTTCGGTCTTCTTGTCCATCACGATTAGAAAATACAATGACTGGTAAATTCTTTAAATCAGCAGCTCCCTTAATTTCACTCAACACCTCAAAACCACTTCTGCCCGGCAGCATTAAATCAAGAACTATGATATCAGGCTTAAATTCCCGCAACTCTTCCACAGCATTTTCTCCGTTAGCGTCAAACTTATATGGAAAGTTAGATTTATCAAGGCGAATAGAAAGTAAGTTACGAAGCAGTGGATCGTCTTCAATAACATAAACTCGAATACCGGAAGACGAAATTTGTGCAATTGGAGGAGTTATGTCAATAGCAGAGCTGCCAGAAAATGCGTCTGTATCAGTGAACACTGCAGCGATTTTGTTGAGCACAGTCTCATGACTGTCGCTTGGAGCTATATAATCTGTCGCACCTTGCCACATAACATCCTCTACATTTATATTATCTTCAGCAATCAGAAAAACAGGGATTACTTCACGCAAATCGCTACCAGTAAAATCTCTCAAGAAAGAAGCACAGTTATCTTCTTCTGCTAAATGGTTTAACAAAATAAGATTAAAAGATCCGTGCTTAATGTCGGGCAGATTAGCTTTTTCGTACGGGGCTTTAACAATAGAAAAATCTTGCTTCTCAAGAGACTTTAAAACTTCTTTAACATGAACATTCTCTTCTCCAATAAACAAAACGTGTTTTTTACTAGAAACTGACATATGTTCTATAGTAGCATTACAGAATAACTATTAACGATGTAACCCACAGCGCAAAGAAACCTAGGTGACTAGCTGTTAAGCAAATCGATATTATTTACACATTAATAATCAAAAATAAAAAAAAGGGCGCTGGGCGCACTTTTTTAAACATTATTAACAATCACCTACTCTCGTTTCTTCTTTTTTTCTTCTTATTACTGCCATCCAACTCCCCTTCCAAATACTTTATCTCATCGCGCAAAATAGCGGCAGTTTCAAAGTCCAAAATTCCGACCGCTTCTTCCATTTGTCGGCGCTTTTCTTTCATTACCTTTTTGGGGTTCTTTTTGAATAACTCTAAATCAACTTTAAGCAATGTGTCGACCGTTTCATCATGATCAGTTTTCATTTGATCGGCAATCGACTTGATTTCTTTCTTGATTGTTTTAGGAGTAATGCCGTGCTTTTTGTTGTAAGCGATCTGCTTTTCACGACGTCGATCTGTTTCTCCAATAGCGTATTTTAGCGACTTGGTGATTTCGTCTGCGTACAACACAACTCGACCGTTTACATTTCGCGCTGCTCGACCCATTGTTTGTATCAAGGCTGTTTCACTGCGCAAGAAACCTTCTTTATCCGCGTCAAGAATCGCAACCAGTTCAACCTCAGGTAAATCTAGTCCTTCACGTAACAAGTTTACTCCCACCAAGCAATCAAATTCTCCTTTGCGAAAATCAGTTAAAATTTCAATTCTCTCCATTGTAACCACATCGCTATGGATGTACTTAGTTTTCACACCCTTCTCAGTAAGAAAATCTGCCAAATCTTCGGCCATTTTTTTGGTTAATGTGGTCACCAAGACACGAGCATCTCTTTTAATGACTCGTTCTGCTTCGGCTATAAAATCCTTAATCTGACCTTTATAATTACCTTTTTCTGTCACTCCGCGGATATCAATTTCAGGGTCAACCAAACCAGTCGGACGAATGATTTGCTCGATTGGTTTTAGTTTGTCTTCAGCTAGTTTTGCTAGTTCAAACTTTCCAGGAGTGGCGGTAGTGTATATTTGCTGCCCGACCCTTTCTTCAAATTCGGCAAACTTTAGTGGACGGTTATCTATAGCGCTCGGCAATCTAAAGCCGTGTTCTACCAGCGTGTTTTTACGCGATTGGTCGCCAGCAAACATACCGTTTAGCTGTGGGACAGTTACGTGCGATTCGTCAATGACGGTAAGGAAGTCTGGTGATCCATCAGCCTTTGTTGGGAAATATGAAAGTAATGTGTACGGCGCTTCGCCAGCCTTTCGTCTATCAAAATGCCTTGAGTAGTTTTCAATTCCATTGCAATACCCTACTTCGCGCATTAGTGCCAAGTCGTGTTCGGTACGGCGCCGCAATCTTTCTGCTTCGAGTATTTTTCCTTCTTTCTTAAATTTCTTAAGTTGTTCTTTAAGCTCTAATCCAATATTTTCAATAGCGACTTTTCTTTCATCTTCAGGCGTAACAAAGTGCTTCGCTGGAAAGAGATAGAAAGTCTCTGGTTCTGAAATAATCTCTCGCGTGATTCCATCTATCTTAGTGATACTCGAAACCTCATCGCCAGCAAAACCCAATCGATAAATCACCCGCTCGTTAGTGGGCATTATTTCTACCGTGTTCCCCACCGCCCGAAAGCACCCCGGCGTAAGATCAGCATTTGTCCGCTCAAAATACATACTAACCAGAGTACGCAACATCTCTGTGCGGTTAGTCTTAAAACCTTTCTCAATCTTCTTCAGCACACGCATGTATTCAGCTGGAGAACCCAAACCATAAATACACGAAACAGAAGCAACGATGATTACGTCTTTGCGTGTAAGCAATGCTTGCGTACTAGCGTGGCGCAAACGGTCAATCTCGTCATTAATCTGCGCTTCTTTTTCAATATAAGTATCGCTAGTCGGCATGTAAGCTTCGGGCTGGTAGTAGTCGTAGTAAGAAACAAAGTAATGCACCGCATTATTAGGAAAGAAGTCGCGGTATTCTTGCGCGAGCTGCGCGGCAAGAGTTTTGTTGTGTGCGATTACGAGCGTTGGTTTTTGCAATTGCTGAATTACGTTCGCCGCCGTAAAGGTTTTACCAGAACCAGTCACACCCAAAAGCGTCTGGTGACTCTGACCAGCTCTAACCCCTTTCATCAGCGCAGCAATAGCCTGCGGCTGATCCCCAGCTGGAGTTTTGTCAGTTGCTATTTCGAATTTCACGCTTGTTACTATACCTTGTAAGTCCCAATATAAAAAGCAGTTTGCTAAGCAAGCAATATCTCCTCCCTCAACCGCTTAGTGAAATTTACTATGTAATAAAGATTATGTAGTGAAGCCAAATGGGCACCGAGCATTTCTCGGGAGTGGAATAAGTGAGCCAGGTAGGCTTTGGTGTAGTTTTGACAAACGTAACAATCACAGGATTCATCTGGCTTGCTGAAATCGCGGCGGTATTTGCTGTTCATGAGATTGATGCGTTTGTGGCCGTCGTTGGTGCGCTCATAAATCGTGCCGGTGCGGGCGATGCGAGTAGGCGCGACGCAATCAAAAGTGTCGCAGCCGAGCCTGACTCCTTCAACAATGTCCATCGGCTCGCCAATGCCGAGCAAATGGCGAGGTTTGTCTTCGGGCAGGATTTCGTTTACTACTTGAATTGCTTCCCCTAAGTCTTCTTTACTAAAGCTACCGCCAATACCAAAACCATCAAAGTCCATATCAGCCAGCGTCCTAGCGCTCGTCTGACGTAAATCGAGATGACGTCCGCCTTGTACTACGCCGTACAAACCCTGCTTCTTGAGTGCTTCGAAGTTTTGTTTGTGAGCCAAGATACTGCGCTTAGCCCAGCGGTGAGTGCGATCCATGGCTTCTTCCTGATACGCTTTGTCAGCTGTTGGGCTGGTACATTCGTCGAAGGCGATGATTATATCGGCGCCGATGTCGTGTTGTATTTCGATACTACGCTCGGCTGTAAAGCGATGCATTGAGCCGTCGATGTGAGAAGTGAAAGTAACTCCTTCTTCGTCGATCACACACAGTTTGCCGTGTTCTTCGGCGAGCTTTTTGCTGTAGACATTGAGTTCTGATTTTTCGGTTTTGTCGTCGGTTTCACCTTTGGCAAACTTTGTCACTCCTTTGCCAAAAGCGGCGCCAAGTGAAAACACTTGAAACCCACCACTGTCAGTAATAGTTGGCAAATCCCAATTAGAAAACTTATGCAAGCCACCAGCTTCTTTTATAACATCAGCACCCGGCTGTAAGAACAAGTGGTAAGTATTGGCCAGAGCGACTTGATTGCCGACGTATTCGGCCATGTCTTCAGGCTTGAGGCTTTTGACTGTGCCTTTTGTGCCCACAACGACAAAGGCTGGCGTTTCGATATCGCCATGCGGAGTATGAATAATACCCGCCCGGCCGAGAGTGCCTGAGATGCGTTTTACAACTTCAAATGTTACAGGTGGTTTTATCATGTTTAACTTAAGTATGTTTTGGAGTTAATTTTAGCTTCTAATTTAAAGCGGCGCGGCTTCCTGCCGCGCCGCTTTAAAAATCACTCTTGCTTTGATTTATTTGATTTCAATCAATTCAATTGTAAAGAGAAGTGTCGCGCCACCAGGGATTGGTCCAATGCCACGATCACCGTATGCCTTCTCAGGCGGGATTACAAGCGTACGCTCTCCCCCGACTTGCATACCAAGCACTCCTTCGTCCCAACCAGCAATTACTTGTTGGCCACCAACTTCAAATTCAAACGTTTCGCCTCGCTTGCGTGAACTATCGAATTCTTCGCCATTTTGTAGTGTGCCAACATAATGTACAGCTACAATATCACCTTTTTTAACTTCTTCTCCAGTTCCGATTTTTACGTCATCTACCACCATATCTTTTATATTATTATTAGCAACTGACCCTCCAAAACCTGCTCGTTCGTCATCATCTGTCACCATTACGATTCCACTCGCACCAGCCAATTGAGCTGACTGCTGGGTTTCACTTAGGTTTGGCATAGTTGCTCGCATTTGCACCATGTACAAAGCTACGAACATCAAACAAATACTGACCGCTCCTCCGATAAGTTCAACTTTATTAAACATATATAAAAATTATTTATTAATCATAGCTATTCTGGTAGAAGATGCAACCAAGTTATTGATCATAAGATGTCCGTTCATTATTTCTTCTTCCAAGCTACTGTCACTGCGGGCGGCAAGTTTTTCTAAAAACAGCTCTTTTTCTTCCTCTGTTTGCATGCGCGGTTTTGAACGCGAACCGACACTCGTGACAGGAAAAAGAGAGATTAAAGGCTGAGGAGAAAAATCTAATTGAAGCATTAAGCTTTCCTGCACGTCGATTGAGAAATACTGATCAAAAATATAATTACCAAGCGAATAAAACACCGGTACACCGTCGATCAGCTGCACATCTTGTACCACATGAGGATGATGACCAACGATCAAGTCCGCACCTGCTTCCACCAGCTTCTTAGCCAAGTTTTCTTGCGCTGCACTATGCATCAGCTTGTATTCTGTTCCCCAGTGAACATAAACCAACTGAAAGTCAGCTGAGCTTGTAGCCTCAAATAGAGCTTCAATCTCTTCGCCTGTCGGAAGCTTATAAAGTGCATGGAGCGGGATCAGAGCGACATTAAGATTGTCTATCTCTTGAAACGAAATATCTTTAGGGGAAAAATCCACCGGACTACCAAACGGCTCTAAATATTCTTCTTTTAAAGCATCTTGCGTATTTTCGTAACCAGCAACGCCAAAATCAAAAGCGTGATTGTTGGCCAAAGAAAGTTGTGAAAAACCAGCTTTAGAAAGAGCTGGTAAATATTCTTCGGCTACAGAAAAACGTATTTCAAGCGGTGGCGTAGGTACGTGCAATTTTGGAACTGCTGCTTCAAAATTTCCTAACACAGCTGGATTTTGTGAAAAGTCAGAAAAGGAAATACCGGTAAACGGATAATCATCTCCATGTTTAGTCATGAGAGTTTCTACGTACCGAGCAAGCAGAACGTCACCTACTATAAGCATTGAATCGTAGTTGTTGCTAACCGACGCCAATGCAAGTTGGGTTGAAATTATTTCAGGCAAGACAAAAGCCTCGGCCTCAGACAAGCCAACAGATTGAACATTCCCGTATTGAACTGATGGCATAGTTATCAGCCACGACAAAGTACTCAATTGAAAAATGAGTATCGTTAAAAACGCTAATACTGGAAAACTTTCTCGCCACATAATATTATTTAAAAAGAGATGTTGAGACCCACTTCTGGATGAAAAATTCCAACACTGTACGTGTACATAAAAAAGAGAGCAGACAAAACAGCCACTACAGCTGTAAAAAACCAAACTGCAATCACTTGTAAAGCAGAAAAATCACGACGGCGAGACGCCGCTGGGACGAGAGAATCTGTATCCACTTCAATTCCAAGTAAATTAGACACCTCTGCTGCGTTCAGTCCTGATTCTGTACGAAATACTTTATTCAAGCCATCTACACGCTCCGTGTCTGCTTGATGATTTTGATGTAATACCATAATAGCTGTGTTAACTTCATCTTCATTAAACCTCGCGCTAAGCAAAATTGAACGTATATCCTCATCTGGAGAAACAGCGTTTACGCCGTTGATTTTCAGAATTTTCACTATTTGACTTCTGCTTATCATAACGTTTCTTTGATTGGCTGATCTTGAACAATATACTGATTATATATTTCAAGCAAGACTAAGAACAAGGTCACAACCACCGGACCGATAACAAAACCAACTGGACCAAATAAAGCCAAACCTCCCAAAACAGATATCAGGATAATAAACGGATGGAGATTGTTGCCACGACTTATTAAGTAAGGACCAAGCAGATTGTCTACCAAGCCAACCAAAAGCACTGACCATACAAGCAAAGCGATTCCGCTGACAAGCTCTCCTGTAGCAAAAAGGTAAATGATCGCTGGCGCAGTCACAATCGTAGTTCCAACTCCTGGCACCAACGCTCCAAGTGATGCGATTGACCCCCAAAGTATAGCTCTCTCGATACCAACAAAAGAAAAACCTAGCGCTACCAATGTCCCTTGAATGATAGCTACCAAAATAGTCCCAGTAGCAACAGCTCGTGCTGCGCGTGCCATACGCTCAAAAATAATTCGATCTTCATGATCAGGCAGCGGACTAGCTTTAATGATAACCTGCAAGAATTCGTGACCATCGCGGAAGAAGTAAAAAGAACCAATCAGAGCAATGAAAAAAATGAATATCGTTGATATAGTACCAGCAAAAATATGACCAATATTTCCAGTTACCCACTGCGCACTGACTTTTATTTGTTCAGCTAGGTCAACATCAAAACCAGGAGCAACTGTATGAATGGTTGCTTCTAAAGCGTCGAGGCTTGTTTGAATTGAAAGCTGCCCAGAGTCGAGATCTTGGTACACACTAACGATTTCTTTTATAACCAAAGAGGACAGGAAAATAAGCGGTAAAACAACGGCTAAAAATATCAGTAAGGTAGAAAAAAATGCTGCCAGCGAGCGGTTTTGCTTAGGCATTACTTTTAAAATGCGCAAGTAGAATGGGTGACTAATAGTAACAATAATAGCAGCCAGCGCGAGTGCGCTTGCAAACGGCAACATGATGAGCCAAACAACATAACCAGCCAGCGCAAGAAGAGCGAAAAAGAAAACGTACTGCACTACTCGACTGAGTTTCATTACCTGTAATAATAGCGTGAATTATGTGTTATGACAAAGAAGAGTATGAGAACAGAAAGTTGAAATACATAAATGTTTTACATCGCACCTTTGCCTGAAGTAGAAAATAATTTTTGCATCATCCAGAAGTTAGTTTGTAATATAGATCAATAAACACAGACAAGAAAATCGACCTTACTTCAAAGCAGATCTTTATCGACTATTAAAAAATCATCACATAGTGATGATTGATGTTTTTATTGTTGATTTTCTTGAATCAGACGTTGCTCGGAAACCTCAGCTGCAGTTTTTACCGTTGAAAGAACGGATACCGCGGTGCTGTCGAGGGCTCTGAATGAATCTTGAAAAAAAATTGATAGTCCGTAAAGAACTATGATGAATCCAATTGCTTTAAACATATTGATGATGTTAATGCGACGCTGTGGCTTTTATAAAAAAAAGCCACCGAAATAATAATCGGTCGCGGCAATTGGCTTTCAAAGAACCAACTGGTAACAGTATGACCTATTTTACATAAAAGTCAAGCTATAAACTGTGTACAAAAGTGTAGTAGCTATTAAAGCATATTGGCACTACGGCTTATCTGCCAAAATTTGCTTTATATTCTGTTCTATCAATTCAACTGAAACAACTCCTCTGTGATGATACAGAAGTTCTCCTGCTTGATCATAAACCAGCGTTTCAGGCATAGCGTAACCTGAGACAGAATCATAGAAATTGTCATCTGGATCAAAAGCCAAAGTGACTCCTTCAGTCGCGCCTATTCTATTTAAAAATCTTTCAGCGGTTTGGGCTGGCTCACCTCGGTTCATAGCAACGACGCGCACACCTTGATCGGTATACTTTTGCGAAAGCAAAGAGAGAGCTGGTAATTCGGTAGCAGAATCAGGGCTCCAGCTAGCCCAAATGTTTACAATTAAAATTTCACCAACATTGCTCGACAAATCAAGTGGTTCGCCAGTTATGTTGGTAAACGCAGGCTGATTTTCTATAGTTGTAAAAACTTGACCGGCGGCGCTTTCGGTCAGCTCTTTTGCTTCTTTCCGATCCAACACCCACCACATAGCAACTGCCATCAATAAAATAATTAGCATAATCACCAATATTGTCGTCATGTGTCCTTTTACAAATTGCACAGTAAATTTATATAAATATTTATAATTGCTCTTGACTTACGACTCTTCCTCTAACCTTTTCTCATTAGAAATTTCGGCAAGATTAAGTTCGACCATTCGCCCCATAAATCTAGCTTTTATAATAGCCTGATCTGAAGCCATAAATTCTACCTCAAACGGCACTGACTTCTCTACTCGAGTGCAGTTTTCTTCGTTTTTTAAAACTGAGAAATTTATGGTTACCTGTTCTGGGAAAGACTCTGCGACCACAACGTCATGCAGCAAAGAGTCGCAAGGTGTAGGCAGAACAACTTCCCCGCTGATTGCATGTAATCCTTCTTCGTAAAGGTGCTGGGCATTTATTGTGGTTATGCTTTGATAAGCAGAAACCGGTAAGGCTACTTTGTTTGCAGGCAGTTCTTTTGGCAATTCGCGTGTTGCATGATTTGAGTTATTGTAAATCATCATGGCAATAATAAAACAACCATATAATCCTACCAGAAGAGCAATTGTTGTTTTACTCATAAGTAATAACTAATTAAATTATACCACTGATGAAGAAACTACCGAGCGTTCTCCAGGTCTTTTCCAACATATATCACAATCGGTGCCTGACTGTCTGTCAGATCGTCGAAAGAAGAAGTCAGTGCACCGTACACATCTAAGCTAAGCTGCAAAGCTTCAGAACTATACTCTGGAGCATAAACTATGACAGTATTATTTTCAGAAGAACCCATCTCGTTGGTAAGCTCAGCCACTTCGTAGCCAGCTGTTTCTAGCTTAAGACGAAGCTCTGCCGCCAAACCATTTACTCCACTTTGATTAACAATCTTAATCGGAGGAACAAGACTCACAACTGACGTTTCAACATCCTTTTTTTCATCTTGGTTTTCTACTTGCTGATCTTTGAGTTCGTTGTATTTAATGTCTTCAGAAGTGATAGTGACGTCCTCACCAGCACTGCTGACGGTTACTTCATACTGACGTTCGTTGATAGATGCTCCGCGCACATAACCAGCCAAGAGCACAATAAAGACAATTGCTGTGCCTGCTAAGGCAAAGAAAAGTTTGTACTGGCTAACAAAAGAGAATACAGCTGCAAACTTACTAGAAACTGTTTTTGAAGCAGCCATGCGGTGACGCAAGTCTAGTATCCCTTCTTCAAGTGGCGCTACGACAGAAACTTTTCGTTCACTTTTTGCAGGTGATGGGAATACTTCTTCACCAGGAACAACTCCTGCCATGCGCAACATCTTACGAATATAAAGCTTTATTCCCCAGGTCATTACTGCAGCAAAAGCACTAAACGCCAAAATTACCAGCAATAGTATCTTCCACGGAATTAACCAAAAACTTGTTTCTGAATTAACAAACTGCCGTGAGTCCTGACCATAAGCCAGAGTCGCTACAGCTTTATAGCGACCCATGTCAGCTAAAGACCATTCTCCTGACCAGTTGAACCTGTACTCACGAATACTGTCTGGCAGCACATTACCAAACATTGTCTGACGATTCACTGGCAGCACCCCACGTTCCTGACCCCACATGTTGAAAATACGAATCTCTCCTTGCGGCAAAATATGAACGTTTCCGTCATTTTGGAAGCGTAAAGAAAAGTCTACCTCCGGTCGTTCGACCACTTTATCGACGGAACGAAACTCTCTGATGGAACCAGATTCATTAATATCACCAGTAACCCGCAGAAAAACTAATGACGTCACTACTTGTGATGTTTCGACATTATTTCTGTTTTCATCTGAACCAAGCGACTTTGTACCAATCAGCATCGCTGCAAAATGTCCTCCAGGAGGAGCATCTTCTGGAACTTCGATTGTAAATGGAACTTCTGCTGTTTGTTCAGCAGCAACAGTAATGATAGTTGATTCAAGAAAAATCCAGCCAGCTAAAGTTGATGTTTGATCATCTTCATTTTCTATCGGCCTAAAGACTCCTTCTCCTCCTTCGCCTTTAGGCATGAAGTTTACCGGTTCAGCAGTGACAGTAATATCAAAAGGGTTTGGATTAATAACTCGCACAACACTCACGAAGCGATCATCTGGATTAGCAGTCATTTCAAAAAGAGTTGGTGAAATACTAAGCGACAGCGACCCTTGAGCAGCCGTCACAAATGGCCACAAGAAAGAGCCAGCAAACATCACCGCCATTAACGCTAACGTCAAAACTTTGACAAAATAATTTAGCTTAACTTTGATGAGTGACGTAATCATAAAAATTTATTCTTTAGTCTTTTCTGCTGGTTTTTTTAAGTCGATGTCATGATCTTGTGGTTCTCTGACAGACTCTTCGTCGACATACATTGACACTTCTTCAAAATCACCGCCTTCGCGTTGCCCAGTAAAGACGCGGCGCAGCAAAAATACAGAAGTCAAAACAAACAGCAGTGTAAATAAGAATATTACAAATAGTGTTTGTGTGGGCACAAGGTAAAAGAAAGTAGTGTCATATAAAGCAGCACTCTGTCGTTCACCATAACGCAAAGTAAGATTTGCTTTGTAGCGACCAAGATCACCCTCAATGGGAACGTTGGTTGTGAGTGTCATTTCTTCTCCAGGCTGTACCAACTTGCCAGCCGCACTCACTGGCACCGCCATTTGCTCTGAACCGCGAGAATCATAGAAAACAACTTCCCCTTCTGGAGAAGCTGGCAGATCGCCAGTATTCTCAATATTGACTGTGATCAAACGTGAATCTTCTCCCGTCACAAAACGATCAACCAAGAAGTTCTTTATTTTGAGACCATCTTTACGCTGATCGTCGATCGTTACCTTAAGAACAACTCCACGCGCATTACCTGCCATCGCTATGTTTTCTGCCGTTGGACGATTTGGCGCTTCAACTAAACCAATAAATACATGGTACTCGCCAGGCTCGGCAAAAGGATGAGTACGCACTGTGATTGGCAAAGTGGCGGTTTCCCCTGGTGGAATGGTAATGCGTCCGCGCGAAACTTCGATCCAGCTTGTCACGGTGTTAGTGCGATCAGTCATCACTGGAGAAATAAATTCTTTAATCTCCCCCGACGCGTCAACCGTGATTTCGTTAACCGTTGCGTACACAGTCGCTTTGCGCGGCGCGGGATGATCACTAGTGATGAAAATTTCGTTGGTGGCAACTCCGCGTGGCTCAAGTGTTTCGTCAATCAAAAACGGCCGAATTGTAATTCCGCTGGCAGCTGCTAAAGGAGCAAAACTAAGACAAGCTGTTGCAGTGAGAAGAAGCAGCAAGACAAGCTTTATGAGCTTTAAGTGTAAATAATTTGTCGGAAGCATTGTTTTCATAATAGCATTTTTAGTGATTTACAGAATAGACTAGAACGTTGGTACAGCAATATACTGTATGCTAGTTTCGTAATCACCAGCGGCTTGCTCTTCGGTTACAGACAATCTGTAAACCACATCATGCGTGTCGCTGATTGGAATTGAGCTGTACATTATTTCTTCGGCCGTCGTGCTAAGCGCAGCGTAAGAATCGGTTGGAGCAAACCGACCATCACCGCCATTAAGCGTTCCATCGGTACTATGATAACCAAAGCAGCCAGTGACAGAAACAAGACAAGCATCTGTCCAGCCATCCGGCGCAGCGTTGGTTGAAGACACTGCAGGAATAGCCTCACCATAAACATTGAGTAATTCCTGTGCTGCCGACACAAAGAGCTGATAACCCTCGGTAGCATTGGTATTGATTGTAATTCTCTGCGCCGCCTCAACTGATGTGCCAAAAGGCAAACCGCCAAAGCCAATACTCGCTGCTGTTGTGGTGGCGTCGGTCACAATGCCAGCAGTACTAATGCCCGCATCAAGACCGGCGACAGTAAAGACTAATTGTGCTCCCTCTGTAACAAGCGAAGGATAGCTTGCTCCGCCAGCTAAAAGCACCAGTTCATTATTTACAACGTCGTATAAACGAAAGTAATACACCGCGTTGGCGCGCGCTCCAGCGTGCAAAATCGTAAACTCGTATTCGGCTGAAGTAAGGGCGGCATGATCAAAAGTAGCTGTTGTACTACTAGTGCTTTCATTATGTGTACCGCAACCTGCTCCCACGCCCGATACACAAGTATCAGCATCCGAAATAACCACGCCGTCGATAATTGCATTGTCTACTCCCGACCCATCTTCGTAACACCAGATTGAATCCTCTAAGCAAAGTCCAGACGGTGTTACCGTCGCCACGGCCGAGCTAAAGTCGGCTTGCTGCGAAACCTGCAAAGCAAATTTTGCATCAATCCCTGAAGCTCCTGAGCTTTCTTCTAGCACTAAGCGTAATTTAATGGCGTTTTGATTAACAACGTCTACAGGCGAAACATTCTCTCCTGCGAGTGGAGCTGATGGTGTAAGACTAGCCTCATCGTCGTACCAGCGCCAATTGGTTATACGCGGATCATACCCCACTGTTCGTAGCACGGGGTAGAAGTTATAGTTTTCAAGCAATTTACTGTCAGACTCAACCATCCGGAAACAATAAGAGCTTTTATCAGCTGCGCCATTGTGCTGCAGCACCCAGTCGTATTCAACCTCATCACCAGGGAAAGCAAGATAGGGGTTTAAAGATGAATCATTCTCTTCTTCGTAAGAACCAGCCACACTACCGATTGAAATAAGCAGATCACCACCCGTAGGAGGATTTGTCGCAGACAATGCAGCCCCATCAGCTGGAGTATTGTTTACACCGCGCCAGAGAGCAGTTGTGCTACCTATCCCGCCTACTTCATGCCAATCATTACTGGTTATACCGCTACAAGTACCCGCTTCAGAGCGTAGACCGTATTCTAACTTAAAAGCATCCAGTCCAGCCGGCACAGCTGAAGCGGTAACCGAAACCGTCATGCGAACACGCGCAATATCTCCACTTGCCATCGGAGTATCGTTAGCAGTCATCTCTGCATTTTCACCAAGATTAGTTGCGCCTACCGGCCACGGATCACTCGGCTTAATGCTACTAGCGTCGTTAACATAGATACGATAATAATTTTGCTCTAGTTTTCTGGCAGCCGTCGGCCACTCGACTACCTCAGTGCGGAAGTTCAGGTTTGCCGTAGTGTCACTACGCCAAAGCTCATACTGCGTAGTTGAAATAAGTCTGGCTGCCAAAATCGGCTCAGGCCAAGAGCGTTGTGTTTCGTCACTACGGTTGTTAGTAAAGATTGACGCCACCGACAGGTCAGACAGAGTTGCACCAATGTTTACATTGTTGGTTTCTGGACCAGCTCCAGCCGAGGTAAAGGCACCGTTTGAACGATGCACATCCATCACAACTCCTTGTGTTTGTGTACTCTCAATCACCCATGCAACCGAAGTATGAGAACCGGTAGTTACAGCCGCAGCGGCATCGAGTAAGAAGGAGATTTGTCCAATTCCAGAAAAGTAAACCTCTTGTCCGAAGTCAGCGTGTTTATTTTGATTTGTACGCATCTGTACGTGCAAAAAAGCCCTGGTCAGACTATTAACAGAAGCAATTCCTTGAACTTCCACTGCACCTGCATTCGAGTAAGCATGTTCAACACGCTGCACTTTCCAGTTACTGCCAGTAAACTCAACTAAAGCATAACTGACGTTCGACACCGCGCCGCTTACTCCGCGCGTAAAATCAGCTTGATTATTGGTAGCATTCCACGCTGAGGTAGAAAGCCCTTCGTTATAGCCATTTCGACCAGTATTAGCATTATTTTGACCAGTTATAAATACTGCTACGTCATTATCATCAGCAATTGTTCCTGTGACGGATCCGCTCACTGTTGTGTTGGCGGCTCCATAGGCTACTGCCTCATGACGGCGTACGAGCATTTCGTTCTCCCCTCCTTCAGCTCCAATGTACTCGATGATTTCCCAAGCAACTCGAGTGTTACCAGTAGCTCCTGCGCGACTAAAAGTAATGCTGGTTGCTAGGTTTCCTGGATTGCTAATATAGGCCGTTACATCGTCAGCATTATTAGCTGTATTACCTGTATTTGGCCCTGCGCCAGTAAGTTGGGTATTTGTGATGCGAATAAACGCACGCGTTGAAGACGGTACTTCGTATTCACTTCCAGCGGTAATAGTGAGCGTGGTGCCAGTCATCGTACTTACTCCGCGCTGAATTTTATAGTCGGTATCGAGCTTTACTACAGCTTCAGGAAAATTAGTATAAGAATCAAGCGGATTACCATTTGCTACCACCCTAAAACAGTAAGTTGCGCCTTGCACACTTTCAGTTGTAGGACTTATCGCAAATTCTAAGTCAAGATAATTATCAGCCAACAAAGTAGACGAAGCGGTCAGATCCGTTGTGTCGTTAACCCCGTTGTTGTTGGTCAAGAATGTACCAGCCGGATCACTAACCCCTCCGTTTGCCAGCAAAACGTCAGTCGTATCATTACCTTCAGTAAGGTTCCCTGTCGGGGACATTTGCCATTCATCAGCTGCTGTGCCAATTGGCTCCCAGTCAATTTCTGGCGTTGCCACGCAGCTTGATATTTTTTGTGCCCACTGAATCTGATAGCGCGCTTCAGGCGCATTCGACAAACCAGTGTTACCAAGCGCAAAACGTAATCGATACGTGCTACTTTTAGCCATTTCAGTCAGAACGGTATTTTCAGTTCCACCAGTAGCCGAAGTTGCTCCTGTCTCTGTGCCGTCATTATTGCGCCAATGATAATTTGCTTGAGTTAAAAACGGTGCAGCGAAAGTTGTCATACCAGAAATCTCTACCGGAGAAGATGGCGAAACGGTCGATGACGTAAAAACAATCTCGCTTGACGGGCTGGCAATATAAACATCTAACAAACCTCCGTTAGTTGTTGTGTCAACTACATCGTATTCAACGTACAAACACACTGTTTGGGTTTGCGAGTTAGTTACCGAACCAGAAAAAGTTGCTTTATTACTGCCGTCAAAATTAGTAACAGTGGTACCAAACTGAGTATCAGTATCGGCATATGAAGTGTCATCGCAAGTGTACGGATTGCTGATGTCAAGATCGTAACGAAGTTTGATATTTTCCACATCGGCGGCGATATCAATCGATCCACTAGCGGTAATAGTGACGCTGGTGAGAGTATCAGAACCAGCAGAAGTGTCTGTTAAGCGCAATACACCGCCGGCGTATTGACCGGTTGTAGGAATAGTCACTTGCGCTGTTTGCGTGCCAGTGCTATCGACCTCAACGTCAGCGCTAAAGTTTGCTTCTGGATAATTAGTGTAGCCATCCAGCGCAGTTCCAGCGTCTGTCACTCGAAAACAATAAGACGTTCCGTCCGGAATAGCAGTTGACGCAATGATTGAATATTCAACCTCCACGAACTCTGTAGACGTAGCGGTTATATTGCCAGTTTGAGAAGAAGTATCACGCACTCCGCCGTTTGTTGTAAGGAAAGTTGTATTGGGATTGGTTACACCACCTATTCCAACCGAAATGTCGGTAGTGTCATTGCCGTTTGTGAGAGAAGCTGAATCCGACATAGAAAACGCACCGCCAGCAGCACCCGTATCAACCCAAGTACCAAGTGCAGAACAGGCCGCGGTAGCCGTAGCATATTCCAAACGCAACTGTAGGGCGGTGGAATCAGCATTACCTTCATTTGACACTGCAAAACGCACGCGCTTGGTAGAGTTTTTTGGCATTCCATTGTAGGCAGTGTTTTCAGACCCAGCCGTTGCCGAGGTAGCAGCCGCTTCTGAACCGTCATCGTTACGCCAATGATAGTTCTCTTGCACAATCGAAGATTGTCGCAGGACAGTTGTGCTCGAAAGCAGCACCGCAGAGCCAGGTGAAATAACCGGCGACCCGCTACCAACCACATCAGTCGCAGGGTTGGTAATTTGAATCTCTACTGTTTCGTCAAAGGTTACTGTACCAAGAACATCCAGCACCGGATAAACACACATTGCTTGAGTGGTAGTTATGTTAACCGAGCCGGTAAAAACAGACGTGCCGTTCGCGCCCGAAAAGCCATCAGTGTCGGTACTTCCAAACTGTGTCTCCCCCCCAGAATATGTCTCACCTGCACAGTTGTATGGATCGCTTGTGTCGAGATCATAAAACAACTTAATATTATCAAGATCATTTTGACCATCGACTGTTCCCTGCTCGGCAATAGTTATTGAGGTAACGTTTCGACTAGCTGTATTCTCAACTATTGAAAATGATCCTCCGACGTGCGCGGTTGTCGTTGGAATAGCCAGATCTTGCTGAGTACCAACACTTCCTACTGTCACATCAATAACTTCAGTGTAAGTAGCTGCAGCGAACATTGCGTAAGCATTACATTCATTTGACTTTCCGCCGCCGACACGCGCGCAACTAAGCTCTACTCTCAAACCATCAAGCTGTGTTTGGGTGAGCGAGAGACCAGAAAAAACTGCCGTGTCCCACAGTGAAGAAGCGGCATTGGCAAACTGAATAGTTGTTCCATATTGAGTTGTTTCTGTAGCATCCCACAAAGCTACTGACAATCTCATGTTTGCACTTGTTTCCAAGTGGTATACCGGAACAGAAACCCTGCTTACAGCATCAACAGCCGGCAAAGTCGTCATTGTGTAGAAATCTTGATTTCCGCCTGAAAAAGCCAAGAAATCACTACCTGTTCCAGGGTTACTAGAAGTAGCCACGCCGTCGTTAAGACAATCAAAGTTCCCCCCTCCTCCACAAGTAGTTTGCGCTGCAGAGACAGTACCGTCACCATCGGCATCGATATTGCTGTAAGCCGCTTCTGCTACAGAAATAAAGCCAGGAATAAAGGTGTTTGTAAGCAAGCTACTCGTCATTTCCAAAAATAGCAAAGCTACCAAAAAACCAGCCACAGCGAAGCGAGAACGATGTTTCAATCGCTTCTTAAAGTTCTTTGATGGTTTTACTTTACGTGACAAAATTTTGGAAAACATATTGTTTTGAGATTTCTGATTCTACTTCAAGAAAAAGATGGCTACACTCATTCAAACGAACAGCTACTTACGCACTCCTTTACTCTTCCTTCATAAGCTCCACTTTTACACCTTCACTTTCTGCAACAGCGCCGACAACAATCTCAGCCGAATCTGCCACCGGCTCTGACGATGTCGACTGAACCAATTCTTCATACGTTTCAGTCAAAACCAAGTCGTAGTCAGTCAGGATGAATGGCTCTTCTTCTGCTACTGGAGCAATCTCTACTCCTTCTAAATCAGATGAACTAGCTGACTTAAGATCGAGAGTAACATCGTCGTCATCAGCCGGAACAGAGACCAAATCAAGCTGACTGTCACCATTCTCTACATCATTCTCTACATGGTCTTCTTTTTGCGAAGACTTATTCTGAATTAAAGCGCGAATCTCCCCAATCGGATCAACTGGAGGAATGTGTATTGGTTCTGGTGCTGGCTTGGCTGCAATCGGTGCCGACAAGCCAGTCTCGGGATCAAAGCGCTGGGTAATTATGTCTCCGTTTTCATACTTTGTGTCGTAAACCAAGACAAAACGAGGATTGGCAATTGATCCGCCTTCATGACCTTTAATCGAAAGTGTTTCACCGTCCTCAAGAGAATAAACACGTGCCTCTTGATTTTCGCTGCCGAGAATACTCCACAAGACATAACCATCTTCGATCACTGGAGCAACATCTTGAGCTTGGTTGTCTGTAAGCTGATCGGTGTAAGTGCCGTCAAAATACATAATCTCCCAGTCGTTTCCGTCCCACGCCTGCCACACAATTCCTTCTTTTGATACCTTTGGTTCCATGTTGTTGGTGCGAGAGAACGTTAGTTGCTTTTCTTTTTTTTCATCCAAATTGTACAAAATTACTTGATAGCGACCGTCAATCAAACGCTGCCAAACTATATTCATAGATTCAGGATCAATATGTGGCGAGGTGTCTTCATGTGTATTGTCAGAAATCTGCTCAACACCACCACGTGCTGTACGCAAAAATATTTCCATATCTCCGTCTTCACCAGCTTCGGCATAGACGACAGAATTTTGATCAATTGAATTTTCCGTCGCTAAACTACAGTGATATGTTCCGTCACCAACTGCCACACAAGCTTTTCTGTCAAACTGATAATAATTATCATCAGTAACCAAATAACGCGACTCAACAACACGCTCTACTGTTGTAGTAGAATTTTCTTCAGACCCTTCCTCTTTAGCATCAGAAGACGATGAGTCTGAAGAACTAGCAACTTCTTCTGCTGCAGATTCTTCTTCTCTGTCTGAATTTACCGGATCTGCCACTCCTCCGCCCGAACCGCCGCCAGATGATTGTTGCTCATTTCCAGAATCATCTACACCTGCATCTTCAGTCGACGCAAGAGCATCATCTGACTGGTTGTCACTAGAAGAAGATCCTCCTCCTGCCGATGCGGAAGTGCTCGTCGCAAGTGGTGCGCTAGTACTGGCAGACATTAAAACCTCTCCATTATTTAAATCTTCACCACCAACCTCTGCAGTAGTAGAACTAATATCGTCCATGACTGGAGAAACAGCTTGAATATCTGAATCTGGTTCAAGGTTAGATTCAAGATCAGCTTCAGAGGCAGCTTCTCCGTTAAACAAAACATCAAGTGTTTCTGAGTTTATCAGCAAGTTTTCAAGACTTTCCTCAAAAATAACTGGCGACTCAGTTGAAGTAATTTCGTTCTCAACCTCGCCATCTTCAGCTGCAGTATTAACATTTTCGTTATCAGACACGGCCTCAGTTTCAGTGACTTGTGCGGTAGTTTGATTTGTCTCCATTTCTTCCTCAGTCAAATCAACTGGCTTAATATCAACTACTTCTGCTTGCACCACGTCTTGTGAGTCAGTTTGATTTTCTTTTACATTTTCTGCATCTGACACGTTTTGATTATTACTCTCAACTTCTTCTGGCTGATTCTCTTCACTATCAGAATCATCCATCTTAACTTCATCTGCAATTACAGTTTCTTCAGTTTCAGACTCCTCTTCTAGACCATTCGCAAGGGCTTGGTTTAAAGGCTGAGCAATAAAAGAAAGTAACAACAAGAAAACCGCCATCATTGACAGCTTGCTGGCATACACCATTGAATACAACACCGTACGGCGTTTCTTCCTTAACTCTTTATCAATTTTTTTATTGAGTGACATTTCCAAGAAGGAAATTACACTCTACGTTGTACAGTTACATGCTTTCTGAGTCGTCGTATGGCTAAACTACCGCAGAAAGAACGTAATAACATAATAACAAGCTCGCACACCTAAATTTCATCCTATCAACATGCAAAGTGGCTAAACTGGTAAAGCTTTACTGTTGTTGAGTTAAATTTATTGTCGTTTTTTGTTCGTAATATTACAGAAAGACGACGAGCTATGCTCGCCGTCTTGCTGATTTTCAATTTTGTAACGATAATTCAAACTGCCTATTACTCTATCTAAAAGAAGTAATTTGCCAAGATAATTGAGAAATCTCTGAAACTCATTTTTCCATCACTATTAAAATCATAGAAAGCACTCTTATCGTGCCAAGCAGCCATAAAAGCACTTATGTCCCGTAAAGTAATTTTTCCGTCTCCGTCAAGGTCAGTCAGTAGATTTAAAGTTGCTTCGACTTTAATTTTCGCCGGATCTGAGTTTTCATCATAAATGAATAAATTTAGTTTTGAATCTATCACCTCAGAAACAGCCACCTCAGTACCGGTTCCATCACCGGCAAGCAAAAGTAAGTCAGAAACCGAAAACTCACTAGGCCCAGTAGATTTTGCTTTGAAATCGACCGAAGCGATTAAATGCTCTTTTAGGAAACCTCGCCTGAAGGTTCCACCGCTGAAGATAATTTTATTATCTGTAATAACCGGATCTTCTGTCCAAATTGTTATAACTGATTGGCCGCGGTCTATTTGTTCTACAGAAACCTTGTTAGAGTCGTAATTTATTGTCACATCTATCGCATTGACCGGCTCGTGTGCGTAGGCATAAATCTGTACAGAAAAATTCCCACCTGCCTCAACGGTTGTCTTACTCGCTTCTAGACGCACATAAGAAGCTTCTGTACTGAGAATAACCGAAGCGCTCATAAGAGCAACAATGGAAGCGGCGGCTGGAAACATAAAACGCACAACGCCCTTTTTTTTCGGTGGCAAAATGGAATTTGAAATCCAATTCATTAAACGTTTCATATAGTAAAAATACGACAGTCTGTAACGACAGCTTATCTACATTATGACATATCATTCTCAAGGTTTATGACACAGTCTGCATAACCGAACTAACTTAAAAATAATGTCACTTAGCAGGTTAAAGAGTTCTGCATAATAACTTTTAAATAATTTATAAGCGTAACTGCAGTAATCATAACTATTTAAACCTGGTCACAGATTAAACAAAGAACTACTGCGCTGCAGTAGTTCTTTGTTCTATAGCGAGACTAGCTCTGATCTAATGGCAGCCGCTTGCTGACTAGACACTGCCAGAATCCCCTGAACCTCACTCACGCGCGTGAGAATGTCTACAATCTCGGTCGAGTCAATGGAACTTCCTTCGAGCAGAGTCTTTATTATTTCTTCTTGTAGTTGTACGAGTTCTGTAAAGAGCTCATTCTGTTTTTGCTCTTCAGCAGCAAGTGCATGCCAACTATCAACCGAATACTTTTCTGATAGATCGTTTCCATCAATTGCACTAAGCTGTATTACGTGGTTTTCGTACACTTCAATTTCACGCGCAAACCGAGCGGACATCACCGACTTCCTTTCCGAGAAAAAAGAAGCGCAACGACCAAACAAACGCTCTAGTTCAACCAGCTGACTGTAAGACAAACTACTGTTTAAACGTCCAAGCAAATCATCAAAGCTTGCTCTTTCGCTAAGAGTACAATCACGAATAATCGATTCTGTAATTGTATCTGCTCCACCACGCGCGATTGTTTCTGCAATGGCAGCTAATAAGGTTTCTTGCTCAGCAATTTGTCCAGTGAGCGTTTCCTTATATTCGTTTAAGCGACTATCAACTATTCCTGCTGTTAAAGCATAAACAAAAACAAACATTAGCGCGCCAATAAAAATGTATTTGGACCAATTATTCTTTTTCTGCTTACTATCTTGCTTTTCTGAATTTGTCATATTTATCTAGTTACTTTTTTGTCTAATTTGCTTGTTTTCTTTTGCCTGACTTTTGCCAAAGTTGTAATATCGGTAATTTCTTTTTCTACTTTCTGACGTGATTCTGTCAACGCCGCATCAATGGCAGACATTACTTCTGCCTCTGCTTTTGTCAGTTTTCCTGACTTACGAGAACTGCGCAGGGTGGTTTCTTGGACATTAAGTATATCGTGTAAATTAAAAAACTCTTGCTTAAGAATACTGAGCGCTTCGGATGATTCTATGCGCAGCCGGCTGCGAAAACGACGACGGAGGAAAAGTACATACCAAAGCAGTAGACCAAGCAAAGCCACCAAAGCCACCAAAGGAACAATTACGGAAAGAAGACTGATGAGAAATGATCCAATTCTAATATAACCTCTCTCTTGCACAGCTATGCGCACCACCTCTGACCTTTCGCTCACTGCGCCAAATGAATCAGTTGCCATTGCAGACAAATCATAAACACCGTCAGTCAATCTACCTTCTGGAATAAAAGTAAAGACACCAGACTCGTCTGCTTCAACTGTATATTTTAAAGCCTCTCCTCCGACTTTTGTAAGCTCAACATTGACGACAGAATTTGGCCTGGTTTGTCCTTTGATAACAGGAATTACTTCACTACTAATTTCATTTGGATATTCTGTAAAAATCGGACGGTCAAAAGATTCAATCGTAAATGAGTATGTTCCAACAATACTATTACCTGCCTCGTCGAACGCTTCTATAATCACAGAATGATACCCTGGCTCAAGTGGTGGCAAAGTAATTGTGCTTGATCCTGTTGTGTCTATCACTTCATATGGCTCATCAGCATCAAGCTTCACCATGAAGCGACTGACAGCAGTCGTTTCGTCTGCGGTATTAATGACTAAAGTTTGGTTTGGGTTGGCGAAATTTTCTCCTTCGGGAGAAGTTATTTCTATTGAACTAGGCTTAGCCGTATCAACTCCGAGCCTGTAATGAGCGACTTTACCCCAACCATCGGAGTTTTTGAACTGAATATGGAAATAAGATTCACCTTCAGGCAAATCAGCCAGAGTAATATTGCGTGGCAGATTACTATCGTAAACCTTGGTCGGAATTGTGTTTGGACTTTCGTTTAGGAGTGTGCGGACAGAAGTGATTCCGCTTGGAAAACTCCATGCTAGCTCGGCATTGTTATTTTTGTACCAACCATTTTTATCTGCATGAGAGGTTGAAGTAATCACTGGAGCAGATGGAGTATTGGCCGGAGGAACGTACTCAACAATAACTTCTGGTGCTGGTGCTGTAGTTGGCGTTGAAACAGTGTAAGAACCACCGCTCATATTGGAAAGAATGTTAGTTCCACGACCATCGTTAGCGAGAACCGAACCACTTGAGAAAGAAACGCGTGTTGCTCCAGAAGTTTTTGTTCTAAAAGTAACACTCATCACGTTGCCAGAAGCTCCAGAAAAACCAGATGGAACACCACCACTAAAACTTATTGTTCCAGCAGAATTGGAGAATTCCGGCTCAGTAACCCATAAGTTGAATATAGAACCGGCACGATTAACAGACACTACTGAAAGTTCGTTTGGATTAAATGAAAGTACTCCATCTGCCGCATTGACCGGCTTTCCGTTTGTGTTTACTCGCACCTGACTGCTGAATGTACTGCCAACACTATAAACTCCTGTACTTGGCGAAAGTGAAAGAGAAGCCGCCTCGGCTGCTGATGCAGAAGCAAGGAGTGAGAAAAGCAAAGTGAACAAAACAAAGACCTTCATCACAATATTCGAAGACAATGGTAATATTTTTCTTGCTTTATTTATCATGATTTATTTTTCTATTTTGGAATTATCAGTCACTTCTTCTTCGCTTATTTCTTCGTCAAAAACTTCATCAGACTCATCTTCTTTACCACCAAACCCTGATGCCTGACCACGTCGCTTCCGCCTAAAGGCAAATACAACTGCAACAATTGCCAACATCAAAACCAGCCCGATTCCAGCCACAATAGCTGCTATTGCAACCCTACTTTCAGCAGAAGCAGTTCGTAATGATTCGTCCGGAACCAAAGTAGCAATGTACTCATTACCTGTCTTATCGACTGCCTTAACACGGATTGTGCTGTTCAAAGTCTGATCTTCAAGTACGTAAGGGCTTCTAGCTTTCACCCACGGAGCATCAGCCCTTCCCCACTGAAAACTACCAATTAGATCTATTTTTTCTTCAATTACTTCATAGCGATCGATTCCTGTTTGTTTATCTGAAGTATTAAAAACAATGTAGTATTTTTTACTGAAAGCTTTTTCGTCTCGCTGCAAGGAAATACTAAACTCTTCCGGTGCTGTTGTGTCAGCATCGACTATCTCTTGCCACGGGTCTTCCATTGCAGAACCTGGCTTATCTCCCAAGCTTATCGTTGCTGGAAAAGTATTAAGCGAGGCCTTGGTGCCAAAACCATCATTTAAGTAAACAGTGGAATTATTAGAAAAGGATAATGTTGAGGTTGAAGTGTCGCTACTGGCACCAATTGAAAAACCCGGTGAACGGACAATTATTTCTGCAAGTTTATTAGTTAGCTGCGGATCACCTACCACGCGTCCGCAGTAGCCGTTAGGAATCCCGCCAGCGAAAGTGATAGTTCTATCATCGCGGTTAATAAGCGGTTCTTCAACCCAAATACTTAAAATAGACTCTCCAATCGAAATGTCAGTCGGTTCAATTCCTTTTGAATATGAAACAACTGCATCAACTGCATTTACACATTCGCCAGAATCCTCATCTACATCGAGTCTAACAGCCAAAACTCCTGCGTCACCTTTGTTTAAAGCGCTAAAGGGAGGGTCTATATACAACGAAGCTGCTTCCGCTGAATCGGGAGAAAGTACCGCTAAAAATATTACCAAAATAAACCCTGGCGCCAATAATCGCTTATTCATTACAGGTGAATTATAACAGTGACTTCAAGTTAAATACTTTGTCTGTACACAGATGACAGCAATTAGACGAAGTTTAATTTAATAATTAGTAAAACTACCGATAAAACAATTAGTTAATATCACAAACTCAATCAGATAAAGCTTATTATCAAAACACATTCACCTTAAAAACAAAAAACCTCTCTCGTGGTGGGAGATAGGTTTTTTGTATGTTAACTCCAAGCTTGGAATCAATAATCATTTGAGAACATAAGTTCTCTAGAATACTGGCGTTGCTACATAAGTCAGAATGGCATCGTAGTCATTACCAGCCTCTTGCAAGGCGCTAATTTCTACGGTGTAACCGATTCGGGCAGTACCCTGGCCGGTTAGCGTTCCATCGATCGGACCATCATGACGAAATACTTCTACTGGAGTGGTCGATGCGGATACATAATCCTGACCGTCTCCAGCTGTGTCGAACTCGTCTGTTAGTCCGGCAGTAATCGTCGGGTCGTCTGAGGTAATACCCCAGTGTCCCCAAGTATTTTCATCGGCGACACTAGCTGATGGACTCTCCCACGGTACGGCTGTTGAATCGAAGTTTCCGTTACGGAAGCCATCGATGTCAGCTCCGGTGGAAGAATCAAGCTGTCCGTCGGCCGTTACTGTTACCACAAAGCCATTTCTGGCGTTTGTTACAACCGTAAGGTCTTGAGCAGCTGTACTAGCAACTCCTGCGTCCAGTACACCAAACGGGATTGTTGTGGGTGTAGTTGAACCGGTGGTTGTAGTACCGTTTACTGTTTGTCCACCTATTACACCTCCTACAGTAAATGTAAAGAGTGTGTCAACAGAGGCTGTTACGAGAACAGTCTCGATGGTTGCAACTCGGGTTGAACCGGTGTCAGTCGCTCCTGACGTTAGCGTTACTTCGTAAGATCCAGCTGCCGGGTTGGTAATCTGGTTTGTACCAGTTACTCCGGTAGTGGCGTTTGTTCCGATCTCAATTGTGACTGTAGCATTAGCTCCAATGGTGTCAGTACCACTTGTGATAGTGACATCTTGACCAGCGGAACTTACACCCCAATCCGCTCCGGAGGCAGCAGCAGCGAGGTCTTCCTCGACAACTGAACCTGTGTCGACCGACAAGTCGACGTCGCCGAATGCGATTCCAGCTACACCTGTAAACCCTGATTCAAATGAAATGACAATTGACTGTCCAGCCGCAACACCAGCATTGGTGGTGAACTGAATAGTATGGTTTGACACTACACTTGGCTCAGAAGTCGAAAGGGTATCGCTGAATGAGGTGACACTTGCAGCTTCCGCAAAACGGAGTGAAGGCAGACCGACTGACCATAATAAAATGGCAAAGCCTGCAATCGCTGCAATAGCCTGAAGCACAGAGAACTTGTTGGCAGTTCTTTGCATATTACTCTACGTTGTTTAGACTTACAGTCTACAGCCCGTGGTGTGAGTGTAGACGAGGTACAAACTCGTACGTGAATTGGTCTCCACTCCAATTCACAAAAAGCACTGTAAGTATATTTGCAAAGTAACACTGGCTGAAGTGTTCCCAGCCCCACCTTTGCGTTCGATAAAATATCGACTGTCAGCTACACTTCGCAAAAGTGGAGCTAGGCAGTAATACTAAATGATTACCTCCTTTACAAATACTATTACATTGTACGATGTATGAAAGATGCATCTTTGACTTATACACAAAAAACACCTTTTACGTGCAACTTAAGCGTTTGATTTTAAGATGTGTCAATGCTAGTAAATATTATTTTGTTCAACAATTTTTTGCAGACTAAATATTTGTAAATATTTTGCACCAAAATAATCTCTGACTTTTAACATGATGAGACGCAAACTATGCTGTAAATCACAAAAAAAACGCTCTGAAGGAGCGTTTTTTAAATGAAAATAAATTACCACAGTCTTTCTTTATATCTAACCTGTCCAGTTAAACAATAAGATAGAAAAATCTTCTAGACTGACTCGCCCATTTTGATTAATGTCAGCTGGCGGATCTGAGTCTCCCCCATCTGTTTGCCACCAGAAAATTAAAATAGAAAAGTCGATCAAGTTAATGAATCCGTCTCTGTTAAGATCAGACGGCTGTGTAGCCCTGCCTTCAACACCAACAAATAGCTGCAAAGAATTACTGAAGCTACTGTCTGTAGTAAGAGGTGGCTCTCCGATGACAGAACGCGCCCTGAGGGTGTGCTCAGCTATGCTTACCTTACTTGTATCAAAATCAAAGCTCCAGCGCCCTTCAAAGTCCGACTGTGTGGTCTCAACCAACTCGCTATCATCAACATGAATCTCTACCAGTGTCTCTGGGACTGATATTCCCGACACGGTCACTAATTGACCAGGATCTACCGTTGTGTCAGCCAGAGAAATTGTGGGAGGTAAAATTATTCCGTTAATACTTGTAACTGCACCTTGAGTAACATCAAACGTGTTGTTAAGGGTGATCGAGCGAACCCCGCTGGAATCAGTTGACCAAATACCAATTGTCGCTGTGCCAGGTGAAGCTTCAGTAGAAAAATCAAACCGACCCTGACTGTCAGAACGAGCCGAGCCAACAGACTCTGTATCAAGTAAAAAATTTATAGTTCTAGATGGATATGCTCTACCGATAATTGAAATAACAGTGTCTCCAAGTTCTTGGGTTGATCCTCCACCTGAAGAACCACCTCCACCTGAAGAACCACCTCCACCTGAACCGGCTGGTTCAATTTCACATATTGAAGAACAGAAGTCAGCGTCATCATTGTTGCCATCATCGCACTCTTCACCAAAGGATGTTTGTAAAATACCATCACCACAATAAGGTCCAAAAAAACAGCTTGGCGTACACTGACGACCAGCAATAGTTTGGCTGTAAACACCAGTTTCTCCAAGCACATCACAATCCTCACCGTTGTCTACAATTTCGTTACCACAAATACTAATAATGAGTGTAGTGGTCGCATAACTTAGCGTTTGAGCAGAGACAAAGAAAGGAAATAAGATCAGTGCAACAAAACTGTATTGTATGAATCGTATTAATACTCGCATCTCTATACTTTACGAACCTTATCACGCCGACGTGACTGCCAGACAAATATTCCAGCAATGATAACAGCAAACACCGGCAGCAAAACAGATATCTTATGCGCCATCGACAAGCCGATAAAACCAAAATTTGCAGCCTGAAGCGTTCCAGCCGGAACAATATTAAGACTAATGTCACCTTCTTGCTTAACTTCTTCATCATTATAAATAGCATAGCGAGCGACGTAGCTACCCGCCGGCAACCTTGTAGGAATATTGGCTGTTATTGTTTCTGTGCCGTAAGGAGGAACAGTTTCAGTCTTTCCTATACTGTTTGTTTCTTCCAGCAAAATTTTTCCAGTGCGATCAAAGATACGGAAAGAGACATTGGATGGAGCAATGGCTACATTACCGGTGTTTTCAATCATCATATCGAAACGAATTTTTCCAGGGAAGAATAGCCACATTAATTTATGACCTTCATTCAAGTCAGCCGCTGAAATTTTGCGAACACGAAAATCTTTAATCTCACGATCGATAACAGACAGGTCTATATCAACTAACGCTCCAAGTGAAATACTGACAGCACCTGGCTTAACCTGGTCATCGTCTGGCAATGTACGAATTCTAATTGCACCTTCATAATTACGGAACTCTGCATCACCAGGAACAACTATACGCACCGTCATTGGCACCTTCTGCACACCGTTAGGCATTCTGATTACATCTCCTTCAAGAATAGTTACCCATTCCTCAATCTCAGGAGCGTCGATTGTTATCTCGGCTTTCTGAGCTGTATTTGTGTCACTGCGCACTAGTAAAATCTGCTGTTCATAAGTTGAGTTGCGAACCAGGCTAGTGTTGCGTACGTATGGCGGAGTAATACCGAACCCAGCCAGAGCATCACTAATATTAGTGCCCAGAAAGAACACTGCTGAAAGAAGAACACATGCGCTAATTTTGCGTACCGCGAAACTCATATATTATTGTTACATTATCGAGAAAAAAGAAAGAAAAAGCAATGCGTTGTTTTGGATAACAAAGTATTGAGTATATATTGCCTGCCATAAAAGACGCTAATTAAAATATGCAAAGGTTTGTAACGAATTATATGCCAGTAAATCAGGTTTTGTTAAATTTCAATAAAAAAACTGAGAACATTCTCAGTCTTTATTTATTTCAATTACTTAAGGATAAATGGATCAGGCTAATTCCTACCAGTCGGCATCTTCAGCAGTTACCGCTGTATAGGTGTTAAGCCCTTGATAACTACCAGCCAACGTAATCGCGACCGGAACTGCAATTCCCCAGTATGTCGTTCCTTCTTGCCACAGATCTGAACTAGTAGCTGTAGTCTTTGGAATATCTAACTCAACTTCGATATCAGTTGTAGAAGACAAGGTTGTAGCTAATACACTTCCGTAAGCTAGAGTTGTAGAAGCGAATTCTTGTTCAGAAGCTGGGATTGTTGACGTTGGTGCAGCAGGACAAGGCGTAGTTGTTGTGTAAGTACCACACATGGAGTCTCCTCGTACCTCTTGGTCAAGTCCTGTGTTACCGACATTTTGAGCGGTTGAAGTGGCGGACAACGTACCGGTATCGTCACCTGGCTCAACAGCCCCGTAAGCAATCTCGTCATCTACAATATCGATTGCACTGAAGCTTGCTAATTCTACAGGACTAGACGTAATCACAAGTGAACTAGTAGCGAAATCATCATCGGCTCCAGCAACTGCTGCTGACCAAGTGTCTGTTTCAAGCGCGGCTGGAGTGTTCGGACCAGCGTCTGTAGGGTCAGCTACGAACCATAGTGGAAAAGTACAGGTGTATTCCATAGTGTCCTGCAAAGGACTGGCACAGGTTGTAGTTGCATTACAAGAGAGATTCCATGTTGCAGGTGGTAACTGGCTACCGTAACAATTGTTTGGATCGTAAGATCCTGCAGTTGTATCACAAGTTGATGTGCCCACTCCAGTTCTAAAGACCGCAGTTTCATAGCCAGTAATTTCACTCGTGGATGCACTGTTGAGACAACTGTTTCCGTCTCTAATGGTGAAATCAAGCGTGCTGCTTGGTGTCTCTCCAGCCGGAATAGTAAGCACTAAGTTACCTCCTCCATTTAGAACGATGTCTCCACTTAATATTGTTGGAGTAACGTTATTAACAATAAAGTTTGCGCTAATCGGGTTAGCAGTTGCTTCGTGACCGTGTTCGTCAACTATGTATCCATAAGCACTGTACGTATCATCACGAACAATTGCCGCCAGAGTGTAAGTCGCAGATGCGTCACTCAAGAGATCAATTGTGGTTGATGCAAGGAAGTTATCTGCACAAGTATTAGTTGTCGTGCTGTAGTCAGTATTAGTTTGACATACTACGAGGTAAATCTTGTCTTCACCTCCAGACAAGTCAGGGTCAGTTGATGTTGAAAGGAAATTCAAAGTGGCGCCAGGATCAACGGGTCCGTTATTTGCAAAGTCAGTCAAAACTGGTCTTCCGTTTACAGCAAATGGTGAAGAGTTAGTTGCATTTAGTCCCTGTACGGGAATGTCGTTACAGCGAGGGTTGAATGGGTCGTCATCACAGACCCAAGCGTACCAGTTATTTTGCTCAGCAAACGGTGCAGCTTCAGTTGTAGTAGTTGAAACTGTAGCCAATTGACCACTCACCGTACTAGTAGAAACTCCCCACTGCACAACTCCAGCATCACAATCTGGAGGCTGTGTTCCAAGAGAACCTGGCCCAGCGGCTGCATTAGCTGTAGGTGTAGCATTGCCATCACATATCAGCAAAAAATACGGAGCACCGTTACTGTCTGTTCCGAGAGCAGACCATTGAACAATATCACCTGAGTTAGTGGGCGTAGTGGTTGATGATTCAACAACTTCATACGCACCGACAGTAAATACTGGTGGTGTGTTTAGAACAGTCAAGGTTGTAGTTGCGGATTGAGCAGACACACGCTGCAACTCTTGGTTGCCGATGTCAAAAATGAACGCTACCACAAACACTGCCACGCCAACCAAGGCGGTTAGTACTGTGATGCGGCCGGCTACTTTGACATAGCCAGGAAACTCTTCGTTGTTGTACGACATATACTAATAAGAAAATAATTAAGTAATCTTATATATTGTACCGAGTAACTTAAACTTTTTGTTGTCTGTTATACCAAAACTGTGCATAACTTTGTGTATAGTCTGTGAGTTTAATGGGAACTACACGGGGAAAGAGTGTGTTTAAAGGTGTGTTAACTGTGTATAAAGTGCGTAAAAGCTTCGTTCATGTCCGTTTTGTCTACCCTTATTCCCCTATCTAAACCGTTAAATGAGTCATATATTAAAATACTTCCGAGCATGTTCACTATTCATACATTCAAAATAAATCCCTCGAGAGCCAAAGCTTTTGGGGGATTTAAATAATCTAAGAGATGACTCAAAGGGTCTATAATCAAAGTACTGAGAGCAAAACAACCTGTTTTGAACCACCAAAAGATAGCGACTGACTGCGCGCCAGACACCGACAAAGCGAAAAACGAGAGCCTTGAGAGCGCCATCACCCACACAGACGTGAGCAAAGAAAAATTTATCGCTTACTTCAAACAAGAAGAGCATTACACAAGCCTGCCGAAACGGGCTGCGATGCGAGCGATAAAACTATTACAAGGATTATGTCCGTTGCATTTCTGCCCTATTTTCCCACCTCCTCTTCCTTGTTGTTTGTTTACTACTTGCTGTTTCGGTTATGCATTGAACCTTGACACAAGGTCTGTGATTAGAAAATACGCCAGAGACGTTCTTTATATTTACAGTCTCTATATTTGATAGTAATCAAGCGGAAATATAGTAAGGGTTGTATGTCGTGCCAAAGGATTGAAAAGCAAAGCTTTTCAATCCTTTACCCCACCCCTACCATCTTCGCTGATTCCTCTAAAGCCTTGGCTTCCTCTTCTAGAATCGTGCCAAAATCTTCATGGATCTCAAACAAGAAATTAAGCAGCGCGCTTGGAATTGGATTGGTTTGTAAAAAAGATTCAAACTTTACCGTGTCCTCAGCCGACAAATCCATGAACACGCGAATGAGCGCTGCATTCAAAACAATCATGCCAATATCCTCAGCCACTAAAGCTGTTGTTTCAGGAGACATGTTTGCGAGCGAAGTTTTGTTTGGTGTCGTTGTTGTCATAAAGTTATGAGATTTACCAAGGTTTTATTTAAACTTATCATCAAAATCGAGTTTTAGTAACATCCACATCTACACTTATTTTAGGTATTAGAGCTTTTAGAACGTCTGCGAAACCAATCTTTCCGTCCTCTGGATCGACAGCACTTAGCATTTCAACAAATTTACCTACTTGAAAATCAACTACTTTAGCATCTGAATCTGCACCTATGCCTAATCCTGCCCACTGATTATCAGTCAATGTTGGCGGTTTTCCATATATCGGATGAGGATCAAGCTCAGGAAAAATATCTTTGAGAAAGTCTCTATAGTTTTCGACTGACGAATGCTCTGACACCGTTGGTAAATCAATGACACCAAGCTGATCCCATTCTTGAAGTGATTCAGCGATTTTATTAACTAAAAATTCACCATTTTTTTCATACCGGACTGTTGCATCGCTATAATCTTCATTTAATACTGAGCAATAAGTCTCGACTGGCACACCTTCAGCTGCAGGAGTAGGTGCAGACTCACCTTCAGTCGACAGAGTTTCGACCTGCGATGAATCAGCAGAAGATGGCTGTGCAACAAATTCATCTGAGACTTCAGTAATATCTCTCTCCATAACTACCTTTGGGAGACCTTCAGCTGGCCACACAAAATTATCTGAAACATCGGCTGCAGCTCCCGCCATAACTACTTCTGGCAAATTAGCATCAGCTGACCAAACATAATTGTCTGAGACTTCGGCCGGCGCTCCTGCAATAGAAGCATTAGCCTCTTTAGCGTCAGCAATGGGCATTTCCGCCAGCTTCTCAAGCATCGCACCAATATCGAGAGTTTCTCCAACACGAATATGGTTCGGATTTCCACTCGAAACACCAAGCTTTTTCCAGTCTTCAGAGTTAATAGCAGGAGCTTTATCCTTAGGTGCGTCGGGTTTATCTTGCCATACATAATCGTCTGAGACCTCTCCCATCATGACTACTTCTGGTAACTTAGCATCATCTGACCACACAAAATCATCTGGTACTTCAGCCGAAGCTGTATTAAACTCTGGAAATTTCTTGCTAATCCAATCATAGAATTCATCTTCACTTAAAGGCGCTTGAAAGTTTAGGTTTCCTAGTTCTGCTTGCTTCTTCACATTTTCAAACAACAGACCAGAAACCGTGTCGCCAGTTTTTACTTTCTCTTTTATATCAAAAGTTTCGCTGTTTGCAGTTACTGCTTCTGAAACAGACTCAGCGCTCTGGCCATCACTAGATTCAACACTGCCGTTATCAATCGAATCAACATCTTCTTCACTAACCGCTTCGTCAACTACTTCTTGATCGCCCGCTTCGCCAACCTTTGCAATTAGCTCGTCTAATTCTTTTTGCGTAGCTTCAAAGTCATCTGTGAGTGCACCAAGCGGATCAACAACAGACTCTGCTTCAGCAGAAGCAGTTGCCTCTACCACTCCTACTTCGGCAGTTAGTTTGTTTATTTCTTCTTGCACAGCATCAAATTGAGCAGTGAGAATTTCAAGCTCTTTAGCAGTGTCATTTGGCACTTTTGTTGAAACCACTTCTGCTGTTTGCTCTTCTGCCAAATCTACACCTTCTACCAAACTATCAGCTCCAGCTTCCGAAACAAACCCTGAAGACATTCCTCCCGCCGCCAGTGCCGTTCCGATGGTTGCGGCTTTGACGTATCTTTTTGTCTTATGTTCTTTGTCGAGCGACTCAAAATAAGAATTTTCTAGCTGTGCAAGAGACTCGGCGTTTGAGGAAGATGAATCAGCAAAGGAGTTTGTTACAGTGTCTTTTGTTTTTTGCGTTTCTTGTATTGCTTTTTTAGCAAAAGTTTCATTCAAAGCTGTACCTGCAACAAGCGAGGCAGCCATAGCAATTGGACTGCCGATAGCAAAAGAAGCACCGACCGTCGCACCAGTCGTAGAGTAAGATGCAATGCGCGGATGCTTTTCAGCAAAGGCTCGATATTTTTCTGACATTACTGCTCCCGCTCCGCCCACACGCTCAGCCACTACTGCGCCAGCTTTTGTGTCTGCAAACATCTTTAGCGTTGCGTCTTTGAATTTATGCAAACCGTCTGGCATTTTCCTTGTTTGCATCTCCAGGCGTTCTTTGGCAGGGTTTAAAACATGACGATTTAAAATACCTGCCTGAAGGTCAATCGGCTTATTAAACCCTTCTCCGCGACTGTTTCTCTTAGCAATCTTTTCTTGCAACTCCTCATAAACACCACTCTTGTGAAATTCACTACTAGCTTGCATAAATTCATCATATGCAGCCTGAGCTTCATTGCTCATGTTTTGTCTACCTAGACCAAGCGCTCTCTTGAAAGTGCTTTTATCGGCGTAGTCTTTTCCCAACACGTCAAAAAACTCTTTCTTCTTGGCTTTGTATGCTTGTTTAGAGTGCAAATACTCCTGCTTTTTCAAAGCTGCTTCTAGTTCTTCAGAATCTGATTCAGAAGATTCAGTATCGACTGGAGAAGCGTCTTCATCAGAAACAACCAAAGGTTCTACCAAGCTGTCGCCAAGATCTAAATCAAGCTGCTGCTCCGAACCTGACCCTAACTTCTTATTTTCCTGATCATGAATCAGTTTTTCCAAAGCCAACACTTCACTCTCAATCTTATCGGAACCACCGCCTCGAGCAGAAGACATGGCACGATTTAAATCATCAATACGCGCACGCGCTGCAATCATTTCAGCGGCTGTTTCTGACACCTCTTCAGCCGAAGCACCCAGCTCTTGCTCTTGCTCTGAATCATTTTCAGACGCCGTTTCAGCTGGAGTTTCCAATTCAGAATAATTTGGCACATCCGCCTGCGCAGATAGCGTTTTGTTGTCGATAGCTCCAGACGTGTTTTTAGGACCCTCTAACATATGCTTTTATTGTATCACTTCGCATTACTTAAAACACGATGTCGTGTTAGCAAGAGTCACTATTGTCGCTTGTAGTATCAAAATTAAAAAACCACGCGATTACTCGCGTGGCAATAGAAATAAAAAAACAAAAGATCAGCTTTTATGCAATTACTCTCCGTAAACCAGTTGGTCTACCTACATCATTACCAGAAGAAATTTCGTGGAAAAAAATATTAAGAAGTTTTTTATCTGGTTCCCAGTAAACTGAAGGAACAGATCTGTCGCTTTCAAGCATCGAACCGGTGCAATAAGTAAGGCGATCCACATCAAGGTGCTTGTCGGTTTCGGTGTGATATACCCAGAAATACAAAAGCATTTCCAGCAAGTCGATACCAGTTTCATTTTCTGCAATGAAATCATCCGCCTCAACCTGCTCTTTCACCCAGACTGCGTATGATTTGTCATCATTCGTGCGCAAACTGGTGACAACTTCTTCTTCCAAATCATCAGTGTGAACCTTAACAGCGACGGGAATATTCAAAATATCAATCATGTCACCGATAACTAGTCCTTTAGGGACGATAATCAGGCGACCGTAAGCAGAATCTTTTTTTGGTATTGAGACTCCGTAAACATCGCACGCAATATCCTCACCATCAAACAAAACTTGCCAACGTTTTTGTTGATCACGCAGATCAGCCGAAATTGAAACAAAAGGGTTTTTCCTGTCGAGAAAATCCTGAACCTGCCTGAAAGTAAAGGAACCGTCTTCCATTTGACGATTAACCTCTTTTTGTTGACCACACGTAACATCTGTTGCATATGTACCAATAATGACCTTACCAGCCATAATATTTCCTCTTGTTGTAGAACAAAGCGCAGGACAGTCCAAACGCACGTATATAATGTAAGAATATAGGTTATTTGTCAATTAAAAATAGATTATTGTTGCGGCCAAACTTAGCGTTTTGCATATCGCCATTAGCAGAATTTTTACTTGCAACTCAAGCTCCTGACCACACCGCGGCGTGCAAACCAGCAGCATAACCAGTGCTCCAGCAAAGCTGCAAGCTATAGCCAACTGAAGGACGATTTATGTTGAGCATGTCACCAACCACAAACAGCTGCGGAATTTTTTTGGAAGACATGGTTCTAAAGTCAACTTCAGTCAAAGCCACACCACCGGCAGACACAATCGCTTTATCCGTCCCAAGCAAACCTTTAACTGACAAAGGAACAGCTTGTAAGTACTGCAGCAGACGCGTTCGATCTTCCTTTATTACGCTGTGGCATGGCGTATCACCTGCGATTGCTAATTCATTCAAAACACCTTTGATAAATTGCAGCGGTAAAATATCAGCTAATGCATTTTGGAGCTTCTTGTTCGACCGCAGCACTGCTTGCACATAGTCCTTAAAAGCACCTGTGTCGTACTCTGGAAACAAATTAAGCTTAATGTAAACCGGTCCTTCATGTAGTAAGTCAGCAATCGTTTTGCTCATGTTCAAAATGAGCGGACCCGTCACCCCGAAATGTGTGAACAATACTCGACCAGTCTTTACCTTCCTCCTCTTCCCTTCCGACCAAATACTAACTTTCACGTCAGAAAGCGTTAAGCCACTCAGCTTTTTAACCCAGTCAGACTTAAGCACCACGGGAACCAGAGCATCACTGACTGGCTCTATCGTGTGCCCAAGCTCTTTAAGCCACTTAAATCCATCTCCAGTCGATCCGGTGTCTGGTCTGGCGTAGCCTCCGGTTGCAATTACACAAGCTTTCGCAACAAACGTTTCAGAAAAAGTTTTGATTGTAAATATTCTTTTATCAGAATCGTACAAAACTGACGAAACAACCTGCTTCGACAACACTTCAACCTTTCGCTGCTTTAATTCAGCCACCATCGCATCTCGCACTGCTTCAGCAGATTCGGTAACCGGAAACAGGCGTCCTTCATTTTCCTCTTTTACCGCCACCCCACGCTCAAAAAACCATTGCAGCGAATCAGATACATTGTGCTGTGCAAAGGTTGAAAAGAGGAACTTGCCTTCTTCTTCATACGAACCCAGCATCTCACGAGTGTCCGGCTTATTGTTTGTAATATTGCAACGCCCGCCACCAGTTATAGAAAGTTTTTTGCCCAAGACTTCATTCTTTTCCAAGAGCAATACTCTTGCGCCTTTTGAAGCCGCTGTCGCAGCAGCCATCATTCCAGCCGGCCCTCCTCCAATCACAATTACATCCCAAACACTTTTATTAAGGCTTCCATCGTTACGCATATTTGAATCATATGACAGGGCGCAAAATATGGCAATGTTATTATAAAAAAAATACTAACCATAGACGCTAAAAAAACAAAAATAACTTTGTTCCCTTACGTGAATACAAAAGTAGTTTTCCTCACAAGCAGCAGTAAATTTGCGCCCCTTTAAGCTAAACTAAAAATCCTTAGAAGAATTTCCTTCAAGCTGTCTGTGCAGACAATAAATCATAGCTTTTAACTACTTCTTATCTTTGTCTTTCTTTGGTTTTTTCTTTTCCTTTTTTCTATCTTGCCCTTTTGACATAGTTATAATATTAACATTTTTGTTGATTGTTTGGGATGTTGTTGGAACTTTATATTCTACATGTAAGCACTGGGATCGCTGGTCAACATTAGAAAAGCCCATAGTAAAGTCATTACTAAGGTAATTGCTAGAACTATACGAAACAATTTCTTATTTTTCATTTCCACATTATACAATGTTTTCTGGACGTCTGGGCGATATTCGAACTTTTTATGCAAATTTAGTTAAACTACTTCTTTATATCTCTGTTTAGTGTGTTGTCTATATCAAGCTCAGGATGTTTATCTAGCCACTTTGAGATATCTGTCCATTTCAAACCATGAAAACCAAATTGATCAGTCCATTTATAATTATTTTGATCATCCAATGACTCAAAACTGAACTGTCCAGCCACATCTTCCGGCGCGAACACAATACCTCGTGATTCTAGTTCTTTTCTTAACCTGACACACACAACTACGTCTTCAGGATGATATTCACTAATTTCATTTGACTCACTCATACCAGACAATAAGGTGAGTAACTTTTTGCTTCTCAAACTAAAACCACCATTACCTACCAACATTGTTCCCAAAGCTTCTTCAGGAAAATCATGTTCTTTAACAAACCAGTTACTCACTAACCAAGGAGCACCAATATAATCATATTTATAATATTCATCTGACCACGCGTCCGGGTTTAGAATAAAACCATCATACTGAATTATTAGAACGTGGGTTGTATCTACATATCCATCAAGCTTCGAAATGACAAACTTTGAATACTTCTCAACTGTGTTAATTGGTTAAATCTCAACAACGTCTTTATGGCCACTTCCTGGCAGTGACGTCAGTAATTTAACCTCTGCAAAATTAAACTCTTTTTGACATATTTCTGAAGCTGTCACTAAACGCTCAATATCAACACAATCTACTCCCAGCAAAGTCACATCAGGTAAATCTTTTTTCATGCGAAAAGTATACCAAAGTTCCGGCGTCCCAGTCAGGTACCGATTCTATGAGTTGAAAAATAGGCTTCAAACTAGATGCTGGCTGTTTGGGACGACGTGCGAACTTTAACCAGTTTAAGCTCTTGAGTTAATTTTTTGTAATACATAATCATGCATTAAGACTCTCTAATTCCTCGCCCTTCTTCTTGATTAACCTAATTCAACTTTCTAGTTGACGTAGCCTTCATTACATCATCTGTGATTTCGTTTGTGTAAAAGTATCCAGAAATAACATCCAGTGCATCTGTGAGTTCAGAATTAGAACATATCTTTATTCTACTATTTTCAAAAACACCTATCCTCTCATACTTATCAGCGTACTCGATCATCCTTGTTATAGTTCCTGTGTCAGACAAATCAATGTCTAGGTCTCCTTTTATGCGCGCAAGCCTTTTTCTGTTCTTTGGGCTCACGTCCTCCACATCAAATTCCGCTATATTAAATACATCAAATGCCAATGCTTCTTCAGCATGTTGTTGAGTTGTCTCATCATAGAAATCGTTCAGCACTCTAGCAATACGAGTCGCATTCCTAAAACTTTTGAAGTATGCACGTTTTGATGATTTGTTAATGCATAGGTCAACTGGAGGGTCGATCAGAACTTTTTCAGACGGCGCTTCAAAGACAGGTCGGTCACCCCATTCCAAAGACCCTTGCTGTAAAGCAATTTGACTTGGACGTATTTTTTTAAATGAGATTGCAGTATTTGTAACGCTATAAATCACATCGATATTTGCATACTGATCTGCATATCCTGAATCGTACAATTTTGATGCACTACTGTTATCAGTCTCGTAGACGTCTTTAATCTTTTGCCATTGTTGATTTGATAGATCAACATGGAAGATTTCATCATTAAGTGACTGCGGTCCATAGCAGTCGTACTCGATTGAGTTTTTTAAACCTGGTGGAGCAAACAAATGACTTAACTTGTCATCTACCTGATCTTCATTAAATAAAATTACGTTTGGACTCTCATCCCGCTTCAGCTTTGCATAAATCACTGACATAACTACATTTACCTAGAAACTAGAATTATTAATACGGTTCTACGAAGATGAATCATACTATATCCTCAAGACTTTTTTCCTTACTATCAAGACACGCTTTCTCTGACTACTCTTAACAAAAAATCCCATGTACATTTTGTGTGGGCCTATACTTTATGTGTTGCTGGCTGTCTTGGATGATGTTGGAACTTTTTTATGACCGGTTTCTATATTCGCCTGTATACGGCAACTCTAGAAACCACACAATTCGGGGTCTGATATGAGTGTTTCTTCGGTGCATAATGATGGATTCAAACATTGACCAGATTCATTTAATACTTTATTCCCTGAATGATAAATACAATACTTATCTTTTGCAATACCATTCCAGCTTGGAATCTGATCAGGACTGTCGTTAAGTACTAAATCAAGAAACTGGAAAGTCTTAGGATCAGCTCCTGCAAGAATGGATGCCTGGCAATAGACATTTGATTTATCAATAGAGTAATATCTTCCACCTAAGCACTCTCCTTTTATAATGAAAGTTTGAGGGTCCGCGTCTGGTATCTTATCCATCCAATAATTATGATATTTGTGTGCTATATAGACTCCGTTTATATCAGTATAATAATCATAATGGCGACTATTATAAGGATTATCAAGAGACTTCAGACTGTCGACATCTAATCCGTGATCGTCATCAACTTCTAGTTCGTAATCAGAATTAAAACTATAAAAATTATTCCTGTCTACATAGACCGTGTAGACAGAGTCATCAAAAAGACGAAATGTGTCCGGATCAGAGTTCTTGTGTATCAGCTTTCCATTGAGATAAACATTGGTCTTGTCTTTACTCAATCCTACTTCTAAATCAATAAATTCAAGGTCTTCTGTTTCTTCTCTGATACCATCGTTCTCTACTTGAGGAAGTATTTCTTTAACGACAGCCCTCTCAACCTCAACCACTTTTTCTGGCGCATAGTTATAACCAACCCAACCTCCAATGAAGGGCAGAGCAATGAACAAAACCATTGCCAAGTATTTAGACAAAGGAGTAACTGTATGTAAAACGTGTTTTTCCGGTATGGTTTCTTGAGTATTTTCCTCTGGTTCCATTACCAAAAGTATAGCACGCGTTTAGGGCTCGAACTGAATGTGTCTTGCTAAATATAGCTTAAATGTTGTTGCTGCCGGACAGGGATTCGAAGCTTACAGCTTCAGTGCAGGTTGTCGCCCGTTTTCATTCTTCAAACGTGCTGGCAACCTTTTCGAATCCCAACGTACAGTCCCCCGGACTGTACTGTCCTCGCATCTCTAAAGCAAAAACACCCTCATCGGGTGTTTTATGCTAAGAGCTGCCGGACAGGGATTCGAACCCCGATTGACGGTACCAGAAACCGCAGTCCTACCATTAGACGATCCGGCAAGGTGGATTTGTTACTTTGTTTAAAGCTTGTTTAAAACAAGATTAAACTCTGGTATTTATGAAGTTGTAGCAACGAGCATTATATTGCCAGATTTTGAGGAAGTTTCAAGTTGGGTGGGTGTTGCAGTGGTTTGAGCGGGGCCAAGTGTCC
>JABAZV010000012.1:0-3258 GCA_018608435.1 Patescibacteria group bacterium | reverse complement strand
ACTCAAACCACTGCAACACGCCAACATTTATCCAGCTCTTCTCTCAAACCTCGAGTCAATAAACAAATACGAAACAAGATATTCTCCCTGCTTCACAGCCGTTATAAAAATCTTATTGCTCTACGCTCCACGCACACGCTCCAGCTGGTTCGCCTTTACTGTGCGACAATTTTACAATATGAGTATTGGGCATGGAGAGGATTTTTTTAAATGTAAGGGCTGCAGCTACTGGCGACAACGCTTTTTCATCACACAAATGAGCCAAGAAAAGACCGATAAACACAGCGTGCGAAACGACTACTACCCGCGCGTCGTTTGGGTGTTTTAGTATTTCAGACTTTGCTTCCCTGAAACGCAGTCGCAACTTTGTGTAGGACTCTCCGTCTTTCTTCTCTTCTTTGCCCAAATACCACAAAACATAAAACCACAACGAACGCGGGCTTTTGTGGTGCCAGCCATACAGCTTGCTCGGGCGAATCAATTCTGCAAAGCGCCAGTTTGTTTCCTGCATCAAGCCACATTCATTACCGATAATTCTAGCTGTTTCCACTGCTCTCAACACGTTACTTGTCAGCAGGTGAGTTGGCTCTAGTTGTTTAATTTGATGGGCTGCTTTTTGCGCTTGCAAAACGCCAGCCTTTGTTAACGGCGTCACATCAAGCTGGTGGCGGTGGGCCGTATTGCCTCTCGTTTGTCCGTGTCGTACTAAATAAATTTCCATAGGTTTTATTTATTGTCTGTCGCACACATTTCCAAAACAACAATCTCTAGCGGTGCTTGTGGAATTGGAGAATAAGAAATGAGTTGCGAAGCATCGATCAAGCGAAGCAGAAGATGCGAGTTTAATGGCGACGGAGTATCAGCAGTGACAAAAGACTTTAACAGCACCTGAGCTTCAGTACCAAAAGCGCCGAGGATTTCTTTTTCTTTATTTGGCAAGTTACGCAACAGCATTACCGCCCTGACATGATCAAGCAACAAACGTACAAAAAGCTTCATGTCTACATTGCTCTGCACTGCGGCCTCAATGGCGCTTAGCGCTGCTTCAGAGTCTTTTTCGTGCAGAGCTTTAACTAGCTGCTGCATCGTGCCACTTTTGGGCGCTCCGATAACGGCTGCCACTTCGTCAGCCGAGCCGATTTTGTCACCAGAAGCCATAATGACTTTTTGCAAAACACCAAGCGCGTCGCGAAATGATCCGTCGGCAGCAATCGCGATCAAGTCGGCCGCGTCGATCTCAAGCCTGAAGCCTTCTTTTTCAGCCAGATCAGTTACCGTTTTTGCCAACACTTCGCGCGATGGCGAATGCATACGAAACACCTGACAGCGAGAAAGAATTGTATCGAGCAATTTTTCTTCTTCAGTTGTGGCGAGGATGAAGACAACGTGTTCCGGTGGCTCTTCCAAGGTTTTAAGTAAAGCGTTGAAAGCTTCTTTGGTGAGCATGTGCACCTCGTCGATAATATAAACCTTTTGCTTTGATTCGTATGGCAAAGTATGAACGGCGTCTTTCAGCTCGCGCACGTCATCAATACCGCGGTTGCTAGCGGCGTCAATCTCGTACAAATCCATATCAACCGTGCCAATGGCTTTCGCAAAAATACGCGCCAAAGTCGTCTTGCCTGTACCGCGGGTTCCTGAAAACAAAATTGCGTGCGGTATCTCCCCTTTCTTAATTGCTCCTTCAAGCACAGTAACAATATGATCCTGATCAAGCACATCAGCAAAAGATTGCGGGCGGTATTTACGGTAAAGGGCGGTTGTTTTTGACATGGAAGTTATTATACCGCAGCTTGGGATTAAAATTCAAAGAGGGATTACAGACTGTTGAATAAAAGAAGCAAATGAAAAGCGAGCAACTTTAAATGCTCACTTTTCTTTGCTGCTTTATACTACTTTCTTTTTCTACTTTTTTGTTTTCTTCTTAGTGACTTTCTCAGCTTTGGCTTTAGTAGCTTTTTTAACCACTTTTTTCGCCGGTGTTTTCTTGGCGGTTTTCTTGACTGGCTTTTTAGCGGCTTTCTTTTTTGGCTTAGCCAGTTTCTCAATCGATTCCCAATGATCCATCATTTCGTCCTTGAGAGTACTGATGTCTGTCTTTGAAGCAGACTTTATTCCAGCGTAAGCACCAAGCACGCCAGCCAGAAGATCTTCGTACTCATCACGCGACATCTCTTTAGCACCTTCAATTCGCTCCAGCACTTCTCCTTTAGCTTTCAGCATCCAACTGTGCGCTTTCTTTCTGTTCTTCTTTGCTTCTTTACTGCCATAAAGAAAGTAAGTTCCAGCAGCTGCAGCGACAGCCGCAGTAAGACTGATCCCAACACTAACCTTTTGAGTATTGCTCATTTCGTCTGTTTTTTTGTCTTTTTTCTTTGCCATGGTTGATTACAATAAATATAAATAAAACTACTCTTCATCATCGCGACTCTGCCGGCGAGATTTTGAACGTCCTCCTCCCATAAAAAATTTAGCCGCTTGAGAAACAACACTTCCACTAGCGACAAACTGCCTAACCCTATTAACGTCCTGCGCGATTTTCTCACTGCTGGAATCAATACGGTCAAGCAGGCTGCGTAGCGTTTTCATTATTTTTAATACCTGCCACAAAATAAGTGAGATGAAAATGCAAAAAACAACCGTAGCTACGCTGGCGATAATAAAGAAAATGTTTGCATGTAATATCTCGTTCACTCCAATTAGTGTACAACATTTGAATGCTTTATGAAAATGATTTTGTGTGCAAAATAACAGAGCTGGTCATTACACGTAGACAAAACATATTTCAAGAGCTAAGATAGATTTGTCTGCAGGTCTCAAAACTGGAGACAAATAGGTTGCTGCCAGGCAACTAAAGCTGCGTCTTGTCGCGGCAGGTCGGAATGCAATGTTCCGGCCTTTTTATTTATACAAATATGTACCAGAACTCTTGCTGAATTAGATATTCTTTTGCAGCCAGTTGTCTATCTCTTTTTCTATATCATCTGCGCTGTTTTGATCCATCAAAATTGCTCGCAATTCAACCGCTCCATTAAAAGAGTTTACATAAGCTTTGTAGTGCTTCTTCATCACAGCGAAGTTCTTGTGTGGCAAGAGTTCAACAAAGAGTTTTGTATGTTCGACCAAAACTCGCAAGCGTTTTTCGAGTGTAATGTATTCAATTCCTTCTTCAGGCGCAGAAACTTCGTGGATAGTGTCGCGGTTAATTCCTTTGGTTGGCAGAGCGGTGAGATGAACCGGTAAACGTTTAGTCGGATG
>JABAZV010000008.1:69386-71528 GCA_018608435.1 Patescibacteria group bacterium | reverse complement strand
CTCACGGTACTTGTTCACTATCGGTCTCCAAGAATATTTAGCCTTACCAGTTAGTGCTGGTAGATTCACCCGAGCTATTCATGTCTCGGGCTACTCAGGAACGGAACCAAACGAGTCTATTACATTTCGAATACAGGACTATTACCTTCTGGGGTCGTTCTTTCCAAAACGTTTTTCTATATAACAGATTGTTAACTCGTCGCAACTAAATGCTGATTCCGCCCTACAACCCCATACATATAAATACGTATGGTTTGGGCTGTTCCCATTTCGCTCGCCGCTACTACGGGAATCGCAAGAACCTCCTTCCTGAACATAATGGCGCAAAGCACCAATGTTCAGGAACTAGTCCCTGAACATGATGCAATGCATCTGTCCAGAAAGGAAGTTCCGTATATTGCTTTCTATTCCTACAGGTACTGAGATGTTTCACTTCCCTGCGTACGCTCCCTCATACAAGGGTTCCTGCCGATGACAGGAGGGTTTCCCCATTCGGACATATCCGGGTCAAAGGTTATTTGGCACCTAACCGAATCTTATCGCAGCCATATCACGTCCTTCATCGCTCCTTGAAGCCAAGGCATCCACCATACACCCTTTATTTCCGTAGGGAACGCTGTACACCATTTTACTAGTGACTTGTTCTCTACAGAAACGCTGTGCACCGCTGCACAATTTTGAGTGTCGCCTGCGCTTACCAGCGCAGGCATTTTTGTTTCGCTGTTTACTTGTCTCGCTTGCACAAAACATGTAAACAGCATTTTGTGCATCAGGGACGAAAAGACCCTTCGTAAAAACGAATAATCTAAACCTGATGCACAGTTACCTACTCCCGAGCTGCATTAAAGCGCAAGCGCTTTAATGCAGCTCGGTACACCTCTCGGGCGTCGATTCCCGAGAGGATTTTTCGGAGACAGATCTTATCAATCTGTCTCCTGCATATGCGATTGTCAAACATCGCGTACCTCCTTGAATTCTTAAAACAAAAGCCGCTAACTGCGGCACAAAATTTCGTAAAACGAAGTTGTGTGCTACAGCGTGACCCCCTTTCCAAAACTCATAAATACGTGCCAGCTATCTTATAGGAAATGGAAATAAAGTCAAGTTTCTACTCCAACTGAAAAATAAACACAATGAACGTAATTTACATATAGTTTTATTTTGCAGTTTAGAATGCTGTTTTAAGCAAAATTAAACCACGCGCGAGGCCTGAAGGCTTCGCGCGTGGTTTAATTTTGTTCTTTATTTTCCTATTTTTTGCTGCAACTTTTTTCTTCTCTACTATAACTAACCTGCTTATTCTCGCGTCATCTTGTCGATAAAGCGACTGGCAGAATCACGCCCGCCAAGACCAAATGAAAGTCCGAGCGCTAATGAGAGCGCAAACACCATTCCTGCAAAAAGCGTCTGCACTAACTCTGGAGCAACCTCTACTTGATTAAGAGCTGCCAAAACAGCAAAGGTCATAATAGCGTAGTAGGTAAGCTTCTTAAACGGACCAGGTTTATGTGAACCGCCCGCCCGCACAGCTGCTTCAACAGCGGTCGCGGCAGCATTTGCTACCAGAGCTGCCACCATCAAAATAAGCACGGCAACGATCACCTGCGGCAAGTAGCCAATCACCACTTCGCGCATGAATGCTGTCACTTGTTCTAGTGCCATAATGTTAAGCGCAACCATGAAGAACACAGCTAGCACAAACCACTTTATCAGTGTTCCCACAAACACACCTGCCTTAAGTGGATACCCTGCTTTCTCGGCCAGCTTGTCTAAACCAGCTGCGTCAAGCGCTTCGTTTATTTTAAAAGTTACAAACATCTTCACTACCACCTTCTTGACAATGTTCGCCACCATCCAACCGATCACAATGACAGCCAAAGCAATCAGCATTCTTGAACCATAATTCACCACACTCTCCAGCAAACCAGCTGAGGAGCTACTAAACATATCGTAGAAATCGTAACCCATATAAATCTATGTATTTATTCTTATAATCAAAATCAATGGTACATTATTATTTATTAAAATACGACGTTTTACAGCTTTACAAAAAAGCAATTTATACGCATCGTTTTCCCTATCTATTATACTTTTTTATAGCCAGAATTAAGACGGGCTTGAATGAAAATCAAAGATTTTCAT
>JABAZV010000008.1:50094-69376 GCA_018608435.1 Patescibacteria group bacterium | reverse complement strand
ATTCAAGCCCGTCCACGCGAAGCAATTACAACTTTCCTCAAAGAGGAATCTGAACCAAACAAGCACACTTACAAGAAAAATAACTAATCGCCTTTTACAAAAATAATTTAACACTTAAAAAACATTCTGCCTGATACTACTATTCATTGCCCTTAAACAACAAACCAAGGCAGTCTTATTACTAGCTACATTCTATAACTACTAGACATCACCTCGTCTTTAATTCCAATTTTATCTACCAAAACTTGATGTGAGTAATCAAAAAAATCTCGCGTCAATTTGTCATACATCCCAACCCGATAAAACAAATCTTCTGAGCTCATGGCTGCAAAACGAACCTCAACTCCTATTTCTGCCTCAAGAGAACGTATGGCCTTTTCAACTTTAGACTGCGAAAATTTATTCATAGCCAGCAAAACATCCAAGCGTCGCTCGAAGTCACGCACAAATACACCAGAGATACCAACAAAATCAAGAGCTCCAGCTTGCCGCAAATGCTTGATCAGGTTCTTACCATCAATCGGTGCAGTTTCAAACAAAAATGTTTGCAGTGCTTGAAGCTCAGGAAAGTTTTTGTTTAATGTGTAGCCAACAGCTTTAATTTTTTTCTTTTCGGTCGGCAATTCAATATAGACTGTTTTTTGTTTAATCACACCTGCTTTCTCAAGCGCGTCGATTTCAGTTCTGGCTGTGCGTCGCACTAGCTTTGCCCTACGGCTGACATCATCAAAGGCAAATTCTTTGGACGGATTAAACAAGAAAAAACGCAACAGTTTAACCCGCGCCGCGCTGCCAAATAGAATTGAAAGTGGATCTCTTGCTGACATAACTACAAATGTGAAGCGATTATAACACAGGCTTTCCATAGACTGCTTGGCAGAGAAATGTTGTATTTTTAAGGTACAAGTTGCGTAGCAAAAATAGATTTAACATTGAATTGATGCTATGAATATATTTGGAATATTGTCCTATCAAAAAAAGGAGCATACTAGTGGAAATTGTATTAATAACTTTTTCAGTTCTTTTTCTAATAGTGATTACAAAAGCAGTTCTACACGGCATTTTAAAAGAAGATCCTGTGCAAACAATTTGTATCAAAAAATCAGCCAAAAGAATCAACCTGCGCGACAAAGGTGAAGTCGAAGCTGATGGCGAAGGTTACTCTGTCGTTCACAGTTTTTGTAATACAACAATCCGTATTGGCATCACTCCTGATGGAGTAGCTTGGCAGTATTGCTGGCGCTGTGAAGAAATTTTGGAGATAGACGACGAACCGGATCCAGGTGATGAAGAGGATGTACCAGAAAAAAATAACGATAATAACGTTGTGAGATTAGTAAAAATTGCTTAGTTTTTATTTATTAAACCCCACTGTACGGGGTTTTCTTTTGCTTGCAGCAGAGCATAACTCTAGCAAAGAATAAATAACTACACACTTAAGTGCGAGTTGATTAAATTTTAAGCTTTAAATGACACAACAAAAAAACCTGCTTTGAAGCAGGTTTTTTTGTTCGTTACTTAAACAAACTTATTTAAGAGTAACAGTTGCGCCAGCTTCTTCAAGCTTAGCTTTTAGTTCTTCTGCATCTTCTTTCTTCAAACCAGTCTTGATTTCAGCCGGAGCGCCATCTACCATTTCTTTTGCCTCCTTAAGGCCTAGTCCAAGCACTTCTTTTACTGCCTTGATAACAGCAATTTTCTGTCCACCAACTTCAGTAAGCTCAACAGCAAACTCGCTCTGCTCCTCTGCACCAGCGTCTCCGCCGCCAGCTGGACCTGCGACAGCAACTGCTGCAGCAGACACGCCAAAGCGCTTCTCAAGCACCTTTACGAGCTCGTGTAGCTCTAGTACTGACATCTTTTCAACCTGCTCTACTAGTGCAGCAAATTCTGCTGGCACCTCTACTGATTCGTCAACATCAGATTCAGCTGCAACTTCTTCTTTTACTTCTTCCTTAACCTCCTCAGCCGCTGGAGCAGCTTCTTCCTTAACTTCTTCAACCGCTACTTCTTCAGTAGTCTCTTCTACCTTTGTTTCGTTTTCGTCACTCATATTTAATATATTAGTTTGAGTTCAATAAATATTCTTCTGCTTTATTTGCACAAGGCTTTAAGCCTCAGACAAACTTAAGCTTTCTTCTCTGCAATAGCGTTTAGTCCTATAACCAGACCTTGGATTGGTGAATTGATAACATTCACAAACATGCCACGAAGTACTAGTAGTGGTGGAATCGAAGCGATTTCAGTCATTTCAGCTGCGTCTTTGTAAACTCCCTGAAATACCCCACCTTCAATACTAATATTTTCTTTGTGCTTGCCGGCAAATTCTTTGATCTGCTGTGCCGGAGTAATTGCATCAGCGCTGTATGCTACTGCAATTTCTCCTTCAAGCGGTGGTAGCTCTCCTTCAAACGCTTTGTCAAACGCTCGCTTCATGAGCGTCTTTTTGGCTACGAAGTAACCCACTCCTTCATTACGAAGTTGTGCGCGCATAGCAGTTGTATCAGCAACACTCATGCCACTGAACTTCACAAATACTATAGACTCGGCCTCGGATTTTATCCCGTCGAGTTTACTTATAATTTCTTGCTTTTTTTCTTTGGTAATTGCCATGATTTTAAATCAATGGATAATATTAAACAGACTGCTCTGGCTATTTTTTGCTTACAAAAATAAACAAAAAACTAGCCATCAGACCAGTTCGACCGCCAATATCAGAAATCCTTAAAGGGATTTATAAGAAATGGACTTCGGTCGGCGTATCAAACGATACTTTGACTGATTTCCTTTGCGAAACCAGACCGACTGTCTTGAGCCTGTTGAATGCAACTATAGCAAACAGTGGTTAAAAGTAAAGCCAAACGATTTAACCTGAATATAAACTAGTTTTTTTCAGTCTTACTCACCACTAAACTAGAGAGCAAATACAAGAAAGTTGCACCACTAGAAAGTGCCAGCACCACCACAGGAAAGACGGCGTAATCCGTCAGGAGATAAAGGAAAGAAACTGTCGCTGTTGCCCAAACCCCAAAACACCACGGACAATCAAGCAAATCGGCCATTGTGCGGCGTGGACCAGTTTTAGGTTTTTGCAATTGGTAACTACGGCCAGACTTTTTCACATCCCAAAATTGCTCACGGAACCATTTGGTAACCATATCAGACACAAACAATCTAGTCAGACGCCAAGAAGCCAGAGTGATAAGAATATAATCAACTAGCTGTAGATCAACAAAGGCGATACGGGCTTCAGAATCAAGAATAATAGTACCCATAACGGCCAACACAAGGAAAAATATTGTAAAAATAAAATTCCAGAAATACTGATCTGTAACTCGAATCATACGCTTGAGGCATTACTGGCAGCACCTAAAATAAGAATGAATGAAAGTACACAAACTATCACTATCACGAAGCTGACCATAAACTTATAAGAGGTTTTGTTAAACATGTCATAAATTATAACAGATTGAGAAAAGAAAACGGTGTGAAATCCAAAAGATTTCACACTTCTTGCCGAGCGCCTAGGACTCTCCTAGGCAGAGTGAATGGTTTGGCATTAAACAGTACGCACTGATATGCACCAACACTTCTCCCCGCTCATAGTCATATGGGTTTGAATTTTTGCGCAGTGTATTTCTGAGATTTATTGGCTTAACTGAATTTGATATATACAACAACTTTAAAAACCGTTGCTTGTCGGCATTGTCTTTAAACAACACACGCTTGTCCGCACCACGATTATACATATGGTAGAACTCACCTTCCACTAACGGCACTGGTCGTACACCCATTACTACATACTTGCATGAAGAAAAGATGCTTTATTTCAAGAGTTTGCCTAGGAGAGTCCTGGACGGAGCTCTGAAGGAGCTTTATAAGTCACTCATACACCAAAAAACCCGCCGAAGCGGGTTTTTTGGTTTCCTTACTGACTTCTTACGAAGTAGTTTGGATTTACAAACTTACGACTAGTCGTTGATTGTAACTACACTTGTTCGGTAGTCAGTCTCAGGAAGAGTTGTTTGAGTTTGGTCAGGAGCAATTGCTGTTGCAGCAAAGTTGATATCCTGTAGAAGCATTCGAGCTGCTGTTTGTTCACCTGGTGTGTACGTTACAGTCAGAGTAAATGTTTCTGTTGAACCTTCAGTTACTTCGAAGTAACCAGCAGATTCGTCACCAGTTGATTCTAGTACCACAGTTCGTGTACCAGCAGCAGTTGATGAACCAGCTGAAGATTCAAGATCGTATCCTACCGCTACTGCTGGGTCAGTTGAAATGTATACATCCTGTTCGAATGCAGTTACTTCAACTTCAATAGAGTAAGTTCCGTAGTCTGAAGCAGCCTCTACTGACGTAGTGTCAGCTGAAGTTGTTTCTAGAGAAACGTCAACACCAGCAGTTCGTAGTGTGTGAGGGTCTCCGTCAGCAGCACCAGATAGTTGTGTTGCATCTAGATCATCAGCACCTTCAGCGTCAATATCATCAGCGTTGGTTGAAGTTACTTCTGCCATTACTGTAATACCTTCGTTACCTAGTCCTAGTGACTTGAATCGGAGCATAAGCTCTGCTTCCACTCGGTCTCCAGCGTTGATAGTAACATCGCCGTCTACGTCGAATGTCAATACTACTGTTGATGTTCCTGCGTCAACAGTTACATCATCGATAGTGACACCGTCGATAACTAGCTCTGCGTCGTCAACGATTAAGGCGTAAGTTGATGAAGAAACAGTAACTGTAACGTCAACAGTGTTAAGCTCGATGTCGTTTACTGAGTCATCAGTATCTAGGTCAAATGTGAATACATTGTACCAGTCTGACTTAGAGTCATCTTCTACTTGAAGAGTAGCTGCGTCAGGATCGTTAGATGAAGTCTTTACGATCAATTCATCGTCAGTTCCTTCAACTTGGATTGTGAATGTTTCAGCAATACTGAAGTCATCTCCAAAACCGTCGTCTTCAGTTGTAGCAACACCGTCAGCATCGAAGAATCGCATTGACTCTACAGATACATCCCATTGTCCTATTTCTTCAGAATCAAGGTTGTTTTGTGTTGATACAGCAACTACGATTTCTACTTCTTCGTCTTCTTCAGCGAAGAGGTCGAGTCCTGAGAATCGCATTGTCATTTCGTCGTTCTGGAATTCGTCTTCATCGTCTGCATCTCGCTCTGCGATCATGTCACCATCAACCCATAGGGAGATAGTTTCAAATGCGTTGAAAGCGTCAGCTCCAGCTCGTTCGAACTTAACGTCCATTCGTGAAATTTCTGCGTCACCGTCTGTGAATTCTACAGTAACTTCAGCAACTTCTTGGTTGCTGCTTCCTTCTTCGATTTCGTCGTCAGAAGCTGAATCGATTTCAAGAGAGTCAAGTGACGCTTCTCCTCGAAGTGTCATTGAACTGTTGTCATCTTCTTCTTCAATATCGTCGATATCTTCTTCAATATCGTCGATATCTTCTTCAATATCGTCGATAATAACAACTGGAGCTGAAACACAGCTTCCGTTCATGTGTGAACGAGTTGAGTTACCATAGTACTGAGTAGCAGCTACTAGTCCTAGTGGTGTAAGAATCTCAGCTCGGTACTTCATTTGGTATTTGGCAACAGCAGCTCCAGTCGCAGGACCGAAGTAATCTGTTTCCATTCCAGCAGATCCAACAGATCCAGCAGCTGCGACACGAGTGTCTGGGTCAGCGTTTAGGAATTGTTGTAGCATCATTACGTCCATACCTGTAGCACCTGAAGTCAGGTTACGAGTCCAAGTATAAGGACAAACGCTTGCAGGTCCTGTAACCATTGAAGTTTCAGTTCCAACTTGAGATTGGAGATTTGAAACTTGTGCAAGCAAATCATTGATCATTTGTTGTAAGTCTTCTGCGCTTTGTTCTTGTGCGCTAGCAGTCGAAGCAAAAGCTGAGAAAATCATAGCAACAGCTACCAGTGCAACAGCAAACTTGGCAGTAGTATCTTTTACGATAGTCGTCATAACTATAATTAATTGGTAATGTACGCCGAATTAAGTGGCGCGCGCTTCTCTTAAGCAATATAAGAAAAGCATTACACTTTATAAATCTAATAAATATGAATTAATTCATATTTAGTAGGAGAAGCTAACGGCGTTAAATAAACACCAACATCTCCTACCTCATATCACCAACACTTCAAACTCGCTTGCGTTAACAAGCAATTTGAAGGTTAGCTGTAAATTCGGTCTGTGTATCAGTGTGGCAGTCAAAAAGGAAACAGGTTCGGCAGAATTTTATAAGCAGCTATTTAATTGTCAAAGTACAAATACATATAGGTGTGAAAAGGTAACATATCAAGCAGAAGATTGCAGACATAACTTTGTATAAAAGATGTCAGATACTGTGTTGATTTCCTACCTAGAAAACACGCCTTTATGTGCACGAAGAATGGTAGCACTTTTTTTACAACTAGGGAGTTCACAGGTTGTGGATACATGGTGCAGTTTAAACAAACTAGTACCTATTATATCTACTGCAAAACCATAGATTGATTTAGAAAAATACTATCTTCTACGCTTCTTGATGTGATGACGTCAAATCGGCAGTGTTCTTACTGACAGTAAAACTACAACACATATGCAGTGATATTACAACAGTAAATCAAATAATGCAATACTTAGATCCGCATAAACAAAGTGAATGATATGACTAAAATTTTGTTTATCTTCAGACAACAAGCACGTTATAGGTTGTGTCTAAAGCAGCTAAGGAAAGGAGATTATAAAAGAACAAATTGACTGTGGACATGGTTAAAGACAAAACCAAAGTAATTACAGGGTCCTTATAGAAAATAATTTACTAGATTCATAAAGAAACCAAATGATTACTGTCTCTTGGTAAGGTGGAGCAGTAATGTATTCTGCTTTTAAAGGTCAAGTACACGAATCTCTGCAGGACATGCTTTTGACTGAGTGTACTTTATTAACAAAAGTCTCTGACGCTCGCAATCAACTTTTTAAAGACAAACTATTTTGCAACAGAGTATTTAGACCAACGCCTTTCTCCTTCTCTTATCACTTGTCCCTTTTCTATAAGACTATTAAGTTCACGCTGGATTGTCTTTTCACTGACGTCCGTTATTATCTCAGAAATGTCTTTGACTGTTGCTTCTGGCTTTGCTTCAAGGACTGTCCTTATTCTTTCTGCTCTGTCGGTTAGATCGCTGTACACTAAGTAGGCGTCACTACTGAGATCATTAGCCGGGATGTTGACTCTTTGTCTACCACTTTGTTTGGCAGCACCTGAAAGTGAACGATCACTTTTGGCAGCGGGTTTTTTTGCCGCTGATACTTTTGGCACAACAGCTTCAGTCAGATCAGATATCAGAACACCCCTATCTTGCAAGAAGTGGTGATTGAGCTGTCGCAACACTGAGTCAATCTGATCTGTCAGCAACATAAAAATGTCCGTTGGAATAACTCTAGCCATGTTCGCAATTCTTAAAGTGCTGTCTAGGGCAACTAATCCGTGCTGGAAACTGAGCAGTCCTTCATGCTGTTCTTGTCCTTGTAGAGTCAACGTCTTTAACGACAATTCATGAGTCTTTAATGCTCTGTCTTTTATTGCTTCAATGTGTGCGTCACTGTGCTTGAAGTCTTTTGTCTCAGACAATATATAGAACACCACGGAGATTATTTTCTCAGTCTTTTTAAAGACATTATTAAAAAAGGACGTATCGCTGGATAGTCTTTTAAGTTGTATGTAGCTGTCTCTTTCTTTTTCCATAGCAGAATTTGTTCTTAATTAATCTATAGGATCAAGTCGTTAATATAACGGTCAATTGATTACTATTCACTATAAGGACATTTTATTATTTAGCAAGCTTTGTCTTTTGTTTTGTCTGTTTGCGACTTAGAGAGAGGGTCTTTGTTTTCACCTTATTTTATGGTGTACGTGTTATTATTGAGGAGATTATTTACCCTTACCTGCATTGATTAACCATATGGCTCGCAAGAAGAAACGGAAAACTAAAATACAAAAAAAACCTCGCTTTGACGATCTTTCGCCACATGCTAAGCAGGCTATTTGGGCTGTTGTAACAGTCGTGCTGGCGGTCTTTTTTGTCTTTGCACTGCTTGAGTACGCTGGTCCTGTTGGTGAATATACCAACACAACTTTAGGGTTCCTGTTTGGTGGTGGAGCCTGGCTCGCACCAGCAGCGGCTCTTGTGTATACATATGTATTACTCAACCCAAGAGAAGACAATCAAGAATTAAGTTTGGCTAAACTGCTAGGAGCAGGACTGCTTTTCGTATCTTCATTAACTGCACTAGAAATTTACAAAGAAGGTCTTGGTGGTATCGCAGGACTCGCTCTATCTTGGCCTTTGGAGTATCTACTGGACACGGTGCTGGCGAGCGTATTTGTTTTTGCTCTGGTGCTCATCTCTCTCTTTCTTCTATTCAATGCTGGTTTCAAGATGCCATTCAGCAAAAAGAATGACGCTTTTGACGATGACATTGGAGAGCTTGATCTACCCAAAACATCCATGTCAGCCAACGACACTATTGATGATGAACCTGAAAATGGAGAGGGAGGAGTTATCAGCAAGAGCCCTCTTTCTTCTGTCATGTCTAAAAAAGTCGCCTCTCTAACCAAGACCAAAACTGATGGAAATATCACCATCAAGAATTTTAGTGGTACATATGTTGCACCTTCACTTTCTCTCCTCAGTAAAGAAAAAGGCAAGGCGCAGATCGGTGATGTCAAAGCAAACTCAAACACAATCAAAAGAACTCTGCGCGAGTTCGGAATTAGTGTAGAAATGGATGCTGTCGAAAGCGGACCGACAATCACTCGCTACGCTCTTAAGCCAGCACAAGGAGTTAAAATTTCTCGTATAGTTGGATTACAACAAGAGCTTCAGCTTGCCTTGAAAGCAGACACAATCCGTATCGAAGCACCGATTCCTGGAAAATCTTTAGTCGGGATTGAAGTACCAAACCAAACCAGAGCTACTGTCGGACTCGCTTCTCTCTTAGCTACTCCAGAGTACACAGATTCTTCTCACCCACTTTTGGCAGCGCTTGGTAAAGACGTGACCGGACACGTGCATTTCAGTAACGTCGCCCGCATGCCGCACGGCCTAATTGCAGGAACGACTGGGGCTGGAAAGTCTGTTGCCATTCACAACATCATCATTTCTCTTTTGTACCGCAACTCTCCCGATCAACTTCGTTTTATTTTAGTTGACCCAAAAAGAGTTGAGCTCACTCTGTACAACAATATTCCTCACTTACTTACTCCCGTCATCACCCAAGCGAAAAAAGCTATTCAGTCACTTTCTTGGGCAGTAAAAGAGATGGAACGGCGCTACGACATTCTAGAGTCAGAGCAAATACAAAACATCAACTCATACCACGAAAACGTCTACAAACCAGCCAAAGCTGCTTGGGTTGAAGCTGGCAGTATAGAAGAAGATCGAGTAAATCTACCTGAAGCCCTGCCTTATATTGTAATAGTACTAGACGAGCTCAATGATCTCATGCAAGCCTACCCGCGTGAGCTCGAAGCAATGATCGTGCGATTAGCACAAATGAGTCGAGCTGTCGGTATTCACCTTCTCCTCGCAACGCAGCGACCATCGGTAAATGTTATTACCGGAACAATTAAAGCCAACATTCCAACTCGCATAGCCCTCATGGTAGCTTCGCAAGTGGATTCACGCACAATTATAGACAGCGCCGGAGCCGAAAAACTTCTCGGTCGCGGCGACATGCTTTACCTCTCTTCGGACAGCCCTAAACCGGTACGACTGCAATCAGCCTTTGTCTCAGAAGAAGAAATAAAGAAGGTAGTTGATTATTTGAAGAAACAAGACGCTCACGAACTCGACACAATCAATTTTGATGAAGCTACTGGCAGTAACGACGCTGTGTTTAGCGCGATGGTAAATGGTGGCGATGATGCAGAAGATGAGCTTTACGGCGATGCTAAGCTGGCTGTATTGGAAGCAGGCAAAGCTTCAACTTCGTATTTGCAACGTAAATTACGAGTTGGCTACTCTCGTGCAGCACGACTAATTGATATGTTAGAAGAAAACGGCATCATCGGTCCTCAAGATGGATCTAAGCCACGAGAAGTGTTAATTGATGACAGAGAAGGATACGAGAGCGAAAGTCAGGAAGAAAGTCCTGAGCAAGAAAAGTATTAAACTAATGCTTTATAGTTAAATTTAACCGTGTGCAGTTAAATTTATTGCGTATAACAAGAGCCCTTAAAGATTACTAAAAACACTCTGCAGACTAAAACTTTCTTCAAAATGGCTTCTATTTTGAATATACGTATAATATATGTATGAACTCTAACGCCGACTCTCCTTTCCGAACCCTTGTTAAAACCTCTGTGATTACAATCGGCTTACTTATTTTCTCAGCCTATGTAGTTTTCCAGGCTCGTTTCTTGATTCTTGGTCCCCAGATATCCCTCACAGACACTCCACCTTTACGCCAAAACGAGCGGCAGATTTTTATCACAGGTTCGGCGTCTAACATTTCCCGCCTCTGGCTCAATGACAGGGCAATTTTTACCGATGCTGGAGGAAACTTCAGAGAAGCATTAATCTTGGAAAATGGTTACACCGTTGCTACTATTCGGGCGCAAGACCGTTATGGGCGCGAAACAACAGTAACGCAGCCATTTGTCTACACACCCATGAGCTTCATTCAATGATACAATAGTGTCAATTAGCAGACAGTTAGTGACCGAATACTTCGATTCTCTAACGAGTGCATTAAGAAAAAATAAATGGCAGCAAAAGCAAAAAAGGACGCGAAAAAGGTCCCCACCGCCGTAACTGAAAAAACCGACAAAGATTCGGATGGAATCCTTGAAACTATTCGCAGCATCAAAACCAAGTTTGGTGATGAGGCAATCATGACGCTAGACCAAACCAAGCGTGTAGACATCTCATCAATACCCACAGGCTCAATTGGACTAGACGAGGCGCTTGGTATAGGCGGTTATCCACGGGGTAGAATTATAGAAATCTTTGGTCCAGAATCTTCAGGAAAAACTACCCTTTCCTTGCACGCCATCGCAGAAGCGCAAAAAGCAGGCGGAATTTGCGCCTTTATTGACGCCGAGCACGCCATGGATCCTGAGTACTCTGCCAACTTGGGCGTAAAGCTAGACGAGCTGCTTATTTCTCAACCAGACAACGGCGAGCAGGCCTTAGAAATTGTCGAGAGTCTCGTTCGTTCGGGAAAACTTGATATTATTGTTATCGACTCAGTGGCAGCTCTCACTCCAAGAGACGAAATCGAAGGTGAAATGGGTGCGTATCACGTAGGTAAGCAAGCCAGACTCATGAGTCAGGCACTGCGTAAACTAACTGGAATCGTAGCAAAGAGTAAAACAGTGGTTATTTTCATCAACCAAATCCGCATGCAAGTGGGTGTGATGTTTGGCAACCCAGAAACTACTCCTGGTGGAAAAGCCTTGAAATTCTACACCTCAATGCGACTCGATATTCGCCGCATTGCACAAATTAAAAAAGGCGACGAAGTGGTCGGGGGACGCCACCGCGTGAAGGTAGTAAAGAACAAAGTCGCAGCGCCTTTTAGAACTACCGAATTCGACCTTATTTACGGAGAAGGAATCTCACGTGAAGGAGAATTGTTGGCCTTGGGTGAAAAATACGACTTGGTCAAAAAAGCCGGAGCTTCGTACTCATACTTGCCTCCCGGTGGCGACGAATCAGCCCGCATCAAGCTCGGACGAGGTTACGACGCTGCCAGACAAACTCTCAAAGCCGACAAGAAACTCAATGATGAGATTTTAAAGAACATCAGAAAAGAACTGAAGGCAGAATCTGATAAATAGAGAAAATGCTAAAAAATACGGATCCAAGGGTCCGTATTTTTATATATATGCAGTCTGTATAATCACTATAAACTACTGCTCTGCTGGCCTTAGCTTAAAAGACCCATCTCCTCACTGCAATCGAGCGTGCAAACTGCTGTAAAACTGAAACAAAAACTATTCCAGACATAATCAATGTTAAAACCATCACGACTTCACCACCAGCCAGAGCGGCGCTAAAAGCATTAAAGACGTACTTCGGAGCTGTGCCAATTGGCACTGCCAAGAAGTTTTGCACTATCTTTGCTACGTGGAGCCATTCGGCCAGCAACATAATTGCTCCTCCCAAAAACAAGCCGCGCCAGAACATCGCATGTTCAGTGATGCTGAGCACATAGCTGTAATAAACTCGACGCATGATATTTTTTTGAATGTTGTTTGACTGCATATTCTTTTATACTCTATCTATATAAAAAAGGTTACAAGTGTAAATCTACCCCACGTTCCCCCGCTTCTTTTCTGAAAGCTTCTTTGGCGCGATGAATACGAGCTTTAATGGTACCAGTTTTTTCATTAGTTTCTTTGGCAATATCTTTTTGCGACCAATTTTCCAAGTAATGCAAGCGCAAGACAATCGCTAAATGCTCTGGCAAACGAACCAGCACTCGCTCAATACCATCACGTCTTTCTTCAAAAGCACTATGCTCCGCCCACTCGCCATACATTTGCTCATACTCAGGATCAATCGATTGAAAACGCTGATTCTCTTTGATCAATTTCTGGTAACGAGTAAAAGCTGTATTAAGCAGAATTCGATAAGCCCACGAAGAAAACTTTGCCCCGTTTTGCGGTTCATACTTATGTGCATTTACATATATTTTGGTAAAAGCATCTTGCACGACTTCTTCCACATCGCGCTTATCGTACACAATCCCCCGCACTTTCCGCAGAAACGGTTCTTGGTAACGATCAACCAAAACCACAAATAACCACGGCTGCGCCTGACTACGCATAAGAATTTCTTCGTCACACAATTTTGCGACATTGTCGGAGGTAGAAAAACCAAGCATGTGTGTATACTATCACTCATTTGAGGCGAATAAAGTTACGTCACAGAAATTAATAATTACAGACTCTCTCGTATTACTTAAAACTTTAAATGCTACACTCTAATCATGCAGAACAAAGCAAAACCTTAAACTTCTAAACATACTCGCTTTCCTTTCCTCTTTTAGAACATACGAAGGTGTTTGGGCTATCTACTTTACTTCAATAACAGGTTCGTTTGTAATAGCGATTAGGAGGAAGCATTATTTACATAGCTGCAGCTTTTGGCGCCGGTTATACAGCAGATCAAATTGGTCTGCTATACACAGTGCTTCTATTCCAACCGTTTCTATTGATCTCAACATACTTCTTCTGAAGAGGATTGAAGCGTGACAATTAAAATAAATAATCCAGACAGAAAACAGTTCAACTAGTATTCTATTTCCCTCCTATTCTGTTACACTGGGCGCACGTAATTATTAATCCAATAAAGAACGAATTATGGCTAAGGTTGAATACAATAATGTTACAACGAAAAAAACCGTTACCATGGATGGTGATCCTTACTTGGTGCTATCTTCAAATATTTCAAAGAAAGATCGGCAGAAAGCCAGTAACAACGTGCGCATGAAAAACCTGCGCACCGGAGCAGTGATCGAACGCACGCTACATCAGTCTGACGTACTGGCAGAAGCCGACATCGAAAAGCGCGAGGTAAAATACTTGTATGAAAACCGTGGCGAATACTGGTTTTGTGAACCACAAAATCTAGGCAATCGATTTAAACTAAGCCAAGATGTTGTTGGTGATTTGAAAAACTTCGTTACCGAAAATACCTTAATTCAAGCCGTTGTTTTTAACGACGAAATTATGAGCGTTTTAACTCCTATCAAGGTTGAGCTGGAAGTGAAGGCGGCGCCAGATGCGGTCAAAGGTAATACTTCAAGCGGCGCAACCAAAGAAGTCACTTTGGTGACCGGATTGGTTATGCAGGCGCCACAATTTATAAACTCCGGCGATGTTATTTCTATCAATACTGAAACTGTCGAGTACTCGGCGCGTGTGACCAAGAAGCTGTAGCTAGGCGAGATTGTTGGCAAACATTGTTTACAGCAATAACAACATTAAAAATGGCGACACCAGAAAGGTGTCGCTATTTTTAATTCCGCTGTTCGCTTCTAGTGCTTGATGTAAGACATCAAAGCCATGAACCGAGCCCGCTTTACAGCAGTCGCCAGACTTCGCTGCCCTTTTGCAGTGAGTCCAGTACGGCGACGATTAAGCATTCTAGCGTGTGGGTTTACGTAGTTTCCCATACGAAGCACATCTTTATAGTCGATGTGATGCGCTGGTGCGCTTTGTTTTTTTTCAGTTTCCATATATATGAAGAAATTAATAATTAAATTTGAATTCTGTTTAGAACGGAATATCTTCTGGATTGATATCCTCCTCAGGATAGTCTGGCACAGCAGGCGCTTTACTTTCTGTGGCCGGAGCATTTGTCTTAGCAGCTGATTCTGTTGGTGCTGGTGCGCTTTCTCCTCCGCCAGCACTCTTCGGTCCAAACTGTACTCGATCAGCTATAACTTCTGTTCGATAGTGTTTTTGTCCGTCCTTATCCCAACTACGAGTTTGCAAACGACCTTCTACATAAGCACTATTTCCTTTGTGTAGATACTTAGAACAGTTTTCAGCCTGCTTACCAAATACTGTTATGTTGTGAAAGTCTGCTGCTTCTTGCCTGTTTCCGTCACGATCGTTATAAACACGATTAGTTGCTAGTGAAAAACTACACACGTTCATTCCATTCGGCAGAGCTTTGAGTTCTGGATCACGGGTCAAGTTTCCGTAAATCATTGCTTTGTTAATGTTCATATTCCAGTTTGATTCAGTTACTTAGATAAATAGTTCCTCTATTATACCTTGTCTTCTGATTCCTCTCCATTTTTTTCTTCGGCTTCAGCAACTACTTCTGACTCTTCTTTAGTCTCTTCTACTTCTTCCTTATCTTCTTTGTCCTCTGATTCCTTCTTTTCTTCAACTTTTTCTACTTTTTTGGTTTTTTTAACAACTTCAGGCGCTGCTTCTGCATCGACATCAATCGCCTTTGCCTTTTCAGCCTCTAGAGCTTCGTGGAGGTAGAAAGGATTTGCTTCTTCAACCTTAGAAAGACGAATCATCAAATGACGCAAGATTTCCTTCACTCCTTCGATAGATTCAGTCAACTCTTCAATAGCTGCTGGCTCTGCAGTGAATCTTATCCAACCAAAGTATGCGCTGGTGAATTTACGATTACGTCCTTCGAGATACTTGATGATTTCGTACTCAAGCTCAACCCGAGCAGGATTTTCTTCAACTGTTAGACTACCGCCATTTTTGGCAATGATATCCTTCAAATTTTGAAAGACATTAGCTACTTCCCCTTCAGCAACCGTTGGAAGAATGTGGAAAGCAAATTCGTAAGAAGCTGCTTCGGCTGCTGGCATTTCGTTCTCTGACATAATGTACAGATTTATTTATATAATAACGTTCGAACTTTACCACAGAGTAAAATAAGCAGCAACTAATTTGAGGTAAAGTATAGTCTGAACGATTGCTTCCGGTAACAAAACCACACCACACCATTTTTCTTATAAACGTGATATTATTTTCTTACTTTAACTTACACTTTGTCCATGTCTTCCAAACTATCATCAGACAGCGTTCTTTACTTAGCTAGTGGCGTGGCCATCGCAGCCATTATTGCTGCAACGCATTTTTCTATAGAAAACAAAGATAAAAAAAACAACATTGCCTCCCTACAAACAGAACGTTCTGAACTAATCCAAAAAAACAACAATTTATCTGCCGAGCTAGCAGCAGCTAGCAGCAGCATTGCCGAACTTTCAGACAAACTCCAAACCACCAAAGAGGATCTTGATGATCTGGCCGACAATTTCCACGACGAGAAAAACAAAAACGATGAGTTTGAAGATCAAATTCGTGGTCTCGCAGATACTCTAGGAGATCTTGATAAACTAGCCAAAATTGACGAAGAGCTGCTGTCTAAATACTCTAAAGTATATTTCCTAAACGAAAACTACACCCCTTCAAAAGTAGAGAAAATACCGAGCAAATACATTTTGGACGGAAAAGATGAACAGTACTTCCATACTGACGCTAGTGAATATCTCGAAGACATGTTTAAAGCTGCAGCTCGCGACGATATTGATCTCAAGGTTGTATCTGCCTATCGTTCTTTCTACGAACAAACCGACTTAAAAGGACAGTATACTCAAGTGTATGGCTCTGGCGCCAACGCCTTCTCAGCCGACCAAGGTTATTCAGAACATCAGCTAGGCACTACTCTCGACCTCACTGTCGACAGTGTCGGCGGACCATACACTATTTTTAAAGACACAGAAGCCTACAACTGGTTGCTGAAAAACGCTTACAAATATGGCTTTATTTTGTCTTATCCCGAAGGAAATAGTTTCTATGTTTATGAGCCTTGGCACTGGCGTTTTGTAGGCACCAACCTAGCACGTCATATAAATAGAAACGACGAATCTTTCTACGAAATGGATCAACGTGATATTAACGAATATTTGCTAGAGCTTTTTGACTAAGGCAAGAAGTTGTTGACATGTTTCAAATATCGCAGTAAGGTCTTGTGTGGAAACACAAGACCTTTATTTTTGAATTTTTGACAGGAGAAGAAAATGAAAGAACCGACAATTGAACAACTCATGAATGGAGTTATCGAATCTGCCGAACCAATTGTTAAAAACTTTAGGCAACCAATGGATGTTTCTGATAAAAAAGACGGAACCCCAGTCACCGATACTGACAAGGCAGTAAACGAACGTTTATCAGTATGGTTTGCAGATATTCCCAATCTTGGTTTTATAGGAGAAGAAGGAAATAGATATAACGGTGAAACAAGAGTTCTATACGTTGACCCACTCGATGGCACCGGCGCCTTCATTGCCGGCCAAGCCGCTGTGACAGTTGTTGCCAGCATAATGGAGCAGGATACACATGGTCTATGGTATCCCGTTATGGCAGTTATACACGACCCTATCAGTGGAGAAGTTTGGGCTGTAGAGAAAGGTCAAGGAAGCATATACACCGTAAACGACTGTTACAGTGGACTAGAAACAAGTTCTGTCACAGTGAACCCCGAGCAATATCCAGCCGGAGCAACAGTCTCCACTTGGCCGAATGTCCCTTTTTCACTCGATAAAGTTTTGTGTGCTGTTGAAGAAGACGATTCTTTTCACCAATATCAGTACGGCGGAATAGCACTAGTCGGAGGACTCATTGCCTCTGGCGTGCGTCAAGCTAGCTTGTTTGCTGGTAAGAGCGCAGCTGAAACAGTGGCCATGTCGCTTATCGTACGCGGTGCTGGCGGTATTGCCACCGATTTGTTTGGTAAACCACTCGACAGTTATAGCCTTGAAGAAGTAGACAGCAAGCTAGACTTTGTTTTACCTCACGGTGCGATAATGTCTTCGCACCAAGGGCTAACCGACCGCTTGGTCGAAATCGTCAAAAAATACAACCCTGAATAGTTCCACCCAAGTCGCCCGACTGCATTACTGCTAGTCGGGCGCTTTTTATTTTGTTATTCTTAGTACCTATGAATATTTCTACTGCTTTAGCTGAAGGATTGGTTGAAGGCATATCCGAAAAACCAGAACGCTTCGTCGAGACTGTGATGTCTGATGTGTTTGTGTACTCTGACACAGTCCGCAAAGTATACAAAGACAACCGTAAAGGGTTTTTCACTGACCTGCGCGACCTGGAAACTCGTCGACGCTACTATGCAGAAGACTATGCTTGGAACAAAGAATCCTCAAAGGACATACACGTCGCACTACGTGGTGTGCAAAAAACAAACTCAAACACATATCAAGTGATCGCCCCGGAACTAGCAGACGAATGGTTTATTGAGATGCGAAGAGTACAAGACAGCGATACTCTATTCCGTCGACTTACCGACAAAAAAGCAACCGTTGCGGATGTAGTTTCACTTGCCAGAACTCAGACAGAATCCCTCGACTCCCTCTCAAGCCAATATCTCCATACATTTAATGACTTGCTGGAAAGAGGACTTAAAGAACTGTGGCGAGCAAGGCTTGATGGTGACTTGAGGTTTTTTGGTAAAAAGTTTGAGGATAGTGTTCCAGCAAAAACAACTGACCGGCGAGTCGATGCTCTTTTGGAGTTTTTCCAACAACATCCTTATTTCACCGACATGACCAACGATCATGTTTCGGTAGCCATAGACAACCACGCCGGCAATGTTGTGTTCTATGACAACCGACCGCAGTTCATTGACATTCACTTAGTAAAACGCGACTGGAGGATAATTGACCGTAACAACAACATTTCTCGTATCGCTACGTGTGTACGAGTACTTGGAAACGACGATTTGGCCAACGCCATGTACGACACCTACACAAACTATCATCAGCTTGCTCCACCAGAAGTAACCTCCTTTCAAGAAGCTTATAACGGTTTTATCAAAGGCTACTATTACACTTTTCTCAAACAGCCAGATATTGCTGACAAGTACTTTCGGTTTGCTGACGCGACACTGGAAGCACTTTAAAAAACTAACCAGCGCCCACGAAGTGGGCGCTGGTTAGTTTCTCTTCTCCCATACTCAAACCTACAAGTCAATTTTATAAAAGTTCTTAGCATTTTCTATTAACTGCTCGCGAACCACCTCTTCATCAACCCCTTTAATGGAAGCAATCTTTTTATAAACCTCTTTCACCATCCACGGTTCACAACGTTTGCCTCGGTGTGGAACTGGCGCTACATAAGGACAATCTGTCTCAGCGTGCATGAGTTCTAGAGGAGTGTTTCTTACCACCTCTTCGTAATCTTTAGCAAAAGTAATTACACCAGTAAAAGAAATTGTTCCGCCAAGCTCAAAGAATTTTTTGGCCTCTTCATATGTGCCGGCGTAAAAATGCACATTAAAGGGTACTTTTGCGTATTGTTTTAAAACTTCGTATACGTCAGCATAAACACTCCGTCCAGTTGGACTTTTTTCTCCAGGCTTTGGATTGCGAGTGTGAATCATGAGTGGCAAACTTAATTCATTTGCCAATTTGATTTGCTCAATAAAAGCTCGTTCTTGAGCTTCATAACTATCAGGCGAAGTATGCCAATAATCAAAACCGCATTCCCCTACTCCTACCACTTTTTTATTCTTGGCCAACTCCTTAAAATACTCAGAGTCAAAAACTTCTCCGTCACTTTCTGGTGCTTCTCTTTCTCCATGTCTAACATTAGGAGCAGTATAAATAGGATGAAGGCCGATAATAGCAAAACAATTGTCGGCTTCGCCCGTAAGCTCAACCGCTCGCTTGCTTGTATCGGCTGTTGTGCCGACATTTATTGCCGCCAC
>JABAZV010000008.1:0-50084 GCA_018608435.1 Patescibacteria group bacterium | reverse complement strand
CCGCCACTCCTTCGTCGGCACATTTTTTAGCCACCACTAAAACATCCTCGGCAAACGTTGCGAGGTTTAAATGAGCATGGGTATCAATGTACTTATTAATCATGAGGTATCAATGTTCTACGAAAAAAGTTTTGTCATTATGACTCTAGCCTAGAAAACATGTTTTCTGGTTTTTTGTTCTCCAGCACAGCCTGCTTTATAACCACGTTGGCTTCAGGTAAAAGCGGATGTAACATTCTGCCAACGATATACAAGTCGTGTAGCAATTCTTTTATGATCACAACCGCGGCTTCTTTGTCTTCTTTTACCAATCTAAATGGTTCTGTCTCGGTGATCTTTTCATCGAGCTGTTGCACTTTTTTCCAAACGACATCTGTCGCTGTCATGAAATCATAGTTGTCGAGAGCATTTGTAAAGTCCTTATCAAAACCATTTACTTCCGGTCTCTCAATCGGAGCATCTAAATGCGTCTCGGCCATTTTCATAATTCTGGCTGTTAAGTTACCCAAACCATTCACCAAGTTGGCAGTGTAGTACTCATCCATTTTTTCCCAAGTTAGGTCAGAATCATCGGTTGGGTGCACGTGCCTAAGCATTATATAACGCGCTGCGTCTGTACCGTACCGCTCGACCAGAGCGTAAGGATCGATAACATTACCGATTGATTTACTCATTTTGTGTCCGCCACTGTTGATGAAGCCATGATAAAAGATTGTGTCTGTTCCTTTTATTCCAGCACTCTTAAGCATCGCTTGCCAAATGACTGACTGGAAACGCACTTGATCTTTTCCTGCCAGCTGCAGCGTTTCGCCCTTAACCCAAAACTTATCAAACTTTTCCTCAGCATCTTCTGGCCAGCCAAGACAAGAAATGTAATTGGTGAGAGCGTCAAACCAAACATACATTACATGCTCTTCGTCACCAGGCACATCTATTCCCCAGTCCATACGAGATTTTTCGCGCGAAATACTCAAATCTTCTAGACCACCTTGAACAAACTTCAAAGCTTCTAGTCTACGAAAATCTGGCACAACGCTACCTTCTTTAGAAAGACATTCTTCCAAATACTCTTGGTAATTAGAAAGTTTAAAGAAATAGTTTTCTTCTTCTACTTCTTCGGGTGCAACAAGATGGTCTGGGCATTTGCCATCAATCAGGTCTGAATCGGTTTTAAAAGACTCGCAGCCAACACAATATAAGCCTTTGTATTTCTTCTTATAGATATCTCCAGCCTCATCACAAAGTCGCCACATTTCTTGGGCTGCTTTTTTGTGTAATGGATCAGTTGTGCGAATGAAGCTGTCGTAAGAAAGATTAAGAGCTTCTTTCAGCTTATTTAATTCGTCGGCATACTTATCGACATACTCTTGGCGATCAACTCCTGCTTCGTCTGCCTTTCTTGCTACTTTCTGCCCGTGTTCGTCTGCTCCAGAATTAGAGAAAACTTCCTCTCCCATCAGTCGAGCAAAACGCGTTAGCGCATCCGCCTGCACAAACTCAAGAGCATGACCCATGTGTGGAGATGCATTTGCGTACGGTAAAGTTGTAGTAATGTATTTTGGAGTTTTATCTTTCATAGTGAAATTACTTTAACACAGTGTGTGAAAAAATAAACTGACGACGCCTGTAGGCACCGTCAGTTTATTTTTCACCCTAAACCCTTTCTATCTCAAATACTCCAAAAGATCATCAATAGCAATTCTCTCTTGCTCTCCCGTATCACGATCTCTCACTGTTACTGTATCTTTTAGTTCTGGTTTTTCTTCTCCCAGTGTTTCAAAGTCGACAGTCACACAGTGTGGCGTACCGATTTCGTCTTGCCTGCGGTAGCGCTTACCAACATTTCCGTTGTCATCAAACTCAGTGCGCATGTGTTCTGAAAGAAGTGCGAATACTTCTTTAGCTTTTTCAACCAAAGCTGGCTTGTTTTTAAGCAGTGGAAATACAGCTACTTTAATTGGCGCCAGTTTCTTTGGGAAACGCAGAACCACGCGCTTGTCTCCGCCCAAGTCATCTTCATCATAAAACTCTGTCAAAACTGCGAGGAATGTACGATCGACGCCAACAGAAGTTTCTACTACGTGCGGCACATACTTTTCGTTGGTGTAAGGATCAAGATATTCCATCGACACACCAGAATGTTTTTGGTGTTGAGACAAATCATAATCACCGCGAGCGTGCACACCTTCAAGTTCTTTAAAACCAAAAGGAAACTTGTACTCAATATCAAAGGCAGCCTTTGCATAAAACACCAAATTCTCGTGTTCATGCCAACGGAGATTTTCGGCTTTAAAACCGAGATCGAGATAATACTGCATGCGTTTTTCTTTCCAATCCTTGTAAACCTCCATATCTTTACTAGGTTCGACAAACATCTGCATTTCCATTTGCTCGAATTCTCGTTTACGGAAAATATACTGCCGTGGTGCAATTTCGTTGCGAAAAGCCTTGCCGATTTGCGCAATTCCGAAAGGAACTTTTACCCGCGTGCTGTCAACTACGTTTTTGAAATTTATAAAAATACCCTGACAAGTCTCACCGCGCAAATAAGCCGGGTCTGACGCCCAGTCATCTTTAAAATTACCAAGGTTGGTTTGAGCTAAAAGATTAAACTGAGAAACTGCACCAAAATCTTTTTGCCCACATTTGGGACAAACTAATTTTTGTCTATTCTCATCAAAGATTTGGTTGATTTCTTCGACTGTCATTTTCTCATCAGCAAGTACTTCTATCTCTTCAAGCAAATGATCGGCGCGTGAGCGAGTGTTACATTCTTTACATTCTACGAGAGGATCAGAAAATCCTCCTACGTGTCCTGAAGCTTCCCAGACTTTAGGGTTAGTAACAATCGCAGAATCCAGCCCGACAATGTTTACCTCGCGGTTCACCATCGCTTCCCACCAGACTTTCTTAATATTATTTGCCAGCTCAACTCCGTACGGACCATAATCAAACGAGCCAACAAAACCACCGTATATTTCGCTACCAGCAAACACAAACCCGCGGCGCTTTGCAAACGCTGAAATTTTTTCTAAAGTCTTTATATTATTGTCATTCTGCTCTTTCATAGCGGTAAATTTTTTAGTCAACCAACATTCTTAAATAAATCTAATTTAGCTTTACATAGCTTAAGCTGACTACACCAAAAATGCAAATATTAGTAACAACCCAAAAAATTAATCTACCACCGATCCATTTCTTTGTTGATATCCCATCTCAGTAGAAAGCTCTGTGGTAATGAAATTTGCGCTATCTGAAATTTCAGTATCGGTAAATTTATCGGTTGCAGTTATATATTGTTCTTTTAGTAAAACTGGGGCTGATTTTAACTGGGAAACACTCGGAGTTATGCTCAATTGCATTTCAAGCTGCTTTCTTACTCCAGCCGGAATGCTTCCTGCTTGCCATGTTATTTCTTTAGAAACTGCATTGTATTCTAATGTTCCGTCTACATCATATTTGTCTAGCCATTTTACGTGTATTGGTAAGCTGGTTTTGACAACGGCATCATCTAAGCTGTTTGCTCCCGCTTCAGCTATTAAGGTTAGTGTGTATGAAGTAGTTTCTCCTACTTGCGGCGGTATCGGTCCAATGTCAGAAAAACCAGCATTATTGCGAGAAGCTTGTGCTCCCAACAAAACCTCTGATTCATATTTAGCCGAGAGGTCAACAGAACCAAGTAAGGTTTCTTGCGCACTTGTTTCTCCTATTCTTCTAGCGTAGACATTCACTTTCATTCCATAAGAGGCTGAAGAATAATTATCATTTGGCTTAACAGAGAAACCAATTGAACGCGAATCTCCTGACAACACTTTATCAAAGGACTTTTGGTTGGACACTTCCCAGCTAACAGTACCGTCGTTAGAATCGTAAAATCCATTATTGCTTACAATAGATGACGGACTAATAGCACTTCCGGTTGGAGCCACTTCTACTTTCATGTCGTAAATTGTTTCATCGATAGTATTAGTTATATCAATTTTTACTTGAGAAATATCTCCTTGCTTAATGACAACAGGTGCTGTAGTTTTTCCGTCGATAGAAACTTTAACATCAATAAACGGCTTCTCTATAGAAAAATCTGCGTAAGCCTCCGCCAAAGTCGAACTGACAATGTACTGGTTATCAGTATCGGATGAGCCAGCTTCGAAGTTGATTCTAAATGTCTCGTCAGAGAGACCAGTCACATTACCACGGACTTTTATTTCTTTTGAATTACCAGAAGAAATTTCGTCGATCTTCCAAACGTTACGGCCATATACGGGCTGAGGATCTGAGCTTTCAAATGAAAAACCATTCGGGTAAGAAGCGCTAATCAAAATGTTTGACAGTGGTTGTGAACTATTTGAATCAGCCACGATTGTAAATTCTACTTGCTGACCTGAAGAAACCTTTTCAATATTGTCGATCCGAAGAACTAGTGGTGATGAACTTATCTGAACAGTTAATGGAGCAGCATCTTTGTAAAAAGTTCCGTTTGCTCCGCCAATGCGATATTCCACCGTTGCCTTAATTTCTTTCTCTTCACTCTCCTCTCCAAAAATAGCAACTCGCACTGGTATATTTTGCACTTCACCGGAAGCGATGTCATTGAGCTGTATACGTTCCTCAAAGAGATTGCGTGGCGAATCGCCAACAGATCTTGTGCCAGCAGGATATCTCAATATCAAAGTAGCAGCTTCTATAGCAACCGAATTTTTATTGGTTACGATAGCTTCCAAAGAAACTTCTTCTCCACCACCTACGAGCGGCGGGGCCTGCAAAGTAATTTGTATATTTCCACTGGACACCTGATTCCCTCCATAAAAAAGATAAGTACTAGAAAGAGCCGCGATAGCTACAAAGATAAGAAAACTAATTGCAAGTATAACTACGCGATAACGACGGCGGGGCTTAGGTGGATTAGTGAAATCATTTGGTGTGGTTGTTGGTGGCTGTGATTGCTGCTCTTGAGAATTTACTGCTGGAGGCTTTGCGGCTACAGAAGGAACCGGCTGCCGCAAAGCCTCCACACCACCAACAGGCACTCCGTTTGAAGCGCTAGTCGGCTGCACTGCTGGCTGTTGCCAGTTGCGAGTCACGTCAACTTTTTCATCTGAAAGACCGTGACGAACCACTTCTTCTGACATTGCCCCGCGTTGATACAAGCGCTGGCGCATTTCTCTCATCTTTGAATCTGAATATAGTTGCTTTTTTGGCATAGTAAATCTCTGCTTATTGCAAATTATTATAACACCCAAAGATTACTACAAGTGACTAGCTGTCACCGCTTGCGCGTAAAGCTTAGAAATAACTAAATTGACTTCGTCGTTATATTCATTATCTAGCTCTTTAGGGGACAGAGAAACCAAAACCTCAGGAACCATCTTCCCATCAACATACCCAAGTTCACCAAGCACGCGCACTGCCACAGCAGTATCAACGAACGAACGTTCCTTTAGAGCAGAAGAAACAGCCTCCAAAGCTTCTTCAGTGTAATCAAACAAATGAACCTGTGCTTCTTCACCATGCAAAAATCTTTGCAGTAAACGAAACAAGCTCACAGCACTTCCCCGCGCTGCCTTGTCTACCGCTGCATGATAGTAATTTTTTTGTGATTCTATGCTGCCGATGCGCCAGCCAGCCTTTCCTTTTACTAGCGATACACGCACTCGCGAAAATTCTTGCAGCGCGTAACGCTGGCGAGAACTCTCTTTCCGCACACTGCGTGCAGAAGCAAACAGCATACCCAGCTCTCGAGTAAAAAGCAGAAACGAACGATCGTCTGTATTGTGATCACTCGCACGACACACAAGCGCATCGGTAGTGTAAGTCTTGTAAGACATTTAGATTTTCTTAAGCGCAAACAAAAATTCAATCTCGTTTGTAGAAACCCCCTCACTTTCTTCCAACGTAATATCATCAACGAAATTAAGTTCTGTTGCACCAACTGTTTTAACCAATAAATCTTCATGTGCAACAATTGCTGACTTTCCAAACTCACTAGTTTTAACAGAAAGAACAACTTCATCTTTAGACTCAAGCCCATCAGCCTTACGCTTCCCTTGCACTGCCCGCATCAACTCACGCACCGAACCTTCTGCTAATAATTCTGGCGAGAGTTTTGTTTCGATTCCAACCTCGTCAGCTACTTCGTATTTTTTGGCATTGAGCTCACTAAGAACAATTGGCACGAGTTCTGCTGACAATTCAACACCCTGAACAGCTGCGATCGGCTGACGCACTTTAATACCAGCCTTAGTGCGCGCCTCGAGCGCCGCTGTTACCACCTCTCTTACTTTAAGCATGTTTTCGAACACCTCTTCATCAACCGGCTTCTCTTCTGGCCACGCTGCAAGGTGAACGCTTTCAGCGTCGCTTTTTGTTTTCACTGCTAGCCAAAGATGTTCTGCATAAAACGGCATCGACGGAGCCATCACAAGCGAAAGAGTGCGTAGCGAATAACCAAGCGTTGCGATTGCTTTATTCTTATCTTCCACATCATCACCCTTCAGTCGATCGCGACTGCGGCGCAAATACCACACCGAAAGATCGTCGATAAAGTCTGTAATCGGGCGAGTAGCTTTATCGAGCTCATAGTTTTTATAACCACTGGTCGAATCATTCACTAGTTGATTAAGCCGAGCAATAATCCACTGGTCTAAGACATTGTCTGAATCATCAGAAAGCACAACATCTGCACCATCAAACATCTCGTACATAGCCAGCACGTTGTGTAACCTACCGATGTTTTTACGCTGCAACTCGTTTACCTCTTTCTCTGAAAAGTTTAAATCTTCGCCTTTTATAATCTGCGAAGAAAGTAAATAGAAACGCATCGTGTCTGCTCCTTGTCTATCAACCAATTCCATCGGGTCTGGATAATTTTGCAATGACTTACTCATTTTGCGTCCGTCTTCCGCCAAAACCAAACCGTTAGTCACAGCATTCTCAAACGGCGACCTACCAAACAAAGCTACTCCAAGCACCATTAATGAATAGAACCAACCGCGTGTTTGATCGACACTTTCGGAAATAAAGTTCGCTGGAAAATGTTCTTTTTCAAAAGCTTTACTATTTCTGAATGGATGATGATGCTGTCCATAAGGCATTGATCCACTTTCAAACCAGCAATCAAAAACGTCAGGAATACGCTCCAGCTTTACTCCGTCTTCTTCCAGCACAACGTCGTCGATGTACGGACGATGAAAATCAAGTTCGTAATTATCGTTATGCGGCAAAGGAACAAAGTCGAGCTGCTCCCATTCGGCATTTTTAAAATACCGACCAGTATCGTAATCAGCTTTTTGCTGCTCTATGTTCCAGCCTGAAGCAACTGCACGCATAGTTGCAATCGGTCCACCGTGACTAACGATCAAAATATTTTTACCTTGATATTTATGCTCAAGCTCGTACAGGAATTTACCTACTCGATTCATCACGTCGCGGCGATTTTCTGAACCATCAAGTTTTTTTGTAAAACGTTCTTCCCAATTGGCAAAGTTGGCTGCGTAATTATCATGCCAGAGCTTCCCTTCAAGCTCATCCGCCAAATCAAGCTCACGAATACGGTCGTCAAAGACGACTGCCGCTTCAGGCAATCCAAATTTTACTCTCACGATCTCTGCTGTTTGCCGCGTGCGCATAAAGGGAGAAGCTATAATCAGATCAATATTTTTTTCTTCAAGCTCACTCGCTGTCGCCTGTGCCTGCCCTCTTCCTTTTTCAGTAACCGAATCATCGTTATTTATGTTAGCTGAAATTACACCCGCCACATTACCTTCACTTTCTCCATGTCGCATCACAAAATACTGGTTACCACTCTTTGGTACGTATTCTTTAAGTTCTGCAAGACTGCCAAGTATTTTATGCTCTCCAGTTTCTGGGTTTTTCCAAATTGGCAATGGCGCTCCCCAATAGCGCTGTCTACTAACAGCCCAATCACGTGCACCTTCTAGCCATTTTCCGAAGCGGTTTTTTCCAACATGTTCTGGCACCCAACGCACCTTATTATTGGCGGCGACGAGCTCATCGCGTATTTTTGTCACCTCCACAAACCAAGATGTCGTGGCGTAATTAAGCAGCGGCGTATCGCAACGCCAACAATGAGGGTAACTGTGAGTGATGTTTTCTTTTTTTAAAAGACGTCCGTTTGTTTTAAGTACTTTGACGATTTCAATATCTGCATCTAGATGCATTACGCCAGATTCGTCGTCGTCTTTTGGTTTTACCAATTGTCCAGCGAAGTCTGTTACAAACTCTTTGAATCGTCCGCTTTCGTCGACATGATGCGCAATCGGTACGCCGTGTTCCTTGGCGAGGTTCATGTCGTCTTCACCGTAAGCAGGAGCGATATGAACAGCTCCCGTTCCGTCCTCTCCCAGCTCAACGTAGTCAGCATGATAAATTGTCCACGCGTTTTCCTTACCTTCGACGTCTTGATCTTGCAGCCACGGGAAGGGCGGCGCGTAGCGCCGCCCTACGAGCTCGCTACCTTTAATTTCTTCTACTACTTTGTGCTCTAGGTCACCAAGTTGTTCCAAACGGCCTTTCGCTAAAATAACGTTTTCTGTTCCGTCTTCTGTTTCAATCGCCACTTTCACATAATCAAACTCCTTATTCACGGCCGCAGCCATGTTGCCAGGCATTGTCCAAGGTGTCGTCGTCCATACCAAAAGCGATGTGTCAGTTTTTTCACCAGCTTCGTCAAGTAGTGGAAGCTTTATTGTAATAGCTATGTCTTTAATATCTTTGTATCCCTGATTCACTTCAAAATTAGAAAGAGTAGTGCCGCAACGAGGACAAAGATGCATGGTTTTAAAACCTTCGTACACCAAACCTTTTTCGTGCAATGATTTAAACACCCACCAAACACTTTCGGTATAAGCGCTGTCCATGGTTTTGTAGTCATTTTCCATGTCAGCAAAACGACCCATGCGTGGAATTATTCTTTTCCAGTCATCAGCGTATTCCATCACAGTATTACGTGCGGCTTCATTGAAGTTCTTAACTCCAAAATCTTCAATATCACGCTTAGTCGCCAGACCAAGTTTTTTCTCAATCAGGTTTTCGAGCGGCAGACCGTGACAATCCCATCCCCATCTACGCTTAACGCGGTATCCGTTCATAGTCCAAAAACGCGGCACGGCGTCTTTGATCGTGCCTGCTAAAAGATGTCCGTAGTGTGGCAAGCCTGTGGCGAAAGGCGGGCCGTCGTAAAAGACGTAATTGTCTTTCGGTGGAGCGCCCGCAGGGCGCTCCACACTTTTATTAAAAATGTCGTGTTCGTTCCAAAACGCAAGAATGTTTTCTTCACGTTTAGCGACGTCACTTTTTTCTACTTCTTTTTCTACTGCTTTAGATTTGTTATTCATGAAATTTAATTATGCTTATCAGACATAAGAAGTGCTTAATAATGAAACACTCCAAGTGCGACGTATCAGGCCGCAAGTTTTATGTTAGCACGGGAACAGGAAATGAAAAGCAAGTGATGAGCTACGCTCATCACTTGCTTTTCATTTAACATCGTCATCAATTTACATCCGCTCTGGCGCTTCAATTCCCAAAACCCACAAACCGCGCTCAAGCGTGATTCGCACAGCATCAGAAACAGCTGCTTTGTACGGAGCGTATTCATCATCTTCATCGGCAATTTTCTCGGCCGCATAAAACGAGTTAAACTCTCCAGCCAGCTCCGTGAGGTAATGCACGACTTTGTGTGGCGCTCGCTCCTTGAGAGAAACCTCAACCACCTCCGGCCACTGTTGCACCAGCTTCTCAACGGCATAAGATTCAGCTGGAATATTTTCCACACTCAGCTCTACTCCAGCAGACTTCGCCTTTTCCAAGACGCTGCATATTCGCGCGTGCGTATATTGTAAATATGGTCCCGAGTCTCCTTCAAAGGAAATTGATTTTTTAAGATCAAAAACAATATCTTTTCCAGCGGCAATTTGCAGAATCGAATACTTGATTGCCGCAACAGCGATTTGTTCGGCTACTGTTTCTGAATCAATCACATTATTCTCTTTCATTCTCTCTAACGCTGCTTCTTTAACATCTGTTATAAGCGCCAACGCTCTAACAACATCGCCAGTTCGTGAAGACATTTTTCCTTCAGCCAAACGCAACATTCCATTAGCAACCAACTCCACTTTGCCAGCTAAATCTGGCTGAATAAGCTCACTCGCCTTTGTTGTAACTTTAAAATACTCCAACTGCTCTGTGCCCGTAACAGTAATTGCATGATCAAAAGATTTTCCGACAGTCTCTTGACTCCAGTTCTCTTTACACTGAATAAGCCCAACGTCTTTTGTTTCGTAAGTTGGTAAACCTTCGTTGTTTACAAACACTCTTGTGTGCAAACCGTATTTTTCTCCCTCGAAAATAACTGCTCCTCGACTCTCCTTAAACACTTCCCCAATATTTTTTTGCACCAATTCCAAACCAACTGGACCAGTCACACTCTCAAAGAAGTTGTGATCAAAATCTGAACCAAGCACTGCGTATATTTCTTCAAAATAATCGAGTGATACTTTTTTTCCAGCGTCGTAAAGAGTATTTAATTTTTCATCACTGCGATTATAAATAACTTTGTTTAATCCTTTAATTTCAGCCGCGACTTCTTCGGAGCTTTCAAACGCTCTCGACCCAGCTGCATATGCTTTGCCAAGCTGTTCGGACGTAATACTTTCTGACTGAACATCAATCTGCCTTGCACCATAAAGAGCTTTTGCAACATGCATACCAACGTCACCCTGAAAAGTAACTCTCTTTGTATTTGCTCCTGCCATCATAAACAATCTAGCAAGCGACTCACCGAGCGCGTTTGGGACAAGATGTCCGATGTGCAATTCTTTAAACGGATTCGGGTCAGTATATTCAACGATCACCAATTTGTTTGACCAGCTATTGTTTTTACCCCAATTCTCTTTAGCGTCGAGGACGTTCAATATCTTTTCTCTAAAAAATTCACGCTGGAGATAGAAGTTTATAAAACCTGGACCAGCGATCTCTATTTTTTCTATCTGCGATATTCTTCCTTCTAGCGCTGTGACAATTTTCTCTGCAAATTGTCGTGGTGCTTCACCAGCCTGCTTTGCCGCCACCATCGCCACATTAGAAAAATAATCAGCGTCGGTGTTTTTGTCTGTCGGGAAATCAATTGCAAAATCAATACCAGAAAAACCTAGCTCCGAAAGCACTAATTCAATTTGTTCCCGAATCTCTTTTTTCATACCTACACCATACAGAATTATCGCAATTGTGTCACGACATTGTTTCGTTTTCCAGTCGCATCTATTACAAACACCTCTCTTCCCAACACCTGTCCGCGTTCAGTTTCAACACCACAACGCCAAAGTCCAGAAGTGTAATTAGTGATAGTCGTGTAACCACCATAGCCGTTTCGGTTCAAACCAGAGATTTCATAACCTAAACGAAAACGTTCAGTCCATTCGCCGGTTGAAGGATTTTTATACTCCCACTTATGATACACCTTTGTAGATAATTTAGTCGGGGTATAAACACGAGAGAAGCAACTTACAGAACCGTTAGGGTGAATTATGGGTCGCCAGAAAGCCATATTATCAAACCAAAGTTGATCTTCATAACGCACGCGGTAGACTCCAGATTCAGTGCGCTCGACTGACTGCACAACAGAGAGCTCGGTAAGCGAAAGTGGGATCGGGGGAATAATGTTCGTCAAATACAAAACATTAAACCCAACATAAACCACTCCAATCGAAAAGATAATCCTTCCAATATTGTGAGCCATGAAGTTGGGGATAATCTTAAACAACAATTGAGTAACCACAATCATTACACCAAGTGCAACAAAGCCAGCAGCAGCAAAAGACCAAAGACCCATCTTTCCAGTCAGCACCGGAATCACCATCACTAAGTAAGAAAAAATTCCAACAAAATAAGAAACTAAATAATACACCAGCCGGTCAGAGCGTTTGCTAAATAATTCGTTTCCTAAAATAACCGCTACTATGAGAAGCAAAAACGGTGCACTTGCAAACAAGTCTCCACTCCGGCCGTAAAAAATAAGCATGCCGGAAAAGAGTCCTCCGAAAGAATACTGCATCAAAAGAGGCATGTACCTCTCAAATTTTGATGATAACTTAAAAGGCAATTTGTCTGTTATGCCAAGATAAAAACCAAACAAAGATGCTGTAGCAAAAAGTACATAGAAAAGCAAAATGAGATTATCGAGCACATCATCAACTCTGTTTAGCAGCAAAACATCAGTTAAAAAACCGAGAAAGAAAGTAAACGTAAGCCAATGACGTCTGAGGATCTTTTTAGTAGTGAGAAAAACTGACATGACTTTATACTAACAAACTGTAAGCAAGTAAACGAGTAATTCATATCTTTAAGTTTTACTAAAACAAAAGAAACACAAAAAGAGTGCAAGCTTTGCTTGCACTCTTTTTGTGTGGCTATAAACCTAATTGAAAACTTCTGGGATCGGGTGCTCTAGACATAGCTCTTCTACCCTTCTTTTAATTTTAGCTTTCTCCTGTGCGTCGTCTTTATTCTGCAATGTTTCTAGCATAATCTCTGACAACTTTATTGCCTGAGCTTCTTTCATTCCTCTAGTTGTCATCGCAGGCGTACCGAAGCGAATTCCCGAAGGATCCATCGGCGACCGCGGATCGTCGGCGATCATATTTTTGTTAAGAGTAATTCCAACCTCGTCAAGGGACACTTCAGCTTCTTGTCCTGTAATGCCGAGCGATCCGTAGACATCAGCCAGCACAAGATGGTTGTCAGTTCCTCCACAAAGAAGTCTGACTTCGTTTTCTTTAAAAACTTGAGCCATCGCCTGTGCGTTTTTAATTACCTGAGTTGCATAATCTTTAAAACTTGGCTGCAAAGCCTCTTTAAAAGCCACGGCCTTTCCAGCAATGTTACTCATGATTGGTCCACCTTGAAAACCAGGGAAAACTTCTTTGTTTATTTTCTTGGCAATGTCTGCATCTTCTCGAGTCAGAATCATTCCTCCGCGTGGTCCACGCAGTGTTTTGTGAGTAGTGGTAAGCAATACGTCAAAGCCAGCATCAAAAGGATTCTTAAGCGCGCCGCCAGCAATAAGTCCAGCAATATGAGCAACGTCACCAATTACAACAGCGCCCACTTCACGACCAATCTTTACAAACTGCTCATAATCAAGCTCTCTTGAGTAAGCTGAAAAACCTGCCATGATTACCTTTGGCTTAGTTTCTTTCGCCACTTTCAGCATGTCTTCATAATCAATTTCTCCAGTATCCGGATTTTTCATTTTGTAACGCACAAAATTAAAAATCTTTGTAATGTAAGTAACAGGATGTCCGTGAGTCAGGTGACCACCATGAGAAAGATCCATACCCATAATCGTGTCACCAGGCTCCAAGAGCGCAAAGTAAGTAGCGATATTAGCTGGCGCTCCAGCATGAGGCTGTACGTTTGCAAACCCACAACCAAAGAGCTCTTTCGCGCGTTCAATCGCCAGTGTTTCAATAACGTCAGTAAACTCCTGACCACCATAATAACGCTTACCCGGATAACCCTCGGAGTATTTGTTGGTTAAGATTGAGCCGTTCGCCTCCCTAACGGCTCTACTGGCATAGTTCTCACTTGGGATAAGCTCTACTCCTGTTTGCTGACGCAAGACTTCTCCAGCCAATGCTTCGTATACTTTCTCATCTTGAGATTTTATAAATTGATAGTCTGACATACAAGATTTAATTAAGTAAACTATTCCACAGCTCTGCTAATTTAATTATTATTAATGATAAATAATTTTTTCTTTACCTTTTATTACACTGAATTAAAACCGCTCAAATCTTCAGCTTCAATCAGGTTTGCGCGATGTACTTCTTGAATCAACAATTGAGCCACAGTGTCTCCTCTCTCATAAGTGTATGTTTCATCACCAGTATTTTTCAGTTCAATTTTTACCTCTTTACGATAGCTAGAATCAATAAAGCCAGCCGACACTTTAATACTGTCAGAAGACGATACTCCATATCTTCCACGCAACAATCCGACAAACCCAACCGGCATAGCAAAAGCAATTCCTGTCGACACACACACTTTCTCACCCGGCCTTACCTCTCCTCCAGCTAATGAGTAAAGCTCAATACCGGCGCTAGCAAGGCTAGCATAGGCTGGCATCTTATTTTCTGCAGACAATCTTTTTATTAAAATTTCCATAAAATTTAACTAAGTATTAATTCAACAAAGGCCTAACCAAACCGTATAGCTCGGTATTAATATTATCTTTACTGCGCAATTTATCATTCATAATACAAGAAACAATTTGCCATTTCTCTAAGGCAGCTATGTGCGAAGCAGTGTTCTGCACTGAGGCTTGGTAGTCCGAGTCAGTTTCTGTGTGACCAAGTTTTGATTTGCGTTCATCTGTAGTAAGTAGCGCGTGTCGCATTTGAGCTGGAACATCGAGATAAACCACCATGTCAGGTCGAGGCATCTTAAACACATTGTACTCCAAGCGCTGCAACCACAAAAGAAATGCACCACGCTTTTCTACATCTTTTATTTTTGCTCCTTGGTGCAACATGCTGGCGGTAACAAAGCGATCAACTATCACATGCTTTCCTTCCTCCAGCCAACCCACCATCTGCTCTCTTGCCTCAAAACGATCACCAGCAAAAAGCACTGAGGCTAGTCTAGGATCAAGATCAACAAAGCTTCCATGAACTTCATCTAACCATTCTTTAACATACGCCCCAAAAAAAGAATCTTCGTACCGCGGAAACTCAAAGGTTTCAATCTCCATTTCTTCTGCTCGAAGACGCTCAATCAGAAGCTTAACCTGAGTCGCTTTACCTGCCCCGTCTGCCCCCTCAATAACAATTAATTTTCCTGACATAACTTTATTTATTCTAAGACTACACTTAGTTTATCATGGTACTGATATGGTGAAAAACTAAATGCGAGAGCGAAGCTCTTGCATTTACAGTTCACCTGCGAGTGCTGATAAAATTTATTTCTTGCAACCCTAATCTTAAACAACAAAATATTTTCACCTATTTTTCATCTGACATTTTACAAATACTAAAATCAGCTTCGTATGGATTAATGTCAGGATCTCTGACAAACTTTCCATTAACAACGGAACCTGTTCTGGTGTTGATTTGTCTGCACACTTCATCCAACACTTTTTCTGGATCATATCCTAACTTAATCATCGCACCAATCGCGAACACAATGATATCAGCCCAAGCATCAATAACTCCCTCTTCATTAACTTTTGTTGCATCACCAGCAATCTCTTCTGCCATTGCCAAAGCTTTTTCCCGAGCAGTGAAACTATCGTAATTACCAGTGCTCTCTAATAACTCCTCTAGGACAAAAGACATTTCCTTCTTGTAATTAAAAGGCAATTCTGCAGTTCCGTTTTTTTTATTCCACTCAATCGTGTTTTTTACTATATCCATAATTATTTTTATCTAAATAAAAATTGTTTTACTTTTCACAATTGGAGCCGTGTTAAAGTATTATTTTATTCATTTTCCAGTACTACCAAAACCTTTTTCTCCACGATCCGTTCCGTCCAAATCTTCAACCTCAAGAGTTGCCGGATGTGCCACCGGCTGAATTAGCATCTGGGCGATTTTTTCTCCTTGTTTGAATACTTGAGTTTCAGCACCCATATTAATCAAAGCTACTTTTACTTCACCACGATAACCCGCGTCAATTACTCCTGCCATTGTTTTAACAAGACGCTTGGTCGCTATTCCACTCTTGTCCCACACAAGACCGACATAACCGACAGGAATCGCCACAGCAATTCCAGTTGACACTACCGCTTGTTCACCAGGCAAAACAGCGAAGTCTTCATCAGTACAAAGGTCAAATCCTGCATCTGTATCATAAGCTAATAAAGGAATAACTGCTGTTTCAGTAAGTTTTTTTATTCTAAGTTCCATACATTTTTTACTTATACTAAAATTTTCTGAACTACTGCATGAATATCTTTATGAATATCATCGCGATCCCGTAAGACATCTTCAGACACACAGGTGATAGCGTGCCAATTGTTACCCGCAGCTACTAATGTTTGAGCTGAACGCTCTGTATCAATCTGATGCGACTCATCGACTTCGGCAACATCTAGCGATTGACGAGAGTTATCTTGATTCAACATACGACATCGTATTGAATAAGGCACATCCAAATAAACAATCGCATCAGGACGAGGTAAAGCAAAAACCTCATGCTCCATTCTATCGAGCCAAGCAATGAATTCCGTTCTCTCATTTTCATCATGTAGTTTTGCTCCTTGATGCAACATATTAGCACTCACATAACGATCAGCTAAAACGACACTCCCAGTCTCTATCCACTCGATAATATGTCGTGAAGACTCAAAACGATCTGCCGCAAACAATACCGAAGCTACTCTTGGATCAAGCTTCATAAAATCACCACGCTTACCATCAAGACATTCACGCAACAACTTTCCAAAATGGTTGTCTGTGTAACGTGGAAAATCAATAGTTTCAACGGACATTCCATCTGACTTAAGTTTGTCATGCAATAATTTTAGCTGAGTTGCCTTACCAGCTCCATCAGCGCCGTCGATTACGATTAACTTTCCTTTCATTAGCAATATCGTACCACACAGCACAAAATTGCACAGATTATATTTTGCTATACTAATATTGCAATATAAGACTTAGTTCATCATTATGAAACAGTATTTAGAAACTCTAAAAAACATATACAAAAACGGAACTGACGTTGAAGGTCGTAATGGTAGTGTTCGAAAATTATTTGCACTACAAATGCGCTTCGATCTGGAAGAAGGCTTCCCGGCAGTAACAACAAAGAAACTAGCCTTCAAAGCAGTTGCCAGCGAACTTCTTTGGTTTATCGAAGGCTCAGGCGACGATAACCGACTCCAAGAAATCAACGGAACCAACAAAACTATCTGGACCGCTAACGCAGAAGCTGATTACTGGAAACCAAAAGCAAAATTCGCTGGTGACCTAGGACGTGTGTACGGTGTGCAGTGGCGAGGATGGCAAAAGCCAGATGGAAACACTAAAGTAGACCAGCTCAAGGACGTGATTGAACGTATCAAAAGTGATCCTTACGACCGAAGACTGATTGTTTCTGCTTGGAATCCTGGCGAGCTAGATCAAATGGCTTTACCTCCCTGTCACATGATGTTTCAGTTTTTCGTGGCTAACGGCAAGCTGTCACTCCACATGTACCAACGTAGTTGTGACATGTTTCTTGGTGTACCATTCAATATTGCATCTTATTCTCTCCTTCTTTCTATGGTGTCGCAAGTCACTGATTTAACCCCACACGAATGTGTCCTTACGCTCGGAGACGCTCACATTTATCATGATCACTTTAAAGCAGTGGAACAACAACTGGCTCGCAAACCTCACAAGCCGCCTTCACTCTGGCTTAATCCAAAAGTTAAAACTATCAATAATTTCACTATGCATGACATTAAGCTCAATAACTACACGCACGACGAAACAATAAAAGCCGAGATGTCTGTATAAGAAATGGAACAGATTAAGAAATTACTATGCACTCTCCACAACTCGTAATCGTCGCGGGCCTGAGCCGAAATGATCGCGGAATCGGCTATAAAAACAATCTTCTTTGGCATGCACCGGAAGATCTAAAACGTTTTAAAAAACTAACATTAGGTCACCCGATAATTATCGGAAAAAAGACTTTTGAATCTATCGTCAGCATGATTGGTAGACCGCTTCCAGACCGCACCAACATAATACTAACCAGAGACAAAAATTACACTTACAAAGGAGTTAAAATTGCTCACTCAAAAGAAGAAGCATTGCGTATTGCAAAAACAGAAAATCCGACAGAAATTCATATCGGAGGCGGGAGTGAATTGTATCGTCAGTTTCTTCCTCTATGCACACGCCTGCACATCACATGGTTTGAAGGACAAAAAGAAGCTGATACATTTTTCCCGGAGTTTGAAAACGAGTTTAAAATTACTGATGAACAACCAACACAAGAGCACGACGGAATAAAATTTAAGTGGGTTGACTATGAACGTATAGATTAGCAGGATTACAAAAAGAACGGCGCCTTTAAGGCGCCGTTCTTTTTGTATTTAATTCAAATGATGTTAGTCAGTTACTTTGATCCCCATTGAGAAACAAGTTCCTTCGACAATCTTCATTGCTGCTTCGATTGAGCCAGCGTTTAGGTCGGGCATTTTTTCTTCCGCCACTTCTTTTACTTGAGCTTTAGTGATTGATCCTGCTTGAGAAACCAGGTTTTTGCTTGAACCTTTTTTTAGGCCAATCTTCTTCAATATCAAACGAGACATTGGAGAAACTTTAGTTATGAAGTCAAAACTACGATCATCATAAACCCTGATTACAACAGGAACCACATCTCCCATTTGGTTTTCGCGTGTTTTTTCGTTGAATTGATTGACGAATTCACCAATATTGATACCAGCTTGTCCAAGCACAGGACCAAGTGGTGGCGCTGGTGTTGCTTTGCCGCCAATTGCTTGTACTTTAACTTGTTTGATTAGTTTTTTTGCCATGTTTATACATTAATACTGTAGTCATGCGAGTGCGTTCCATATCCGCACCAACATTAAGAAGCCTGCGTATCCTACAAAGAAAAAGACTTTTTTGCAAGCAACTTAATATAAAAAAGCACGCAATCATTGTGTGCGTGCTTTTTTATACAAAAACTATCTTTCGCCACTAAACCTTCTTCACTTGCAAGAAATCTAGCTCGACAGGAGTTTCGCGACCAAACATACTCACCATCACTTTTACTTTTCCGCTTGCTTCATCTACTTTTGCAACCTTTCCTTCCAAGTCTTTAAATGGACCGTCGGCGATAGTAATGATGTCACCAACACCCAAGTCTACAGCATGCTTCACAACGTCGCTCTTCATGCGCTTCATGAGAGCTTCAAGCTCGACTTGAGTCAAAGGAACAGGCTGAGTTCCACTTCCAACAAATCCAGTCACTCTAGGTGTGTTTCGAACCACAAACCAAGAAGTGTCATCAACCACCATTTCCACCAGAACATAACCTGGGTAAACTCGCTCTTCTTCGGTCACTCGCTTCCCTCCTTTGACGCGAATCTTTTTTTCAGTTGGCACAACTACATCGAAAATCTTGTCGCTCATGTTAAGCGATTCGATTCTTTGTTTCAGGTTTCTAGCCACGGCATTTTCGTAACCTGAGTAAGTGTGTATAGCGTACCAGTGACGCTCCCCTGTGCTTTCTTGTTTTGCCATACTTTAAATAAATTAAACGCGTTCAATAAGTGCTGTCATCAGTTGAAGAAAAGCATAATCAAATGCTCCCACAAACAAAGATACGATTATGGAAATTGCAATCACCAAAGCGGTATATAGCATGGCTTGGTTTTGTGTCGGCCAATTGACTTGTTTCAGTTCGGCTCCGGTAGCGCGAACATAGTTGATAATTCGATTCATAATGAGGTAATAATACTAGAAATACAGCATTTTTAAAACCGCCCCTGCGGCGGCAATGTACTTACATCATACGCCGGTTATAGAAAAAAGCAAGGTGGTTGTGTTTGTTACAAATGATTTAAAAAGACGGCGCCTAAAAGGCGCCGTCTTTTTAAATCAAATCCATTACTCCACTACATAAGTAACAACCACATTAACAGTTGTGCTTTCTTCTCCCACCGGCAATTCTGCTCCGCCAAAACCAGCCATTTCTTCATCTGCACTAAAGGCCATTGTTCTGCTTTGATAAACTACACCACCGCTTCCTTCGGAGTAAGAATCAAGTCGCACCACATTGACACCAAGCTGCGCAGCCAATACCATAGCTTTCTCCTTAGCATCAGTAATCGCTTTTGCTCGCGCTTCGGCTTGCAAAAGCTCTACATCATCAATAGTAAAATCTAGCCCACTAATATTTGTCGCCCCTCTAGAACCCACACCAGCAATAATGCCAGGGGCCTCATCAGTACTGCGCACCTTTACTGTAATAGTCTGCGACACAGCAAATCCATCAAGCACTCGTTCTTCTGGACAGAACCTAATCGATCCAGCCGGACAATCACCAGCCACGTACTTATAGCGTGGGTTTAAATTATAGTTTTGAGTTTTAATATCCTTCTCGTTAATTCCCTCTTCTTCTAAGTAAGACAAAATATCATTTATTGCTGTGCCCGATTGTTCTTGAGCAAGCTCAGCGGTTTCTGCCTCAGCAGTAACCGAGAAAGAAAACTGTCCAACATCAGGAACCGCCACAACTTCACCACTACCGGTTACTGAAATTGTTGCCGGAGATTCATTCACGTACTGCACTTTAGTGAAATTTAAAATCGCGTATGAAGCAAGCGCAAACAACAACATAAGCAAAGACAAACTGTACAGCAATTTGTTAGCTGGGGTTTCAAAGAAAGGTTTCATAATTTTATTATATTAGATAAGAGTTAATTATATACTAATTGACTATTTATATTTTTTGTAAGAAGGCTCTAATATAAGCTCGCACGTGCTGCTGCCAAGTAACACTTTCTCCACAAACCTCAAAGTAAACACTTTTATCATTACTCGAAAGTTCTGGTGATTCGCTCGTATTTTCTAGCAAGTAGTACATTAGAGATGAAGTTCCTTCGACATGATTAATGCCAAGAGCGTGTCCAAACTCGTGAGCAAGGACAGTAATCACTTCAGCTTCGTCTGAAAATTTATATATATTTATACTGCCTCCTTCGTAGTCACCTTGTGTAAATTCACGTGAAAAACCAAATTCAGAGTTATATGTACTAACACGCCGATTGTACTGCTTAACCAAGCTATTCCCCTTCTCTGCAAGTTGGTTTATTTCTGTTGCTAGTGAATTTAAATTCTCAGCGGACCTTGTCAAAGATGAGGCCTCTGCCTCAAGAGAAGAAGCTTCAGCTTCTAAATCTCCATAAACATCTGCTGGCGCGCCTCCGCGGTCATTGTAGGTTTGTACTTCTTTATTGTAGTCTGACAAACGAGCTTCATAAGTAGAGACTCTATTTTGGTAAGATATCGATAGTTTTTCATACTCGTCTTGTAGATTTGCCAATTCTGCTTGTATGACTTCATTCCTGTCTTTCTCATCATCTAACTCTATTCGTTTTGTTTCTTCTGCATCGGCTGTTTCTTGCCGCTCGTCGTAAACAAAATTAATTGTAAAATCAGCCTCTTCGTCGTAAACAAATAAATCGCGACCAGCCTGCTTTTCCCAAACAGCTTCCGCAGAAGAAATATACGACAAAGCCTGTTCTCTAGACAAAGAAAACTCAAGATCGATTCTCTCCAATCGATAAGATAGCGGCACCGGACATTCATTAGCAGTAGTTCTGTACCACGTACTGCCAGCAAAAAATAAAAGGGTGACTGTTAACAAGATGAAGTACGGACTTCGCATATAAAATATCATGTAATCACATCCAAGGAGTGACGTCAATTAAACTAGAAATGACTTAGACACTCCATTGATGCAGCGAGCTCTGCTTTTTTCTTTTTACCGTCTTTATTTACAAAGGAGTAGCACTTATAAAAAACAAACGACACCCAGCGGGGACTGCGTAGTCGCGATACGTAGTCCCTGTTGGGTGTCGATTGGTAGGATTTAACCTACAAATAGAAACATGTTCGCAAGAGCAGCAGGCCCTTACGTACATTGATTGTACCGCACTTTCAACGATCATGTGGAGCGCTATTCACAAGTGAAAGGTAGCTAAAAGTAAAGCTTTTTATTTCTTTACTCATTAAATAATTTTATTTTTGACAAACAACATTTTTAATCAAGACTTAGAAAAGTTTTACTCAACATTAATCTACAGCAAAAGAATTAATCAAAGACGATCAGCAAGAAAACACAGTAAAAAACTTACTTAGTATAAACAAAAAGAGCGCCTGCGCGCTCTTTTTGTTATCCTTTATTCTCTTCCCCTTCTGCCAGCTTCTTCCGCACCATTTGCTGGGCTGCGTTCATGCTGTGTTGATAATACAATGCTTTAACTCCTTGCTTCCAAGCTTGCATGTAAAGCTTGTTGATGTCTTTCACCTCCATGTCAGGCGGCACCACCACATTAAGTGACTGACCCTGATCAATGAACTTCTGCCGGTCAGCTGCTTGTGTAATAATAACGCTTTGGTCTAGTTCCGCATAAGTACGGAAAATTTCTTTTTCCTTATCATCAAGACAACTTAAATGCTGCACTGAACCGTCGTTATCTCTGATGCTATCCCAAATTTCTTTAGTGTCTGCATCTTTCTTTGCCAGGTAATCTTTGAGGATAGGATTCTTGATTGTCACTTTTAACTTTGCCATATCTTTTGTATAGCAGTTTGACCAAATTGGTTCAATTCCCTGAGACACTTGACCAAGAATGAATCCTGAAGAAGTTGTCGGAGCTACAGCCAGCGTAGTAGTGTTGCGCCGGCCGTAACCTTTAAGAACTTCTGGCTCACCAAATTCTTTTGCTAGTTTTTCAGTAGCAGCATCTGCTTGTTCACGAATGCTTTTAAACGCTTCTTTATTCAAAGAAGAAGCTTCTTCGCTATCAAACGGGATATTTTTAGACTGGAGAAGAGTGTGATATCCAAGCACACCAAGACCGAGAGCTCTATTCTCTTTGGCGAAGTTGTACGAACGTTCCATGAAATTAAAAGCTCGCCTTTTTTCATGCTCTTCATGATCACGCAAAGCTTCAAGCTTTTGAATAAATTCTTCCATTACCGCATCAAGGAAGTAGATCATGGTTTCTACCAAGTCTGTGTCTTTCCAGTCTTCATAGAACAACATGTTCACTGAGGACAAGCAACAAACAAAAGACCACTTATCATTACTTGGTAACATTATTTCACTACACACGTTACTGGCGTAAATTGGAAGATTTTTATCTTTGTACACTTGCGGACGTCCTTCGTTAGCGTTATCGATAAACATGATGTAAGGGAAGCCAATCTCTCCTCTCCTTTGCAACACGCGAGCCCAAGTTTTTCGCTTCCCTTCATCACCGTCCCGCATTTCTTCCATCCATTTTGAAGTAACTGTTACAGCGTAATTTATTCCTTGAATAGGATGTCCTTCGGTATTTATATCGAGGAACTCCATAATATCGTCGTGCTCAATTGGCAAGTAAGCGGCAAATGTTCCGCGCCTTACTGAGCCTTGGCTGACGATATCAATCAAAGAATCAAACAATTGCATGAAGTGCACCGATCCTGAAGAGTGCCCATTCTCTGAAATCTCTGCCCCTCGTCCACGCAATTCACCAAAGTAACCTGATGTACCGCCGCCGTATTTTGTCATCATCCCTACCTCAGCATGAGTGTAGAGAATACTGCCCATGTTGTCGTCAACATAAGAACCAAAACAACTAATAGGCAAACCCTTTTCGCTACCAAAATTTGACCACACGGGTGAAGACAATGAAATCCAACCACGGCTCATGTAGTCGTAAAACTTGTCAGAGAAACCCTTTTGACCCAGAATCTCTTCTGCCCTATCTGCAATAACTCGAATCCTTTCTTCTGCTGTCTGTCCTTCTGATAGATAACCACGAGCAAGAAATGCACGCGAGTTTTCATTCAACCAGTACCACGGTTCTGAATAATTCATAATTTAAAACAAGTCGTTACTTTCAACACTTTTAGTCTTTTTGCTGTAATTGATTGATCGTTTGTAAAAGAAATCTACGTGCTTTGTTGCGATAACTTCGTTATCAAACCAATCAGTCTCTTCCAAAAGAACAGCGTTTACCTCAAAGATGCGCGGAAGTCCAATTGAGACCAATGAGTTATTAAAGCGATTTTTGATAAACTCCTTTACGTTTGCAGACGGCATGAAATCTAGCTCGCCCGCCTCGTAGATCCAGTCTACAATCTTGCTTTCTGATTCATAAGCCTCCCGGCAAGACTGGATGATAAGTTCGTGACATTCTTTATCAAACCATTCTGGATGTTCTTTCTTGATTATGTTTATGACATCAATACCAAACATGCCGTGAATTTGTTCTTCTTTTGAGGTAGCTTCAACCGCATTTGAAATTCCTTTAAAGATATTTTTATGCTTGTTAAAGCTCATCATGATGAGGAACTGAGAGAACAAAGAAACATGTTCTACAAACAAAGAGAAAAGTAGAATGGAATGAGAATATTCGCGATCTTCTGTTGTACGCGAAAGGTCTATCACCTTATCAAGATAATCCATGCGCTGCTTCATCACCGGAATATCTTTGATCTTGGCAAACTCTTCATTCAAGCCAAGAGTTTCAAGCAAGTGCGAGTAAGCATCAGTATGCCTAACTTCAGATTCAGCAAAAGTTGCACCAACTGCTCCAATTTCTGGCTTGGGCATTTTTTTGTACAAATCTCCCCAAAAAGTTTTAACAGCTACTTCAATCTGGGCAATGGCAAGCATCGTATTCTTTATCGCATTGCGCTCTGACTCGGTCACATTTATCTTAAAGTCTTGCACGTCTGAAGTGTAGTTAAACTCGGTATGTACCCAGTAAGAATGACGAACAGCATCAACGTATTCATACAATTCAGGATACTCGTAAGGCTTAAGATTTTGGCGCTTGGCAAAAATATCACGCTCGCGCATTTTCTTGCGCGCATTTCGATAAATAATATAAGCTTTGGCCGTATCGAAGAAATCTAACTCCATTAGAGCCTGCTCTACCAAGTCTTGAATTTCTTCTACTGCAGGATTTCCGTCAACACATTTTTTAGCCAGTTCTGTTCCGGACTCAGCAGTGCCGGCCTGTACGCACATAGCGACAACTTTTTGGTGGGACAATTCAGCCACTTTTTTTGCGTCTTTTCTGTCACCTTCCCCTGTTTCAGCCAAGGCTTTAGCTATGGCGCTTTCAATTTTTTCTATATCGAACGGTTGTTGTGAACCATCGCGCTTACGAATTTTTTCTATTTCCATAGACAGTCTAAAATGATTGATTCAATTATCTAATTTATAAGGCAGCTCGAAATTGTGACTCAGACGTAATCGGTGGAAGATTATACTGCGGCGGAGCGCCGAGTAATCGGTTAGGTCTAGGTGCAATTTATGAGCTGTTTCAAAACACGTCCGAGGCAGAAAATAATTAGCGCGATGTAAGTTTGTGTTTGCTGCTACACGATGTTTCGTGTGTTGCTATCATAGTAACACTTCCAAGCAAACGCGTTTCGCACCGCTCTACGGAAAACCTTATGTTTTTTGCCACCAATGCTGTAATTCTGTGGATAAGAACTGCACAAGAAAAATAGGTATCACGAAATGTACTTTGCCAATATATACATGTCACCTTTTTTATTTTACTATCGTAAAAAAATTTGACTTTAATTAAACTGGCAATAGAAAATACAAAAAACAGCGAGTGGGTTGGCTCGCTGTTTTTTGTATTTTCTATCGCTTCAGACTGTCGCGAATTTCTGTGAGCAACTTAACTTCATCAGATGGTTCAATTTTTTCAGCTGGTGCTTCTTCCTCCTTTTTGTCCCCTCCTTGGACCCTGTTGATCCCTTTCACTACCACGAAGATAACAAGTGCAACAATCAGGAAGTCGATGATTGACTGAATAAATACACCGTATGTAATCTGAGCGTCGCCAATTGTGTACGACAGGCCAGAGAAATCTACTCCGCCAGCAATAACACCGATAATTGGAGTAATAATGTTATCTACCAAAGAAGACACGATCTTACCAAATGCGGCACCAATAACGACAGCTACTGCCAAGTCTACAACATTGCCCTTCATGGCAAATGCTTTGAACTCATCCATGAATCCTTTCATAAAAATATTTTATATAAATAAAGTACTACAATCATAGCGCATCAACAGACTTGTTTATAATTAAAGACCATAAAAATACAGCTGTACAGCATTCCTATTCACCGACTGGAGCTGTAATCTACTACAGCCCAGACACAACTCCAGCTTCGAAAAGCTAAAAAAGCTTATACCGGCATTAATAAAACAAATTTACTAGAAGATAATTTTCGCAGCGTAAAAACCAAGACTAACTCCAATAATAAAAGTAAAAAACAAAGCTGTAATTAAAGTTGTGTCGTCCATAAAATAGTTCTTATATATGTATGCAGTATATCCACCCGCAACTCTTTGTACAACCTGCACTTCATTAAAGAAACACCTTTGGCAGCAGAACGTCTTTTACAGCCTTGATATTTTAAGTCTTGTTTCTGTGCAATACACAAAACATGCAAACCAAAGCTCGACTTTTGCTTCAAAAATAGGTATAACTGTGCCACTGCGGTGGGATTTTGTGCAGGCAAGCCTGCACAAAATCCCACCGCCCCACCGCTCGCTGCGCCTGATTTCAATCTAGGTATTCCCGACCTGCACTCCTACACAAAAAAACCACGTATCGTGTAGAAACAACGCAGCGAGCAAACAATTTATGGCGACTATAGTATAACGGTTAGTGCACCGGTTTGTGGTACCGGCAGTTCGGGTTCGATTCCCGGTAGTCGCCCAGATTTTGAAGGCTTATTTGACAACGTGTTTTAGGTTATTTTTTCGTGCCTACTGTCCATAGTGGAACCTGCAGATATTTAAACGTCTATTATCTACAACCATGCTTTCTTTCAGCAAGATACGTCTCAATAAACAGTCCGTCACGCAAGATATTAAATGCAGTATTGTAAAACTTCACATCATCGTTTCTTACCGCCTCTTTTTGTTTAGAAAAAATACTTATTGCAGCTCCCATCTCAATCCATTCTGCCCGCAAACCATTATCTTGTTCATCTGGAGTTCTTGTGTCTTTCTCTAGTTTACTTTTTGCTTCAGCGACAAAGCAGGTGGTCGTATATTCTTTTGCTTCTCTGTTACGAAACTCGTGTGTCTGACCAACTCTACCAACCAGCTCAATTAAACACCCAATTTCTTCTGCACATTCACGCTTTATCTCTTTCTCCAAATCCTCTGATTCCGCTCCCCCTCCTGGTAATGAGTATATTCCATGCACATCATTTGTGACCAATGCGATTTTTCCTTCTTTATTTTTCACAATAGCCTTTACAGTCACTCTAGGATTAAAATAATCTGGCTTTTTAAACGAAGGATTTGAGAATACGTCTTCGTCAGTGATTGTGCTTAGATACGACATAATTGAATTGTACAATAAAAACCCCATGCAAAACAATGCATGGGGGGGGTACTCATTTAGATCTCAAAGTTTATTCTTTGCAAAGGATCTTTTAACGAAAAAACATCTTCTCTAAAGCCTAAGGACACCACGTGACAATTGGACGGATTGGCCAAGTAGCGAAATTCATCGTCAGACATACCAATCGCTGCTTTTACAATAACTCGCAGAGCGAAACCGTGGGTAAATACAACTACACACTCTGGATGCGACGCTTCTTTTCCGGCCTCTTTTAATTCCTTAACGAAGCTCTCTATTTCTTTAACAAATACGTTCGTGTCATCTCCTTCTGGAAACCTGAAGTACAGTACACCAACCTGATATCTCTCACTTTCAACCCTGCGTATATTTGTTTCATCAACACTGCCCCAGTTAAGACTCCGTACTCTATCTTCATACACGACTTCAAACTTACGATCTGGAAATTGTTTAGAAAACAACTGCGTCGTTTGTTTTGCCCTGTTTGTTATGGAGGCAACCAGACGAACGTTTTTGTATGGTTCAATTAGTGGACAAAGATTTTTTGCTAGTTCTGCAACTTGCTTTTTACCAGCCGAAGTTAGTGCTATTCGGCTGTCCAAAATATGACTCCTTATTGTTGGGTTAACATCTTCTTCTGATTCAGCATGGCGAACTAGAATCATTTGTTTAAGCATTTTCTTTACCTCTCTTTTGTTTAGATATATACCACACAATAGATTCCGCGAAGTTTTCTTCAAGATCTGAAGAACACTTTACTGAACGCCAACTTCCGCCTTGTCTTGTAAAGTACATTTCAGACCGCTCAATAGCTCGTTGACCAAAACTAACAAATTGAAATTCAAGTAAGTAAAATACTTCGTTTTTTATTGCGATATCGAATGAAGCAAATGGAACATCGAACAATTCGAATACCTTCTCAGCATAATCCAATAAACCTTTTGGTGCCTCCGAAGGGAATTTGAAATCCGGAGTTCCACTTGCTCTAAAGTCACCGGGTTTAATCTGTCGCTGAAAGAAGTAGAATTTGTCTTTATATACAACAACTTTATAGTCACAGGACAATCCTTCAACAAACTCTTGCAACAAAAATTTCTTCCTATAATTTGATATTGGCTTATATCCCCTACCATTAATGAACCCTTTCAACATTCTCCGCGTGTTAATAAACGAAAACGTCTTGCTGATCGCTCGGGTTATCTGAACAAGTTTATGCTGAGTTGAAGCCAAGCCTACACCCTGACTTCTTGATCCGCATGACGGCTTTACAATTGCAGGCAAATGAATTTTGTCGGTTCTTGCTAAACAATCATCCAGCGTGCCAAATGACTGAGCTTTAATAGATTACACCAATCCGTTCTTGCTCGTATCGCGAAGAATTTCCATAAAGACTTTATTGTGATGCGCCCTGAACTTGAGAAAATCCGGAACAAGGATTGCACCCATCAACTCAAGTCCTAGAAGCACATCTTCAATGTAATCTTTATAATGTAAGCCTGGGTCTTCCGAAGATTGATATAACACATATACACTTCGATACTTATCTGACCGAAAATCTACATCTGCAAACGACTCGACCTTTACAATAAAGTCGTAATTTTCAAACAACTGTATCAATTTTGGCACATCCATACTTCCTGCCACTCTCTTTGTTGAGGAGTAGAAAGTACCACGATAATCAACAAGCATTAAAATATGCTGTTTAGCCATATGTTTTCTCCTTCTCGTTAGGTTATGTTCAGCTTTCTGTTATCTTATTAACACGAAAAACAAGCTTTGTCTATAGTTAGCTGATCGAAACAAACCTTGGCTTCTTCTAACCACCCCACCGCCATGTCCTCAAACTGGTTCCACCCTAGGGACAGTAGGTGCCCTAGTTGGAATGACACCTATTCTAGGTTGTCTTTCTTGAGGATTTCAGTTCGAGCCAAACTAGCTTTTGATACAAAATAGTGTATTCAAGGGTGGAGTACGTTTGCTATACTCAAGCAGTATGAAACCCATATATCACGGTACGACCAAAAAGGGATTAGATATCATTAGACCTTTCAAACGATATACACCTGGTGGTAAGGATGTGGCTGATTCTATCCCAGCACGTATTTATGCTAGTTACGAACCAGCTTTCGCTGTCGCGCATAGCTTTCCTTGGTCGTCAGAAGACGGAATTGATATTACTACTGAAGACGGCCTAGTAACAATTGTCGTGCCAACTGATAAACAAGCAGTGCTTGAGCAAGAAGTCTGTATCTACACCCTCCCAGACGATACATTTGTACCCACATCTGAAGAAGAAACAGGGCTTACCTATCACTCTCTTGAAGAAATTAAGCCAATTGATTGTGAATATTTTGGAAGTGTAAATGAAGCGATGGAAAAAACGGGAGGTCAAATCACGCTTGTTTAATTATGAAACTACAAATAACATACACAAAAGAAAAGGATGTCGAGAATTTTATGAATGGACAGTGAGCGGTCAATAGACCAACTCCAACTGAAGTAGAGTCTACTTTTATTGACCGCTTTGGTGATTTCAACGAAACAAACCTTTCCTCTTTTATTGATGAGTATACAAAAGAAGAAGATTACGGCATTCCCACTGTAATTAAAACATTCTCAAAACAGTGGAGCCTAGTCGAAGACAAATTCCTTAAAGGATGCGATGAATTATTTGGAGTAGTCTATCCTCTTGAAGACGTCACTGCTTACGTTACCTTAAATAACCGTTGTACGTACAACACGGAAGGTGGTTACTTCTTTCTGAGTGTGCGAACCAAATCTGCAGTTAAGTTAATCATGCACGAGTTATTACATTTCTATACCTTGGAAGCATTTGCCGAACGTACAGACGAACTTGGTCTTACTCCAATGCAATACAACGACATTAAGGAGTCACTCACAGTGCTTTTAAATACAGAGTTTAAAGAACTTATGGGAGATTCGATTGATAACGGATACCCCCAACATCAAGATATGAGAACTAAAATCCTCAAACTACGTGAAAAAGGGTTGTCGGTGACAGATATATTTGAAAACCTAGCACTCATCTTCAGCAGTTAATAACACGGGAATATTTAACGTCACGTCATTCCTCTCCTCAAACACAGTTCGAACATCCTCTACGACGTCGCCCCAAGATAGAATGAGCTCAGCATATTGAGCATTTCGTGAAGCTATATCAAGGTTTTTATCCAGTTCAAGACGTTTAAATTTGGCTTCTAAAGCTGGGTAGGCTTTTTCTATGGGGACCAGCCATTCATTGGCTTCAATACTCACTTTTTTGTCTTTCAAAACGTAGTTCTGACCAATTGCAGAAAATGTCACCGCCACTTTTTATAGTGACTCAATATATTTCCCAGCTCATTTTTAAACAGCACTAGTCGCGCACCTGAAGAGTATTGAAGTTTATTCAAAAGCAACTGTTTAAACTGGAATAAAACTGCAGTCAGGTCTGTTAAAATAAATACTAGCTACAATATGATAAGAAAAATATTTAAACGCAGTGCCTACATTTTTTTCTCCCTGGCTATACTGGTTACTATTAACTTTATGGGCATTTCATCTTTAGTTTTTAATCTTGATAGTGAAGAAGAGATTAGATTGACTGATCAGAAGAGCAAGGTACAACTCGCTGCGGCAAACTTAAAAAGTGAACTTGAATTTTTGTTAGAGGAAAGGTTATTTGCCGCAGATGGGCTCAAAGCTTTTGTAGAAGCTCATAGATATAAAGTCGCTGATGTAACAGCAGAAGCTGAAATGTTTGAGTTATTTGCAAAATCAATCTACGAGTCAACTCCTGATTTACGCAGCTTGCAGCTAGCCCCCAGCGCAATTGTGAGCAATGTATACCCACTGAAAGGGAACGAAAAATCTCTTGGGCATAACTTACTGACTGACAGTGCTCGATCGAACGAAGTGCTACGGTCGATAAACAACAATCAATACATCGTAACAGGTCCAGTTTCCCTCCTTCAGGGTGGTGACGCTCTCATAGCTAGATTACCAATATATAAACAATCAACCACTTCAGCTCTTACGGCACAAAGGAAAGACTTGGATACCTTCTGGGGCTTTGCGACAGTCTTAATAGACACAGAGAGCATAACGAATATCGTACAAAAAGCATCTGAAGAAAATAACATCGACATAGCTATTCGTGGCAAACACGGCTTAGGAAAAGAAGGTGACATTTTTTATGGAGACGATTCATTGTTCTTAGAAGATTACATAGAAACCTCTGTCCGGCTCCCAACTGGATCGTGGCAAATTATTGCTTTTCCAAAAAATGGATGGTACCAGATTGAACCCCTTAAAGAAAGGGTGACATGGCTCGCTGCCAGTCTGCTTGTTGTTTTGAATATACTCATACTTTTTTTACTTTACGAACCAAGAAAACTGAATGGTATTGTAAGTGAAAAAACTGAAGAAATCAGAGATTTAGCAAAATTTCCGTCTGAAAATCCAGACCCTGTTTTGCGAATAGATCACAATTACAAAATATCCTACATAAATGACTCCGGCAAGCATTTACTTAAAAGTTTTTGTAAAGATGAAAGTTGCGAACCGCCTAAAGAATTTAGCAAAAAATTTAAGGCTGAGGTTGCAAAGAAAAATATTGGCTCTATAGAATGGGAGGAAGGGAGTGATATTTATCTAATTAGTTTCAGAAAACCAGAAGGAGAAACCTATACAAATTTGTATTTTAGAAACGTTACTCAAGAAAAGAGAGTAGATCAGGCAAAGACTGAATTTGTTTCTCTAGCATCACACCAACTTAGAACCCCGCTTTCAATTATTAATTGGTACACCCAGGCTTTACAAAAAAGTAAGAATGCAAAAATAGATAAAAAAGGTAAAAACTACATTGAAGAAATATCGATTGGAGCGCAGCGGATGACGGAACTTGTTAATGCGTTACTTAATGTAACCCGATATGAGCTAGGGACTTTCTTAATAGAACCTGAAAAGGTAAACCTTAAAAGTTTTCTGCAAAATACCAAAAAAGATTTCGAGAAACAAACGTCTTCAAAAAAAATCAGCCTTTCTCTATCAGTGAGCGCGGATTTGTCTGAAATCACCACCGACAAAACAATCTTGGATCTTATTTTTGATAACCTTATTTCAAACGCTATTAAATATTCACCCACAGGATCAAAAATAAAAATAAGAGCAAAGAAGAGTACGGCTAGAAATTTTACTGTAGAGATCGAGGACTACGGTTTCGGTATACCAGAAAATCAACAAAACGAAATATTCAAAAAAATGTTTCGTGCTGATAATGTAGTTTCAAAAGACACCGTAGGCACAGGCCTTGGTCTTTATATGGTTAAGTCTTTAGTTGAGACTGTTGGTGGTGGAGTAAGCTTCATTTCAGAGGTTGATAAAGGTACTACATTCACTATTGTGCTGCCAATTACAATGTTACGGAAAACAGGCTCAACAAGATTCAAATAAGCCCTGAGCCTATTCCGGAAATTTTTCATTTACAATTTCGACTATCTTATCAATTGGAGTATTCGATTTAACCAAATACGTAAATGCTTTTGCAGATAAGGCATCGGTTACGGTTTCAGTATCATCTTTATTTGAGAGAATAATAATCTCTGGCTTATGGGCTATTTCATCAGAGCTCTTTATAGTTTCAGCTACTTTTGTACCACTAACACCAGGCATCATTACATCGAGTATAATCAGATCTATTTTTGAATTTTTTAATACTTTCAACGCTTCCACCCCATCCTTTGCTTCAAATATATTGAACTTATCACTAGCCAACTCATCTCTTAACACGTTCCGTAGCGCTCGCTCATCTTCTGCTATAAGAATATTTTTCATATTTAAATAATTTTACACATCCGGTATCTAGACTGCAGATAGCACAGCCGTCCTTACTTTTGCCACTAGATCATCTAGTGTGACATTTGATTTAATAATGTAGTCAGTCAGTTTTTCTTCGTGTGCAAAGGCTATACTTTCAATGTCATCTTGATTAGTTAGCACTACCACTGGTACAGTCTTTCCCCACTTATTCTTACGCAACATGCTCAGCATTTCTTGCCCGCCCATTTTAGGCATAAGTAGGTCAAGTAATATAATTTCTGGCTTATGCTCCAATGCCATTTTAATTCCTATTTGGCCATCAGGAGCTTTGAGCACTTCAAAATTTTTTGACAGTGTCTCTGACATAATATTTCTTATACTCTTCTCATCTTCAACAATCAGAATTTTTTTCATAGACTTAATTATATACTTATAGTGAAATGTCTGCATCTCTCCTTCCCCCAAACACAGTTCGAACGTCATCTACGACGTCGCCCAGATTTTGAAGGCTTATTTAGCAACGTATTTTGGGGGTGTTTTTTGTGCCTACTGTCCTTAATGGAACCGAAAATTAAGGTCTCTTGTAGATAACTACCTCTTCATGAGAATGTGACCTTGAATGAGCTAAAACAATATGTTCTTTTGAAAGGATGACTTTTGTTACAAGATTAGAATACAGGCCATCATCAACACCTAATACTTCAAGGGTTTGATTTTCCGAATCGAGAACCACTAAACCATGACTTGTTGCAAAAAACACTTTTTGGTCATAGACGGCCACATCATGAACTCTGTAGTTATCGTATTGTCCGACTGTTTTTAACAACTTTACAGATAATCCTTTCGTTTCAGTATCACCTTCAATATAGACATTAAAAGTTAAATGGTTTGCAGTACCTGCAAACTTAACTTTCGCTCCTGACAAAGACCCCTCTAATTCTAAAGTTTCGCTTTCTCCTAGATATCTATTTACATACTCAATACTTTTATCTGTAGTGAAATATTTATTTTCTTTCAAGTTTAGTAAGGAGGAAAATGTTTTTTCTTCTGGATATTTTTTTTCTGTCAGATATATATCTTCTACTCCTTCATCAACTAAAAACTGTACATTCGAAGTAGAGGTTGAATAAATTGCTCTGGAAACTAACTCTTCACTATCTCGTCTATAAACTGACGTGGTTGATGTGTAAAAACCACTACATCCCATACCCTCACAATAATCAGCATCGTGTACAACGTAATGATTAGGAAGTATCCTTCCTGAAAGTTCTGCAAACTTATCGTAAGGAGGCAAACTCTTTCTTTCCCCTAACACAAAATTATATACATCTAAACCTTTATCATGTCTTATCATTACCTCATCTCCCGACAAATCTAAAACTTCTACATCAAAATATGTCAGATGAGACCCGACGTCGTTAAGATCAATACTTTTTTTCAAGAGTCTTTGGATTCCAATCTACTTCATCAATAAGGCCCCACTTATCTGTTGATTCTAGAAATTTATAGCGTCGCTTATCCTCAAATACGAACATTTCTCCCTCTTCTTCATGAGCCCGAGCATCTAATCTTAAATTCGGAATTTCACTATCGCTAGCAAAACTCTCCACATCCCATATTTTGACACTTAGGTTTTGTTTTTCTATCCGTTGAACACTCCCACTGTAGTAAGCGTTTGCACCAACACTCACCCAAACATAACTAGGAGATATATAAAAAATTTGCGGCTCTATTCCTGAAATGAGAATGACTAGAGTTTCCTGTTTATTCATATCTTAATTAAAATTGTAGCATGTTAAATACCACCCTACTTTCCATTAACCAGTCTAAACAAACTTCCTCAAACCGGTTCCACCCGAGGGACAGTAGGTGCCCAGCGAGAAATTTATTTAAAATAAGAAGACATACAACACAGTTTCAGTTCCGATATTTCATACCCTTAATGAGAATTGGGAACTGGTATACTTTTGTAATGAAAAAGAGAAATATCATTGCTTTAAGTATTTTTGCTATTTTTTATATTTCTTTTGGCATTTTCCTTACTCTCAATCAAGAAAAGGTCGTTTATCATCCTTTTCCTCAAGACTTTCAATCCTGTACAAATCTTGTAGAAGCAGAAAAAGTTACCTATCAAGGAACTCGTATGTACGTAAGCACAACAACTGGACCAATTGTTGTTCTCTACCACGGAAACGCTGGCTCAGCCTGTGACCGTGATTTCTATGCAAACCAATTTACCCAAGCTGGGTACAATTACATAATTGTTGAATACACAGGATTTAGCAATGACTCACAAGAACCGAGTCACGAACTTATAAAACAAGATGTGAAAAATGTAATTTCTTACCTGAAAAGCGAAAATATTGAAAAGGTTATCGTTGCCGGAGAAAGTATTGGCTCAGGATTTGCTGCCTATCATGCAAGTCTAGCTCCTCCAGAAAGATTACTGCTCATTTCCCCATTCACTAATTTGTCCGCTATGGCAAAAGAACGTTTCTGGTTCTATCCAACCTCACTGCTGGTAGACAATGCTCTTGATAATGTTGAGGCCCTGAAAAACTATGGCGGTGAAGTTACCATTATCCACGGCGATGAAGACTCAATCATTCCCCACAAACTAGGTCAGAGACTATTTGAAAGTATTCCTTCAGAAAAAGACTTTATTACCATTGCAGGAGCGGGTCACAATGATTTGTTTACAACTCAACAGACATACACCACAATTCAGGACTTCCTAACACAGGAATGAAAACAGCCTCATCCTGCAATCTATCAAACATAGCTCGAACATCCTCTACGACATCGCCCAGCGAAAAATATCCTCACTGCATGAAGATATACAACACAGTTTCAGTTCTGACCAACTAGGTTATAGGTATTGTGTGAAGAATACTTCTTGTGGGACCTTTGCGGTTTTTAACCTGTTTGGAAAACAATCCGTCACTGGCAATTCTCCATTCTTAATATTAGCAAGCAACTGTTCAGCCAAATCAATCTTCACCTCCCCACTCTTATCTAAGAACTGTCCCCATAAACTATTTTCTTGTGCAGCGTCCATTTCAACATCTTGAATTGATTCAACAAACTCTGGTGGTAATAATCGATTGAAAGCGTCGACACATAAAAGCCATGATGTTATTTGTATTTGTGCATCTTGTCGATGCTGTGAGGCGACTGACTTAGTGAGTTTCTGCAAATCCTCTTGACGTGCATCAATACGGTCACGTCCAAGATTTCCTGCAGAATCCTTATTATCAAAGTGCAGAACAAATGTGTTACCAATTTCTTTGTATTCATGTGAGAAACATCCAAATGCTTCCACACCTTCAGTCGGTTCATTCTGCATTGCTTCTTCTTTAATAACATAAGCATCATAAATACTATCCACAATAGATTCGGAATTGTCGGATAGTTTCTCAACAAAATCGACCCACCCTTCTGCCACTCCTTTGCCAGGATGATGAAATAACCTAATGTGCGCTGAGGTATATTGAAGTAAGGTCTCGGAAAGAGAAGATCCTTTTTGACGAGCAACCTCAGTTGCAAATTGTACCTGCAGTGTAAAAAGCTCTTTGGGTAGCAACGTCTTCTCTGGTGACTCGACACTACTTTGGAATGATTCAGTCATAACTCCATTATACAATTTATCTGCATTTATTCATCACTACTTTTCTATTTTTCTACTGAAATCGAACTTTGAAACAAAGACTGTTTCGTCACCCAATCTCTCAAACACAGCCCTAACATCCTCTATGACCTCACCCAGATTTTTAAGATATTTTTAGTAACTTATTTTAAGGGTGTTTTTAGTGCCACTGTTTGTACCTGGCACATTACTGCCACAGCTGAAACCCGTAATCACCCAACGCTTATCCATCCTTTCCCTGGCGCCGAAACCGGCTCAGGCGGAAGGCTTCGTGATACAAGGGCAACTGGACGTGGGTCTTTGATTGGTACTAGCCTCTTCGGCTATAACGTCGGTAATTAGTTTCTTCCTGATTACATGATCCCTAGCGAAGTCGTCGGTGATGAAGATCTTCGGAGTGAAGCGACACCAATCACTATCCTTATTGAGGATAGCAACGGTGCTTCTGATTATGGGAACAAGTTTGATGAACCACTTATTGGAGGCTTTATCAGAACGTTTGGCCAGAATACAAGTAAAGATTATTCTTCTAACGTGCACTAAAAGTTGATAAAAACTCCTGCACGGTAGTTAATCTGGGTCAATTCTTCTTGTCATGACTATATTTATACGGTACGTTTGCATTATAATAATATGTCTTTTATATACAGAAAAGAAATCGATGGATTAAGGGCTCTGGCTATCATTCCAGTCGTTCTGTATCATGCCAACATACTCGGATTCTCAGGGGGGTATATAGGTGTAGACATTTTTTTTGCAATTTCTGGTTTCCTAATAACATCAATTATATTACGCGACCTAAGAAAAGGAACATTCTCTTTTTCAAACTTCTTTCAACGTAGAATACGAAGGATTTTCCCTGCACTTTTTGTAGTTATTTCCATGACTAGTATTTTTGGGTACTTTTATTTTCTTTATCCTGACGACTTAGAAGGGCTTGGAAAATCAATCTTTTCTCAAAGTATTTTCTTATCTAATATCTTTTTCATGAGAAAGACAGGTTATTTTGACCAACTGGCAGAAACACAACCATTGCTACATCTGTGGACTCTCTCTGTCGAAGAGCAGTTTTATTTACTGTTTCCAGTCATTCTATTTACTGTCTTCGCTTTTTTTAAAAAGAAACTCTTACCAATAGTATCAACACTTCTAATCCTCTCTTTTGCTTTGAGTATTTATCTTGTAAATTTTAACCCAGGAAATACTTTCACTATTCCACTGATTCCAGATTTGTGGGGAAGAAGTCTCAATTTGACTGCAGGTTTCTACATCTTACCTTCAAGGGCATGGGAATTACTTGTAGGCTCAGTTATTGCCATCACAGCCCTCTCAATAAAATCAAAGAGCTATGCGGAGATTGTAAGTGCTATAGGTATCGGTGCAATTATTTATTCTATAACTCAGTTTGATGCAAATACAAGATTTCCTGGTTTTGCAGCTATGTTACCTGTATTAGGTAGTGCAGCAATCATAATTTCTAATGTTAATACAAAAACATACGTGGGGAAATTTCTATCATCTTCATTGTTGGTTTGGGTTGGATTGATTTCTTATTCTCTATATTTATGGCATTGGCCAGTTCTTGTATTTGGGAAAATTATTTTATCTCAGCCCGATACAATTGATTATTTGGCAATGATATTATTGTCAGCCTCATTGGCATGGATAACATACATTCTTATAGAGACTCCATTTATAAAAAGAAGATTTTTATATAACAAAAATACAATGATGTTTGTCGGAATCTTATCATTCATTGTTTTAGGAACCTTTGGATACTGCATGAAATACATCAATACAAATGTTCATCTACCCCAATATACTCAAAATCTCTTTGCTGCCAGAGACGACAGAGGTCCGAGGTATGCCGAGTGTATTTTAAACAAAAATTTGGAGACTTTAGAAAATGACGGACCTTGCCTTCTCGGCCAACCACTTGTTGAAACAAGGGATGATTTTATAATACTTGGAGATAGTCATTCTGGAGAAATATTCCATGTAATAGACAATCTAGCAAAACAAAATGAGGTAACAGGAAGTTTATTTTATTCTTCTGAATGCGTTCCAATACCCAACGTTTCCAGAAAAATACCCGGTAATGAATGTTATCAAACTAAGAATATTGCCATTAACTACCTAACCAATAACAATATAAAAAACATTTTACTTGTAGCAAGATGGAATTATTACACAGGATCGAACGATGCTGGGTTCATTGGAGACGCCGATACTCGTATTTTTTCGAAAGAAGAATCTCGGGTGGTTTTTGAACAAAATCTAATTGAGATGGTTGAGATGCTTAACAAGCAAGGGGTACACATCACTATTATGAGCCAAGTTCCAGAACATACAAATTTTAATCCTAGAGATGTATTCTACAAAGCAATCCGTGAAAGGACTCCTCCAAAATTCGACAGAGTGTCTATGTCAGACCACAGAAACTACAATGATTTTACTGACAAAATTTTTAAAAAACTGGAACGTGATTATGGTGTAGAAATTATTAACCCAGAGCAATTTTTCTGTAGCGATAAAGAAGGATGCTTATTTGAACTCAACAATAAGATATTATACAGAGACGCTGACCATTTAAATTACACAGGCGCAAAAGAGCTAGAACCCTTATTTGAAGATTATATAGATTCACTTAAGTAATGAGCGGATGAGACACAAATTTTTATCAATATGCAAACTATACTTTATAAAATACATATATGAATGAAAAAACATACTCTGACTGGTACAATTATTCGATTAGTGATTCTGATGATTTTTGGCTAGAAAAAGCAAAAGAATTCATCTCTTGGTCTGAAGAACCAACAATAGGACAAGAGGGTTCTATGTCTGAAAGAAATTATAGTTGGTTTTCTGATGGCAAACTTAACGTCAGTTACAATTGTATAGATAGGCACGTAAATAATGGACGAGGTAACCACAATGCAATCATCTGGGAAGGTAACGATGAAAATTCATTAACTATTACCTATGATGAGCTATTAATTAATGTTTCTAAATTTTCAAACCTGTTAAAAGCACAAGGTATTAAAAAAGGTGAAAAAGTGTGCATTTACATGCCAATGATACCTGAAGCTATTTATGCCATGCTTGCATGTGCTCGCATTGGAGCTGTGCACACTGTTGTATTTGGTGGCTTTTCCTCAGAAGCATTAGTATCAAGAATTTTAGACTCTGAGTGTGTTGCAATCATCACAGCTGATGTTATAAAACGAGGGAATAAAACGATACCACTCAAGAAAAAAGTTGACGAAGCTATAGAGAAGTGCCCGACAGTGAGTACCATTATTACAGTTAGTACTTACACTGAGTTTTCTCAAACCACAAAATACGATATTGACTACAATACTGCAGTAATTCTAATGAGTGACATTTGTGAACCTTTACCCATGAATTCTGAGGACCCCTTATTCATTCTCTACACATCCGGATCAACGGGTAAACCAAAAGGAGTTTTGCACACGACTGGAGGTTACATTCTATATGCTTCTATTACACATAAATATATATTTGACTACCACACAAACGAAGTGTATTGGTGCACAGCAGACATTGGCTGGATAACGGGGCATAGTTACGTTGTTTATGGTCCGTTAGCTAATGGGGCCACGACTCTTGTCTTTGAAGGAGTGCCTACATTCCCTACCCCTGCACGATACTGGGAAATAGTTGATAAACACGAAGTTAATATAATATACAGTACACCAACTACCATCCGCTCTCTCATGGCACAGGGAGATGAGTATGTTCAAAGTACCTCAAGAAAATCTCTTCGTATCTTAGGGTCTGTAGGTGAACCAATCAACCCCGAAGCCTGGAGATGGTACTCAAAGGTCATTGGAAGAAACACATGCCCTATAATGGACACATGGTGGCAAACTGAAACAGGAGGAATAGCCATTTCTCCACTGCCCTGCTCTTCCAATCTAAAACCTGGTTTTGCTACTCAGCCATTTTTTGGAATTACTCCCGTAATTATAAATGAGGAAGGTGAAGAATTATTTGGAGAAACTGAAGGTATCTTAGTACTTAAAGGTTCTTGGCCGGGTCAATTACGAAGTTTATATAATGACAAGGAACGTTTTGCAGAAACTTATCTGAATAAATACCCCGGCTATTACTTAACAGGAGACGGAGTAAAACGTGACAGTGATGGGGCCCTGGCCATAACAGGGAGGATTGATGATACATTAAATATATCTGGACGACTTCTAGGTACAGCTGAGATTGAAAGTGCTCTCATACTTCACAAAGATGTTTCTGAAGCGGCCGCTGTTGCAACCTCCCACCCCGTAAAAGGATGGTCAATAAGCTCCTTTGTCACTCTGAATAATGGCACTGAGGAAAAACCTAGACTGAAAGAAGAATTGGTGGATATAGTGTCACGAGAAATAGGGTCATACGCAAAACCAGACAAAATTTATTGTGTAGAAAGTCTACCCAAGACCAGGTCAGGTAAAATCATGAGAAGAATCATAAGAGAAATTAGTAATGGGAACATATCTGGATTTGGTGACACTTCAACCCTATCCAACCCAGAAGCTGTTGGGCAGATAATCAGAAAGTTGGGCTTAGAGTCATAACATTCGACATTATCTACACAAGTAAATATAGTGTTATTAAGGGATGGGTTTATTCACAATAGATGTATTTGAGCTCAGGAATATAGAGAGTAATGTCATTAAATCTCTCAAACACAGCCCTAACATCCTCTATGACCTCACCCGAGTATAGACATGGGACACATGTCCAAACAGAATGAAGAAGGCAGTAACCATGTCTTTACGAATATTATAGCTCACAGGAAAGTGATTCTCTCTGGCGAAGTGAGTCAGCGTCTGATTGCGCTAAAGGTCCGCTCCCTCGCCCGAATTAATCTTGTCATCGACAGTGGTGGCGCGAGCATGGATGCGGCACTACGCCTGTGCGACCTCATACCCACCGTGATGACAACACCTGTTCGAGGCATTGCTCTCTGTTCTTGCGTTTCAGTTGCTACATTTGCCATGCTTTATTGCAACGAGCTTATTAGCACACCTTGTTCGAGATTGTTATAAATATCTTGACATTTTTTTAAACAGGTAGATAGTTGCGTAATGAGTCGTTTGTTTAGACAAGTAGCGCTTATTTTGTTTTGTTTTTTACCGGTTTCAGCCAGTGCTTTTACTGTGCCCGAGACATACACGAACAGTAACTTTTTTGATAGCTATCAAGATGAGCCACAAAGCTTTACCAGAGATGAGCTGGGTAATTTTTCTGGGGTCACTAACTCGGGTAAATTATTTACTCAGCAATATGTGGTAACGAGTATTTCTGTTCGGCTGCAACGCTTTTCGATTGATAAAGCATTTTTCTATATTTCAGACCAAGGTATCATCAGTGCAGATTCGGACATTCAGGCACTGTCTGTTTATCTCAGTTCAAGAGACCTGAGTCTCGAAGATTTTGGCTAGGCATTGTAGTGCCAATTTTCTTTCGTGACTAGTAATCTGTCTTAAAAAATCTTCGAACATCCTCTACGACTTTGCCCAGATGTTGAAGGTATTTTAGCGCCTACTGTCTGTAATGTAACCTGATATAATGAACTTATGAAAAAATATCTTAAACCAGCTCTGAAGTGGCTACTCGTATTGTTCTTTATCGCTCCTGGAATAATGAAACTTACCGGTCAAGCTGCAATGATAGAGGTTTTTACTGGCTTTGGTTACTCAACTAGCTTCATGTATTTTATTGGTGCCTGTGAAGTGTTGGGAGCGCTTGGAATTGCTTTTGGTCAACACGTTCACCCAAAACTTCCCAAGCTAGCTATAGCTGGTTTACTCGTGATTATGTTTGGCGCAATGTACAGTCACATAAGCGGAGGAGACCCACTTGCTGCCGCTATTCCAGCTGTCGTTAGTATTGTCTTGCTGTCAGCTTACGGTAAGTTACTAATGAAAAATCAGACAAAGACGACTCTTGCTTGATACGGTCAATCTACGCAAATCTCTTCTAATCATTCCACTCAAGGAACAGTAGGCGCAAAAAAATCCCTTTCTTGGGGATTTTTTGTATACACGAAACCATTTTCCAGAGACCTAAATACTTTGATGCTACTGCACTAAGTTTAAGAATGGAATTGTGCTGCCCGGGATAAACTGTTGCGGTAATTTCCCGTCCCATTTCTCTACTGCTTTCAGCTGCACATAGTCCTTACCTCCCTGCTGCTGGATAGCCTGAGCTTGAATTCGAATGGATTCAGCTTCAGCCGTAGCTGTTTCAATTATCTGCAAGGCCTCAAACTCAATTTGACGCAGACGGTTCTCTTCACGCAATGCATCTTGTTCAGCCGTCACTTTCGCTTCAATAGCTGCATTAAATGAGGACGAGAAGTTGAAATCAATTACATCAACATTTGTGACACTAATATGAGCCTCAAGCAAACGAGCTCTTAGAACATCTTCCATTTGCTCACTTACCTCATTACGTTTAGTAATCAACTCTTCAGCATTAAAGTTTGCTGTTGTAGCCTTAATTGCATCCTGAATAGCAGGACTAATGATTCTTTCTCGGAACGACGTTCCAACTTCTTCATATAAGAGTCCGACATCACCAGGAATTATATTGTACTGAATCGCAACGTTCGAAGTTACAATCTGGAGATCGTTCGATGCTGCTGAAGCTTCTACTTCTTCTTTGGTTGTTCGCACTTCCATCTTTACCACCTGATCAACTAGTGGAATCCTAAACGCGATACCCGGCTGCACTACTCGATTTATTTCTCCTAAACGCAATACAACTCCTCGTTCTCCAGCATCAATTATTACAAATGAAGATACTAAGAGGACCAGAACGATAAGAGTGAGTCCAGCTTTTTTAATTAATGATGTTGAAATATTGTTGTTGTTAAACATGATATTGGTGGTTATGTGTAGTTTGATATTTACTGAAACGTACCATCAGCAAAAATCCACGTCAAGGATCACGCAAAAGACGGAAGACAAATTGTCGCATCATCCCTCTCCTCAAACTGGTTTCACCCCATAGGCATTAAACGTCCAGCATTTTTAGTAATATTTTATATGAGTTTTCTGGATACCTTGATGAGGCACTCGAACTTGCATGCCAAACGGCGCTGCACTTAACAGCTTTGATATAATGTAAGTATTAGGAAATAAAAATTCAGAGTTATGAAAACAGACAAACAACTCAGGGAAGAAAATCCCGAACTCTACAAAGTAGCTCGAGAAGGCGGCACTGAAGTGGCTGGCTCAAGTGACTTATTGCATACCGATAAAGAAGGTGTATTTCGATGCGCGGTTTGTAACGCTGCACTTTTTAGTGGCGATGCAAAATTTGACTCCGGCACCGGCTGGCCGTCATTTACTGACCCTATGAGCAAAGACGCGGTTAAGTTAATAAACGACGATAGTCACGGCATGCGTCGCACTGAAGTGCAATGCGCTAGTTGCGAAGCGCACCTCGGTCATGTTTTTCCTGATGGACCAGAACGTACAGGCGGCGGAGAAAAAGACTTTGGTCGTCATGATCGTTACTGCATCAACGGTATCTGCCTTGACCAGCAAGCCAATTAATTACGAGGAATTAACCTAAACCACTATGGAACAAGAAGTTAAAAAGGCTATTTTAGCAGGAGGATGTTTCTGGGGTTTGGAGGACTTGATTCGTTCTCAACCCGGTGTCATTGCCACCGAAGCAGGATACACTGGTGGAGAAAATGAAAATCCAACCTATCAAAGTCACCCCGGCCATGCTGAAGCAGTTGAGATTACGTACGATCCCGAGAAAACCACTTACAAGAAATTGCTCGACTTCTTCTTTCAGATTCACAACCCCACTACCCTGAACCAGCAAGGCAATGACCAAGGTAGCGCATACCGCAGCACCATCTTTTACGCTAACGATGAAGAACAAGCAACGGCAAAGGAGATGATTAATATTGTTGATGAGTCGGAACGGTGGGCTGACCCCGTAGTCACAACCCTTGAACCGCAGGTTCGGTTTTGGGCAGCAGAAGACTATCACCAAGATTATTTGGTAAAGAACCCCGGCGGATATACTTGTCATGCAATTTACTTTGACAGTTACTTACCCGAAGAAACAACCTAATTACCCAGCAAAGTACCAACCCAGCCTGTGGCTGGGTTGGTACTTTTTGTACTGAATCATCATTCAATCCTTATTCTCTAACCAAACCATTCGGTCAATTTTTCTTCCAACATCTCATCTTGATAATAATATTCTTTCACGATCAAACCATCTTCCCAGTGCTGCACACTCACGCCGTTAATTTTATTATCACCATACTCCGGATGAGTAAAAGACGTTTCATTGTGCAGGACAGAAATATTTTTATTCCTTACAACATGTTTTGAAATGTTACCTCGTATAGACGTACAAGGCGAAATAAATGGTTCTTGTTTTTTTCGTGACTCTTGTTTGTTACTAGAAAACAGCGTGTCGTTGTGATACATCAAACAATCATTTGCATAAAATTCATCAAATGCTTCAAGGACCTTACCTTCGTTTAGCAACGCCACCTGTTTTTCTACGAGTTCGTTTATCGGGGATTGCATACATGTATTTAATTTATTTTTGATCCAAATATTTCTGCACTCTTTTCATCAGTTGCTCACCATCTTTACCGGTAATTATTTCTGCTTTATGCACGCGCTTTTGTTCTTCTTCTACAAAGAGTTTATCAAGCGTTGTTGTTATCACTCGCCCGTTTTTGGCGATGTCGCGCAAGTCCAGATGTGAAACTGATTTAGACATAGCGGGCAAATATTACTTCCAACCAAACGCGCTCGGTTTGTTCCCGTACTCATCCCACCATTTATTGCCTGCATAAAGTCCAGCAAAAATTCCGCCCGTCCAAAGCGCCGCTCCGCCAACCGCATGGATCAGCTCCCATTCCCTCCACCACAAAGACAATGCATTCCCAGCGTCACCAAAAACCAAATCAAGCAAAACAATTTCAACCACCCCGTGAATAAGTGTAGCGACGATGAATCCAAGGAAACCGAAAGATAAGATGTAGAAGAGTTTTTTCATAAAGATTACTGATTATAAAGTATACATATTTTAATTATCTTCACCCCACCTATTCTCTTTGACTAAAGACTTGATCAAAGAATCAATTCTGTTTTTATCTTCCCGCTCCTTATTGCCTTTAAAATAAATCTCTATCATCAAAACCTCAATGCTTTTTCCGTTGTAAAAATATGTGATTCTAAATTGCGAACCTTTTACTGATCGGCACATCATTCGCATTTTCAGCACAAATCTACCTGCTCCATCAGTTTTTAAAATATCCTAATGCTTTGTTTCATTTCCTGCCGGATTAGCCTTGATCGCTTTTTTTACTACCTCCAAGTCTTCTGCTAAAGATCGATACTTCTTTAGCAGTTTCTTGTATTCTTTCTTGAACTCATAAGTTTCAGAAAAATCCATAGTTACCTACTAAAGCTCTCCGTAGTCACGAACAGAAAACTCATCTGGTCGATAGAAGGCCAGCTCATAATCTATATCTTTACCGTCTTCAGTCGCTTTCCAAGGAGTATCGCGATGACTCATATCAGACAAAGTGGCAGCAGACTTATCTGCATAGCGAGTGAGGACATCATCAATTAGTTCAAGCTCTTGTCCAGAAAGCAGAGAAAGGTCTGGTGAGCGCCGAGGCAAATACTTCTTTTGCTCATATTTAAAATGACTTGAACGTATTGGCTCAATATCTCCCTGTTTCTCCATCAGTCTAATGATTGATGTAAATTCACGTGGTGTGGGACCGTGGGTATTTTTAATGTACGTCAGCCCCATCAACTGTTGTTCATATTTTTCGTAATAATCAAAATCTATAAAATAAAGTAGTTTGTATATCACCGTCAAACCAACGTTCGGCTTCGCCCCCACTTTATCCAACAGATACAATATGACCGCTTGAAACTTAGCGATGTTTTGCTGTGGCACTGCAATGCGTACATCAGACGATATTACATGACCTTCGAGTGAAAGGAATATCTCTTCGAGTTTTTCTTGCTCAACCGTCGTAAGCGACCGAACGCCTTTTTCTATCTTAACTAGCGTTGGGCGCGATACACCGAGGCGCGACGCTAGTTCTTCCTGCGATACACCAAGATCTTTACGACGAGTATTTATTTTTTTAGCCATAGATATAATCGAATCCATTACATCTGACTGTATAATACAATGTAAAACATTACAAGTATTTTTGTAAACAATTACATCTAAGTTTTAGAAAAATTAGTCCACCACTCTAATAAAAGTCCCAAGAACCTTGAAATCATCGTCTTCACCCAAGAGACTCTCTTTGTGCTCTGGGTTTGTAGATTGAGGAATTAAAAGTAATCCGTCTCTCTGATATTTAATCTTTTTTAAAGTGGCACTATCCCCCATCATCACAACAGCAATGCTTCCGTCTGAAGCCTGGTAGTTCTTCTGACACAAAATAGTGTCTCCGTCCTTGATACCAATTTTATTCATTGAATCTCCCCTTGTACGAAGTGCGAAATATTTTGCTCCTGGTTTGATAAATTCTTTTTGCACTTCAACAGTTTCGTTCGCGATTGTTTCAGCCATCATTGCCTCGCCACACCCAATAGAATCGTACAAAGGTACTTCAACATATTCTTGATATGGTGAATGTAAAATTTTTTTTGAATCATTTTCTGCAATACGAACCTCACCAGCAAAATAATCTCTAAGATTTTGATCAACAATATATACGTAAGTTCCAAGAACACCTCGGGTCAAAAGTGTTTTATAGATATTAATTACATATCGTTTTAATTCTTCTGGATCATTCACTCCTCTGTGACCATTAGTGTCTTTGTATTTATCTTTATAAACAACTAACTTTTGCTTGACTGGATCATACGAAAGCTCTGGACCAATTATCACCCCCGCATAATTTAAGTCATATCCTTGAATGGTATGAATACAACCAACTTCTTCGGGAGCATTTGGTGAATTCACCCAATCAGTCAGACGTGAGTTCCAGAAAAGCTTATGCCCTTCAATCTCGATATCGTGCTTAGTCACATCTTTTTTAGAAGCCCACTCCCAAGCATACCCAGCGACCATCCTGCTAAGCGTGTGTTGTTTTTCTTGATGTTTTACTGCAGCAATAAATCTCGTGAAATTATCAAAGATTTTAAAATCATATTCTTTTGCTTTATATTTTTGAGAATTATCGCCTTCCAAAAGGCTGTCAATATGATCTATATATTTCTGACCTCCGGCAACTCGCATCTGCGTCTGCAAGGCAAACTTTTTTGCATCTAGGAGATGTATTTTTTTAGGCAAAACATCTGACGGTCTGACGGATTGCTTAGCATCGTAAAATAAAATTAGTTTCTTTGTAGATTGAACCAACCAGTCCAACTCGTCCCCCTCTTTATCTAGTCCAAGTTTTTTGTTTATAGTATCGTGTGTACCATAGTTCGGAATATTCTTACGACGACGTAGTCGGTGCGCTTCGTCTACCAATAAGACTTCGTATGAATTTACAGCAGCCTCTGACGGACCAACCACCATCTTTGCCGACAACCCAGGAATACTCCGGAAAACTTTTTTTAGCGTATTTCTCAAAGCTGTCATTGCTATAACAAGCGCGACATTTTTTATGCCCTGATCTACTAGCTGTTTTAGTAAAAAAGTCGCAACGATAGTCTTTCCAGTACCTGGACCACCAGACACCACAAAGTTCTTGTCACCATTTGTTTTTATTTCCTCTAATAAATCTTGCACTATCAAATACTGGTCATCCGTCAACGTTTTGTATGGAGAATATTTAAATAAGTCTGAGTTTTTAATATCACTCCACTCTCGGTTAACAAGACCCATTTCACGCAGTTCCTCCCACAATACTTCAAACTTACTCTGGTACAGCGCACGATCGTAATAGTCGTGATTTTGTAAACCTCCATTACCGTTCTGAATTTTAAACTTTTGATCGGCAACCATAAATTCTATCAATGATGATTCAATATCGAGTGCAGCGGACTTATTGAATTCATCATCAGAAATAAGATGAATTGTGTGCAGGCGTTGCCGATCTTTGTTATCCATATGCTGCTTGGCGCGACTATGTGCCCTAACTGTTTCACCAACATACATTTCTTTTCCATTCTCAAGCAAATACACAACCGGCCAATTCTTGCCGTATTTGTATGATTTTATTTTTCCTATACCTTCTTGTGAAAAAGGAAACGTTTCAATTTCAGACATACTACAGCTCTGTATACTTATCTGACTTGCCTACTGCTTTTTCTATAGGATATTTTTCTTCGTTCTTATCCATTTTGGTGTTGAGAGCTGAAACTAAATCTATGTCGTAGTAATTAGCCATCAGCAGTGTCCAGTAGAATACGTCAGCTAACTCGGCTGGCATCTTATCCACTCTGGTCTCTTTAGCCTGATTATCTTTAGTCCACTGAAACAACTCCAACACTTCAGCAGCTTCAAGCTGCAGCGATATAGCTAAGTTTTTTGGGTCATGAAACTGGCTCCAATCGCGCTCAGTGCAAAACTTATTTATTCGAGCCTGTAAGGCATTGAGGTTGTCTTCAGTCATCAACACAGACTACCACCTCCCCCAATTTTACTCAATCAACCTCATGACCAATATAACAATCCTTTCAGCCAAAGTGCGTATTTATTTTGTTGACCTGCCTCGATCTGGTGGCTTGGTCGCTGTGGTCCACACCCATCACATTCAGTCTGCCATGCTTTGGTTTGCTGGTGGTCTAATCTCTAATTTTCTTTGCGACTACAAGCGCTTGTCTTGCATAGTGTGTTTAAAATTTAAATACAACTAGCCAAAGAAGATTTGCTGAACAAAATTCACAGCTCTTTTAAAATAAATTCAATAACACATTCTCCACCGCTGGCAGAAGATGCTTATCCAAAACTTCTTTGTAGCCTTCTTTGTTGTAGTGAATTCCATCTGAGAGTTTTTTGCTTTCATCCAAAAAGATTTCCTCGGTGATAAAAGGCACCAGCAAAACATTTTCCTCGGCTTGTATTTCTTCGTATATAGAGTCAAAACCTCTTTTATACTGAAAGCCAGAATTAAGTGGCGCCTGCATTTTTAGTAAAATAATCTCAGGCGGATTGGATCCACCTTTGAGGATGTTTATAGTCGCCACCATATTAGACTTAACGTTTTCTAGCGGTAAGGAACGAAGGGCGTCATTGCCACCAATTCCCAAAATAACTATATCTGGATTCTGTGAGCGAATAAAGCTCGCTCGCTCGAGGTTTCCTCGAGTAGTTTCGCCACTTACACCAGAATTAATAACCGAAACGTGATATCCACGTTCACGCAAAGAATTTTCCAATTGCGCTGGATAAGAGTCGCTTAAATTAACTCCATACCCAGCCGTAAGACTATCGCCAAAAGCAACGATGGTGATTTCTGACTTTTCCCTTGCGACAGGAGTTGCCGCG
>JABAZV010000007.1:13945-72309 GCA_018608435.1 Patescibacteria group bacterium | reverse complement strand
ACCACATGTATATACACCACACATTACACCTAACACACCGCTCTAAACACACCCGTACAAAAACATAAGCCATGCGTTTAATTCTGTGATAAAATAAACACACATATGGGAAAATTCGAATCGCAAAAAACAGAGCGAGTAGAGCAAAGAGAAAAAGTGCCAGAAGATTGGCATATTTTAAAAAGAGAAGCTGCATTAGGAGCTAAGCAGCTACTCGATCAAATTTCCGATTTTGAAGAGATGTCGTTTGCTGAACAAAAGGCCGAGATTAGCACATTGCTTAAAAAGCTGAGTGACAAAACTGATAAAAATTATAATAACAATCGTTTCATTGCTAGGGTTTTATCAAATCATTTGGCAGTCATTGAGCATCAGGAAAAAATAGCAAAGCTGGAAGAGATAAAGACTATGAACGTTGCAGCTGCTTATGGTGGTTTGCCGGAAGCAGCCAATGACGATAATTATTCCGCCAACGATTTAGCCAGAGCGGCTTAGTACAACCGTAGAGATTGCTCCGAAGTTTTACATAGTCCAGTAAATTTGTTCCTTATAACGTATGAAATTTGATTTTGATGCCGAAATTGAGTCGCACATCGCGACCATTAAAAAACTACAAAAGCCATCAGGCGCTTTTACCGCTGCTTCGTTTGATGTCGATACCGGTTACGACAAGGCTTGGTTGCGCGACATTTACTTCATGACGCTTGGTTTCTACGAAACTGGTGATATAGAAACCGTGCAAAAAGCCGCTCGGGTCTTGCTCGAAGTTTTTGTAAAACATCAAGACAAAATAAATTGGGCGATCGATAACAAGCCACATCACGCTTGGCAATATATTCACGCACGTTTTCATCCTGAGACTTTTGAAGAGTATTGGGAAGAGTGGGGCAATAGCCAAAACGACGCGGTCGGCGAAGTTCTTAACTTGCTCGTTACGCTCGAGTTGCGCGGAGCGAGTGTAATAAAGACCGACAACGAACGCGACATGCTGCAAAAGATTATTAACTATCTGGTTGCGCTCGAATACTGGAAAGATGACGATAACGGTATATGGGAAGAAAATATGGAAGTGCACGCCTCTTCGATTGGTTCGGTTTTAGCCGCACTGAAAAAAGCCAGTGAAGTCGACTGGCTCGAAGTGCCAGCTCATGCGATTGAAAGTGGTGAAGCAGCATTGCGGCAACTACTGCCGCGTGAGTCAGAATCAAAGTTTTGTGACTTGGCGCTTTTGACCCTTATCTATCCATTTGCGGTAACAACAGAAGACGAAACAGTAGAAATTTTAAATAATGTCGAATATCACTTAGCCAAAGAGCGCGGACTAATCCGCTACAAATTTGACCGTTACTACAATAAGAACACTGATGGCTACAGCGAGGAAGCAGAGTGGTGTTTTGGTCTTTCATGGCTGGCAATCATTTATGCTGAACGTGGCGAAAAGGAAAAAGCTTTTTACTGGCTGCGTAAAGCAAAAGAGACAGTAACCGAAGACGGGCTCATTCCAGAGTTGTATCTATCAAACAGCGATGAACCAAACGGAAACACTCCGCTTGGTTGGGCCGAAAGTATGTACATCGTGGCACTTAAGAAAGTACAGCTGCTTGAAGGTTAGTAAACAAAAGTTCGGTTGCTGAATAGTAAAAGACCGTCACCTTAAGGGTGACGGTCTTTTTAAGCCCTTCTTTATTATTTGATTTCCTCCAGTACAAAGCTGTCGACAAGATTGTCGTTGACTGAAGGTGATAAAGCAATATGTGAGTTGGCGCCGCTACTGGCTGTAAAATGTGACAGGTTGTCATCATTTGCAGTGCGGATTATGTGGGTGATTTCACTCGGGTTGGCGGTGTAGAGAGTGGTGTATGGCTCATCGAGACACCATTCAGCTGAGTGCGGATGCAGGTTGTAAACATTTCCACCAGCGAGTTGTATTTCTTGTCGAACGACTCCGTGACTTAAGGTGTGTGTTAGTGTCGCGAGCGAAGCGGGCGATTGTTTGGCAATAGTTCTGCGGTCGACAATAACTTTAAGAGCAGATTTTTTCTTTTTCTTAGATTTAATCAAGCCAAGAGTAGGGCCGATGATAGCTACTCCTACAATACCTAACACAAGATCTTGTGGCGATTGAAACTCACTAGCCCAAGTGTGCATTACAGTGTTGGTGTGACGAGTGCGGGTAGGCATATCAGACAGTTGGTGATAAAGCCAAGCTGCAATTTCCACTGCTTCGTTTTGGGTGGAGGGAGTAGTGAAAGGTGTTGGTGGAATACTTTGTATTAAGCTTCGTCCGCTCGCTTCTGGTAGTTGGTTTATCAGTGCTGCGAGCGAATCAGCAAAAAGTCGATCTTCTTCTGCGTACTCTAAAAGACCGATAGCGTGTGGCAGCAGGAAGCTGTCTAGTGCGGTTTTGAAAGTAGTAGTTGAAGTAGACATAAAAATATTTAATACTTTATCCAATTATATTAGATGTAGCTAAGATGTCTATAGAGTTATTCATGTTCGTTATGCGCAGAAGTGGAATTAAATCAATGGTTATATTTATGAACGCTAAAATACCTTGCCTAAGATGGACTGACAACTCTCGTGTATAATATTGAACATATGAAATATCTAAATATTGCTATTTATGTTTTCTTAGCGATAGCAGTTTTGGCCTTTTTGGCAAATTTGTTTATAGGTTAACTTTGCCTTAGACACAAACCCTAGATAGGTGTTTCGCCTGTCTAGGGTTTGTGTCTATTGTCACTCTGATGTATGGTATACGCTTATGTCTCGAACCGATGGATTGATAGTTTTTAAAGATGTCTCATTTGAGCATGATGCAACCAAGCCGATTCTTGTCGATGCTAGTTTTGTCGTGCGTCGCGGATCGAAGCTTACTCTTATGGGTCAAAACGGAGCAGGAAAATCAACGCTCTTTTCACTTATTACGGGAGATCTTAATCCAGACCAGGGTGATATCAATTTGCAGCCGCGCACTTCGATTGCTGTTTCTAGGCAAATCATCCCGCGCGCTGAGCTAGAGCTAACTGTGCGTACTTTCTTTGAAAATTGTTTTAGCGAGAAAATTTACGACATCGATGTGCGCATTAAGTCTGTGCTCGAAGTAGTAAATCTAACACCGAGCGAAAAACAAGCGGCTGAATTTCACGATCGTATTGTTGGAAGTTTTTCTGGCGGTCAACAAGCTAGGCTGCTGCTCGCATCGGCACTAATTCAGGATCCTGACGTTCTTCTACTCGATGAGCCGACCAACAATCTAGATCGAGCTGGTATTGAGTATCTGACTGATTTTCTTAAAGACTACAAAAAGACGGTAATCGTAATTTCGCATGATGCCGACTTTCTTAATTCCTTTACTCAAGGAGTGCTTTATCTAAATACTCAAAATCACCAAGTCGAACAATACAATGGTAATTACCACGCAGTGGTAAAAGAAATTGTTGCTCAGGTAGAAAAAGAAAAGCGCCAAAACGCGCAACTCAAAAAACGCATTCAAGCCGATAAAGACAAGATTAACTACTTTGCCGCCAAAGGAGGAAAGATGCGTTTGGTAGCAAAGAAGATGCGGGCTGAAATCGAAGAGAGCGAAGCGAGCAAGGTTGATGTGCGTCGCGAAGACAAAGCGATTCGTCCATTTACTATCGATCCACACGGCGACATTCCGCTCGATATTTTGCACTTAAGCGCTGTAACAGTAATCAAAGATCATGAGCCAAAATCATGCTCTTGCAATGTAACCCTAAAGCGCGGAGAGCACTTGCAGATTGTTGGTCCAAACGGAATCGGTAAAACAACTTTGCTCGAGAGCTTGGCTGGTGGAACTGCCACTGGTGAGGAGGTCGCAGCTGGAGTTAAGATCGGTTACTACCGACAAGATTTCTCTAATCTAGATTTTGATAAAAGTGTGTTTGAGACACTCATGGACAGCATGAAAAAAAAGCTTGAGGAAGATATGCGTAGTGTTGCAGCTGGCTTCTTGCTCTTTGGAGATGTTATGCGCACAAAGGTAGGTTCTTTGTCAGAAGGGCAAAAAGGTTTGGTCGCGTTTGCCAAGCTCAAAATGGAAGAGCCTGGACTACTCATTCTCGATGAGCCAACCAACCACATAAACTTTCGCCACATTCCAGTAATCGCCGAAGCTTTGCACGAATATAAAGGCGCACTAATTCTCGTCTCACACGTCGACGATTTTGCCAATGAAATCCGTATCGACCAAACTTTAGACTTGAGTAAGTTGAAGCCAGCGAAAACCAAGTAAAGCACGGACAAGTAAAAGAAAATAAAAGCGAAGAGCGAAAGGGAGCGGCCACCGCTCCCTTTCATAAACGCGGCATGAAAGTGTCCTCTGCTTAGATTAAAGTGCAGAAAGAATGAAAGAAAGAAAATGTTTTGTTTCATGTCTTGTTCACTAAAGAAGTCTACTCGGTGCCAAAATTATTTGGCATATTATAGTCATCAATAAAACAGCTAAAAATGAAGCGGTTTCTGCTGAAAATATCGCACAATTATGTCGTGATATACTCAGCGTATAATGAAAGAAAACTTTGCCACTTTTAAAGTATCTGATATTCATCGCGTTGAGACTGTGGCGGATGTTTTGTCTCTGACAAACACTGCTAGCTTAGAGGAAGCAAAGCAAGTTGTTTTAGATCAACATCAGCGTGAGTCACGTTCATTTCGTTCAATCCGGAGTAGAGTGATTCAAGGTTTGTTAGGTGCGGTTCTGGCTTATTTGCTGGCACAAATCACGGTTTTTATTGGCGTTCTGCTTTTCTTTTTTTCTTTGTACCTGGCTATTTTTTCTTCTCGGCTTGGTCGTAAGTCAATTAATAAAAAATTTATCGCCTTGCAAATCCTTGAAGGTAATTCCATGGTGGTAAAAGAAAATATTCGCATCGGTAATTTATCCGCACACAGTCTTATGCTTAGTGCATCGGGTGTGATTTCTGATGAAGCGGTGTTTCGCAGTGCTGAACCTGATGCGTACAAATGGAGTCGGGCGGGTTATTGTAGTATAAGCACTGGCTCTGACAATACATACAAAATGTACTATGTTTTTGCATATGAATTCACGGGTGTTGTGCCGCAAGTACTTCTTGTACACCCTCAGGACAAAGTCTCATTGCCGATTGTGCTCGATCATAAAACACTCGATGATGCTTGTCCGCCTTACTATTGCCTCGCTCCAGAAGATTATGAAATTGAGGTGTTGTCAATTTTACAGTCTGACGTAGTTGAAAAGTTGTCGCGTCTAGCAAAAAAGTCAGGAGTATGTTCGCTTGAGGTGGTTGATAGACAGGTGTTTTGTTTTGTCTCAGCCCAAACACGCAAATTTAAAATCACAGATTTGCTTGCGGTCAGCGAGCAGGCTTTTGCTTTTGCGTCAGTATTACTGCCAGAAGTTACAGGTTTCAAAACCGCTCAAATTGGTGACTCAGCGCTTAATTTTTCTCCGCCACGAGAACCGCTGGAGCCAGAGCAATCTTTAAAACCATTGTCTTTTAAATCTTTCACGAAACGTGGTGTGCTGATAACTATTCTCATTTCAACGTTTATCTTGTTAGTGCTTACTATACCTGCACTGATTGAAATGTCTTCTGAAGAGTTTCCATTCATGAAGTTTGCTGGCTTCATGATTCCTGTGGTATTTGGTGTTTTGACTATTCTTTTACTTACCAGCAAACAAAGGAAAAAATTTTTCAATGGACACAAGTTTTACATTAATGGTCGTCCAGTGATGTTTGGAAAAAAATCAGAAAAGAAGGATTAATAATTTGTACTGCTAAGTTGAAGCATAAAATGAATCAGCACTGTTTACTGCAGCGCTGATTTTTAAGTGGTTACTTAATTTGCTGTCTGTACATTTTGTGTCTATTTACTTCTACCGCATTCACAGCCATACTAAGCACATGAATATATGGCGGGAACATATTTTATATCTCAAAGACAATCCAGAAGGGTATTGGTTTAAGCGTAAGCTTTATGGAATCGGCTGGACGCCGGCGCGCAAGGAAGGTTGGTTGGTGTTGGGTGCTTATGTTGTTTTTGTTTTGGCTGTTGTTTACTTTCATGAAACCGAAACATACAGCAATTTTCTAGAGCCAAAATTGGCGGTTGGTTTGTTTGTTACTGTAACCATTCTTTTGCTTGTGACTTCGTGGCGTACTGGCGAATCTTTAAAGTGGCAATGGGGTGCAAAGGGGAAATATGAAAGAGAATAAAACCAGGTTTAAGAACAAGCCTGAAATAAAGTCTAAGCAGCACTTTATCTATATGTTGCTGTGCGTTGATGGTTCTCTCTACACTGGCTACACCACTGATGTGTCACGCCGGCTGGCAGAACATAATGGTGAAGGGAGTGGCAAAGTGGCGAAGACGGCGGGCGCGCGGTATACACGCGGCCGACGGCCGGTGCAGCTTAAATACTTTGAGTCTTTTTCTACCAGAAGCCAAGCTTTAAAACGCGAAGCGGTTATCAAGAAAATGCCACGCCAGGAAAAGCTTGAGTTGATAGAAAGCTCTACAAAGTAACTGGATATTTTTTCTTCAAATCGCGTAGCCCAGCTTTGATTAGCTTTTGCAAAGTCGGCAGATGAATGTCTTCAACTTTTTTAAAGTATACGCAAGACTTGCCGAGCTTGTGTGGACCGATGGTTTTAAGGATAGCGCTGTAGTCTTCGTACCCAGGCATTATATAAATAGTTGGTCCGCTTTTGCGTAGGGCGAATCCGGTCGCGATGTAATCACCTTCGCGCCCTGAATCATACTTATAATGATAAGAACCAAAGCCAAAAATGTTGCCCCACATGACGCACTTGGTTTTGGTTGTGTCGGTAAATATTTTTGCTAGAGCCTTCGCGTCAGCCTTCTTTACTGGATCGAGGTTTTTTATAAAAGCGCTTGCAGTTTGGTTTGTTGGTTTGGTTTTGTTTTCAGATTTTGACATAAGTAATTATGAGAAAGTTAAACAATTGCGCTGTTGTTAAATTATGTACATTCTAACATTTTCACATAATAATCTGTTACTATAAATCTACATGGATTCAAAACTACAAGAACAACTAGACGAGCAGGAAATTAAAATTAATCAGATTCACGAATCGGTAATGAAAACAGAGCGTTACATGCGTTTTACGTTCTGGACGACGATCGTTGTTTTTGCGTTGCCGCTTCTAATTGCTGTGTTTGCTATACCAGCGATCATTAGCTCTTTCTCGTCGACTATGGGTGATTTGCAGAGCTTGGGATTGTAACAAGCAAGAGAGATGTAAATAAAATATGAAACAACAAAAGTTTAAGCTAAAACAAAAGTTGTATATCTGGCCGGCCGAAGCAGCTAATTGGTACTTTTTGTCGATCGCAAAAGCAGCAGGAAAAGAGATTAAAGAAAAGTATGCCAGCAGCAGTCGCGGATTTGGTTCTTTACCGGTTGAAGTAAAGATTGGAAAAACCGTTTGGAAAACTTCTATTTTTCCTGAGAAGAGTTCGGGTTCTTATATCCTGCCGTTTAAAGCTGCGGTGCGTAAGGCAGAAGGATTGTTTGCCGATGATGAAGTTGAATTTACTTTGCAGGTAGGAGGAGAAGGAGCTGGGAGTAAAAAGAAGTCGGTACGGAATAAAGACAGTTAAAGAAAACACCCACCAGTTTGGCGGGGTTATTAGTAGGAACGGTTGTTAGTTTGCTTTAGTACTAAAGGTTCTGAAAATATTGTTCGTAATTGCCAAGTTAATTCTGTGATTTATTCTCTTTACTCATGCTGTCATCTCTGTCCCACCAGCGGAGGGTAACTAAAAAAGTAATTCTCTCGGGACAGCTTCTAATAAATCACGTTAAATTAAATGTAACAAGGCTTCCAATAACAGGAGAAGTCACACATATACATCCTTCATAGAGTCACCAAATATGAACATTTCATTTACAGCCTCCTTAATCCATGGTTTTATAAGCGCAGAAATAGTATATATAATAACTCTCTTTAAAACTCAATTATTGGGATCACTATAGAACACACAATAATTGTTTGTTCTAAGTGCTCCTGATTGGGAGCTTTTCTTTTTTAGAGGAGATTATCATGAACAGTAGAGTGGTTAGAGATGTTGTTCCGCCAGTTACTCCAGAAGTAAGGCAGGAGATTCGCGAAGCTTTTGAGCGGGTCGGCAGAGCTCTTCAGCAAAATGGCTATGATTTTGTTGCCGCTTTAATTGGAGAAATCGAGGCAGGGAATCTGGACGGAGGCAACTACGGAAATACTTATGGAGAAAAAGGCGTTTTTGATTCGAGTAAAGTAGTGACATCAAATTGCGGCTGCTTCTATGCCTTGCTGTCTAAGGTTACAGGTCTTAGAGTGGATCAGGTTATGCTTGTAAAAGAAAAGCCGGGAGTAACTCCTGTAGAATCTTTTTTGCTTAATAATGATAGCGCTTCAACAAGCAAGGAAATAGCGCTCTGCCTCTATCTTCAGGAAATCAAACTTATGTAGTCTTTCTGAAAGAATAACTTGCTGTTTGTTAACATCAGTTCCCAGTTCTTCATGCGATTATTGCCGCCGCTTTATTTTAAGCGGCGGTTTTATTAAATTGCTTAATTGCCCAGAAATCAGTTGCCGTATTTACCACAATGCAGTATAGTATCGCCACCTTGCCTTATGGCATGTTTTCTATGTAGTTATTGTGGCGGTGCGCCTGTAAGCGCGCCGCAGAAGCAGTTACACTTAGGGAGGAATCTTATTAAATCTTTTATTATATTACTTATTTATGGCACGAGAATTTCCACTCGAAAAACTACGAAACTTCGGTATCGTAGCACACGTTGACGCTGGCAAAACTACTACTTCTGAGCGTGTGCTTTTTTACACTGGCATGAGTCACAAGATTGGCGAAGTTCACGACGGTGCAACTGTTACTGACTGGATGGATCAAGAGCGAGAGCGCGGTATCACTATTACTGCAGCGGCTATTTCTTGTAATTGGTCAAAAACCCTCGAAGAAGATCGAGAAGACAAGAGCAAGATGTTCACTTTCAATATTATTGATACTCCAGGACACATCGACTTTACCGCTGAAGTAAAGCGTTCTATGCGTGTGCTCGACGGTGCAGTGGTTGTGTTTGATGGTGCAGCCGGTGTTGAGCCGCAAACTGAAACCAACTGGGGTTACGCTGACGAGGCTAACGTTCCGCGTATTTGTTTCATCAACAAAATGGACAAGCTCGGTGCGGACTTCGACGCTTCTGTGAAATCAATTCACGAACGACTGTCTCCCAAAGCTGTACGTATCCAAATCCCGATTGGTGCTGAAGACGACATCAGCGGAGTGGTTGATCTCGTTACTATGAAGGCTTATCGCTTTGGTGGAACAATGGGAATGGATGTTACAGAAGAAGAGATTCCTACAGACCTTGTGGAAACGGCGCAAAAGTGGCGCGGCGAACTGATCGAAAAAGTCGTAGAGCACGACGACGATCTCATGGAAGCTTATCTTGGTGGCGATGAACCTTCACTCGAAGACCTCAAGAAAACTTTGCGTAAAGCCGTGCTTGCAAATGCTATCTTCCCAATCATGACTGGTACAGCGCTAAAGAATATTGGTGTACAGCTCGTGCTTGATGCTGTGGTTGACTATCTTCCGTCGCCAACCGACTTGCCGCCAGTGCAAGGAGTTGATCCTAAAGACGAAGAAACGGTAGTAGAACGAAATCCGTCGGATGAGGAATCATTTTCTGCGCTCGCCTTTAAACTTCAGGACGATAAGTTTGTGGGGCAGTTAGCTTTCTTCCGAGTTTATTCTGGAACAGTGAAAGCTGGTTCGTACATCATTAACTCATCAACCGGAAACAAAGAGCGTGTTGGACGAATCGTTCGTCTGATGGCCGACAAGCGAACTGAGGTTGATGAAGTGTTTGCTGGAGAGATCGCCGCGATGGTAGGTCTTAAAGAAGTAAAAACTTCACACACTCTTTGTGCTGTCGACAGTCAAATCATTCTCGAACAAATTACTTTCCCAGCGCCAGTGGTAGCTGTGCGAGTAGAGCCGAAGACGAAGAATGACCAAGAAAAAATGGGGGTCGCTTTGAAGCGCTTGGCTGATGAAGATCCGACATTTACAGTGTCGACTGATGAAGAAACACTTGAAACTATCATCGCCGGAATGGGTGAGCTTCACCTCGATATTTTGGTTGACCGTATGAAGCGAGAGTTTGGAGTGGAAGCTAATATCGGCGCACCACAAGTAGCGTATCGTGAAACTATTCAGCGTGAAGCTGAAGGGGAAGAGAAATATGTTAAGCAGTCTGGTGGTCGTGGTCAGTATGGTCATGTGAAAATCCGCATCAAGCCGCTCGAGGCTTTGCCTGAAGTAGCAGAAGGAGAAGTGGTGAAGATTCCCAAGAACATTACACGCGAAGATCACTTCGAATTCATCAACAGCATCAAGGGTGGAGTTATTCCACAGGAATACATTCCAGCCGTGATGAAGGGATGTAGAGAGGCGATGGGTCGAGGATTTGTGGCTGGTTACAAAATGGAGGATGTTTCAGTTGAGCTTTATGATGGTTCTTTCCATGATGTCGACTCATCAGAGATCGCTTTCAAACTGGCTGGTATTAACGCCTTCAAGAAAGCAGCGCAGCTGGCCAAAGCTGTTATCCTTGAGCCGGTCATGAAGGTTGAAGTACGTACGCCAGAAGAATACATGGGAGACATTCAAGGAAATATTTCTTCTAAGCGTGGTACGCTTGAAGCAACTGAAGAAATCGGCGGCAAGACAATCGTTAACTCTAAGATCCCGTTGTCAGAAATGTTTGGTTACACCAACACTCTACGTTCAATGACACAAGGACGAGCGAGCATGACGATGGAATTTGATCACTACGAAGTGGTTCCACCAAACGTGGCTGAAGACATTAAGAAAGCTCGCGGAGTTGATTCTTAATTTTGAGTTTAGGATTAAGTTAAAAAAACAGCTGACGCCCGAAGGCGTCAGCTGTTTTTTAGGACAAAAAAATAAAAATAATGGCTTTTGGCCGATGCTAAGTAATTTGGCTTTGTAGCGCAGCAACAATATAATTTTATTCGTGTGATACTATTTCTCTAATAAATAAAAGTTTATGAGCAAAATTGATAATATAAAATATGACACCAAGAACTCGCTTGTAGTTGGTCTTTTGGTAGCGTTGCTGGTAACTGTAGCTGGATTAGTCACTGTTTTTACTGCTCCTGATCTAATTACACAGTCAACGGTTTCAACTGGTGCCGAGCAGCAAATAGCCGCGGTTGGTTATTTGCCAACTTTGTCTGTTCCAAGCGAAGGGTCTCGTGAAATATCGTCTTTACTTCTTATTATTCCATTGGCGGCATCGCTTATCGTCTTCGCCAGACTAGTTGTCGGTATGCGTACGTTTGGAGTGTTTGGACCTTTGGTGGTAGGTATTTCTCTGTCTCAATTTCCAAACCTATTGTCAGGTTTGGCTGTTTTTGCGATTTTGATTGGCATTGGAATTTTCCTTACTATTATCGCTTCGCAGTACATATCGCTACCAAACATATCTGAAGCGGCAATCATTTTATGGTTTGTTTCATTGCTGTCTGGTGTTTTGGTAATGACTTTGCCAGATTTGTTCTCAGTCGCAGGATTGTTTTTCCTGGTAGTTATAACCTCATTCTTGATTGAGCGATCGGCTGAGTATATTACGGATCATGGCATCACAGATTCATTATCTTCACTTGGAAGTACACTATTTTTAGCTGTTCTGTGTTATGGAATGTTCACTTATATGCCTGTACTTTCTCTGCCTACGCTTTGGGGAGTGGCACTTTTGAGCTTTGTCCTGATTTATGCTTTCAGCCAGTATATGGGGCTTCGCTTGTTCGAGCTTCGTCGTTTTTCGGCCTTACGCAAAATGTCAGAACAAGCAAAGCAGAACGTGATTGATACATCGGTGCAAAGCTAATCACATTTGTATGAATATCCTCGGCATGAACTTTCGCAATCATCTAATTCGACGAGCGAATCATCCTAACGCGTGTCGTTTGGCAAAAGATAAAGCCAAGACTAAAGAGTTGTTGGCCGATAACGATATTCCTGTGCCACACACTTACGCTGTTTTAGATATTCGACCACAGCTGCATTTTTTCTCGAGTTTGCCAAATGACTTTGTTATTAAACCAAATCATGGAGCAAAAGGGTCAGGAATTTTAGTTTTAAAACAACACGGTGACAATGAGTGGAGCAGTCCGTCTGGAAAGATTTTTTCAGCCGATGATTTGTTGCGTCATGTTCATCGTATTTTAGGCGGCGAGTTTAGCGGTTCACGGTTTAGTGATCAGGTTTTGATTGAAGAAGTCTTGTATGCTTCTGAACATATTAAATTTAAGGATGCTATTAGCTTACCCGATATAAGGATAATTATTTCACCATTTTCTCCCTACGCTGCAATGATTCGCTACCCAACTCATGCTTCAGACGGAAAGGCGAACTTAGCCAAGGGTGCGCTCGGTATTGCTGTGTCTGCTGTCGACGGAGAGATGTATCGTGTTTATGATCCAGGTGCAAAAAAGGAAATACCTCTGTCTGAAATTGGCATACAGCCCAGGGCAAGATTGCCGCATTGGGATCAGGCTATGGCAGCGGCAATTAAATGTTCAGAAGTGACCGAACTTGCTTTTATTGGAGTTGATTTTGTGCTCGATCAGCGTGACTCTTGGCGCGTGCTGGAGGTTAACAGTTCACCAGGACTTGAGATTCAGAATATAACGAAGGTGTCGCTTAATTTGATTGCTGATAAAACGTTTGTTGCTTAAGGATTGTGGTCAAGGTGTAGAAAATAAAGAGTAGTGAAAATAATAGTGAGAGAAGCAGCCAGAAAATGCAAGACGGGTGGGGTGCGAAGCGCCCCACCCGTCTTGCATTTTCTGGCTGCTCTGATACCATAGCCACACCACACACGGATGTCTCTTTGGATGTTTGCGTAGGGGGTATTAAAGATAGTGCTCTTTCACACCGTTTCGTTTACAAACGAAGCGCGGCGTTCTCGCGCCGCTTTGCTTGTACACGGAAATAAACGCTGCGAAAGAGCCTGTTTGGACACTGCTGCAATGCAGGGCCACAAACAAGGCTTTTTCTATTTGTAATACTTCCGAACAAGTGTGGGAATATTAAAATTATTTATAGTAAATTAATCTACTAACATGGCAGAATTTGATCGCTCAAAAGAACACATCAACGTAGGTACTATCGGTCACGTTGACCACGGTAAGACTACTTTGACTGCTGCAATCCTTACTACTCTTAAAGCTAATGAAGGCGAAGGGTACACAGCAAACGTAAAGGATGTTGCTGATATCGATAAAGCTCCAGAAGAAAAAGCGCGTGGAATTACTATTTCACTTTCTCACTCTGAGTACGAAACTCCCAAGCGACACTACGCTCACATTGATGCTCCAGGTCACGCCGACTACATCAAAAACATGATTACTGGTGCTGCCCAAATGGACGGCGCTATCCTCGTGGTGGCAGCTACAGACGGAGCTATGCCACAAACTCGTGAGCACGTTCTGCTTGCTAAGCAAGTTGGTGTACCAAAGATGCTTGTATTCATGAACAAGTGTGACATGGTAGAAGACGAAGAAATGCTTATGCTCGTGGAAGAAGAATTGCGTGAGATGCTTACTGCTGGCGGATTCGACGGCGAAGGAGCACCGATTATCCAAGGTTCAGCTCTTAAAGCACTTGAAGGTGATGCAGACTACCAAGCTAAAATCCTTGAGCTTGTAAACGCGATGGATGAATACTTCCCAACACCAGAACGAGATATGGACAAGCCTTTCCTTATGCCAATCGAAGATATCTTCTCAATTGAAGGACGCGGCACAGTGGTTACTGGTCGAGTAGAACGAGGTAAGGTGAAAGTAGGTGAAGAAATCGAAATTGTTGGTATCGACAACACTGCTAACACTACTGTGACAGGAGTTGAGATGTTCAACAAGCAGCTCGACCAGGCACAAGCTGGTGACAACGCTGGAATCTTACTACGTGGTACTAAGAAAGAAGACGTTCACCGTGGTCAAGTGTTGGCAGCAAAAGGTTCAGTAACACCTCACTTGGAATTTGAAGCTGAGGTATACGTTCTATCTAAAGACGAAGGTGGACGACACACTCCATTCTTTTCAGGTTACAAGCCACAGTTCTACGTTCGTACAACTGACGTAACAGGAGACGTGACTCTAGCCGAAGGAACTGAGATGGTTATGCCGGGGGACACAGCAACTTTCAAAGTTAAATTGGTACAACCAGTAGCACTCGAAGTGCAAACAAACTTCGCTATTCGTGAAGGCGGTAAAACCGTAGGTGCTGGTGTGGTAACTAAAATCATCGCTTAAACGAAGCTTCACAGCACTTCATCTGCTTTGGTAGAGTAAGCAAATCTCCCTTCCTTGTGCTTCGGCTCAATTCGGAGATTCGCTCTCTGTCTCACAGATAAAGCATTCTCAAGCTTGCTTGTAGATGTGAAGAAATCAAAATTATCACTATGGCAGACACTACAGCAGAAAAAGCATCTGGTTCAATCGGTAAACTTCGTATTCGAGTGCGTGCTTACGAGCATAAAATTCTTGATAACTCAGTTAAGCAAATTATGGATACTGCAATGCGTTTTGACGCAAATGTTGTTGGCCCGATTCCGCTTCCAACTGAAATTAAGAAGTATACAGTCAACCGTTCAACTTTCGTACACAAGGACGCGCGAGAACAATTTGAAATGCGAACACACAAGCGTGTGATCGATATTCTCAACCCTGGTCCTAAAGTAGTAGAGGCTCTTACGAACCTTTCTCTACCGTCCGGCGTGAACATTGATGTAAAAATGATGGGCTAATACTGTTAGCAAAAAAACACCTACCAAGCAATTGGTAGGTGTTTTGTTTTGGTTGATAAACAAGTTAGTCAAAGTGCTTAGTGTAAAAGTACCACCCGAAGAGGGTGGTAAAATGCAGGACTTCTATTTGTGTCTATTTGTGGATTGCCTGTGTAGTTTGTTATTTGATTTGCTTGCTTGATTTATTTGTATTTGACGACAGGTATCTCGCTCGTGAGTTTTATATAGTTTCATGGTCGAATCGACAAATATTATTTGTGCCGGCAGTAAGCCGTACACAACAACTGGCATTTTAACAGTAGGAACTTTCATTGAGTTACACCTTAGTTTCAAATCCTTTGAAAGAGTATCATATTGATTTTAGTTGTGAAGCCATAGCACTTACTTCCTTGAAGTAAACTTAAAAGTTATCCCCACTCGCTCATTGCTTAAAGTTAGCTAAAGGTTTATATTAAATAAGTAATAAGGAGGGCGAATCGACTGAGTCGGTTCGCCCAATCTTTGTTACTTCAGCAATGTGCAATAGCATTAATTGCTGAAATTACAAGAATCAGTTCTTTAGTTCTTCAGAGGAATCTGTCGCCCAGTCTGTGGCGAATAAAATTAGCGTACTAGCGATTGGCTGTGCGACGGATTCTCTCTATTATGTTCTTTATAACTTCAAGTTTATTTTTATGCAAAACTTAGAAGACAATAAAATGACCTTTCAGTCCGAAGATAGTTGGATGGTTCAATGTTTGACCCTGTCTACTCTCGGAGCGTTGACTTACTTTCACATTGCACCTTTGGTAGCATAGAAAACAACCAACAAAACAAGCGTTATTTATTAGGTCAAAACAAAAAATCTGTCATTAGACAGATTTTTTGTTTTACCAGTATTGACTCTATTTAATTTCCTCATTCATTTTAGCTTTTGTAGTTGGGCCAACATAACCATATCCAGTTGTGAGTGCAGAGCCGGTGCAAACAATGTTGTTCGCGCACTGATAGCGGCGCACGGCTTTTTCAGTCATTTCTCCATAATATCCTGTCACTTCTCCTTCAGGATAAAAGGCTGGGTTTTTTGCCAAAAACTCCTGTAGACTTCTCACGTCTTGACCATTGTCACCTTTGCCTATGGTTTTAGCGATTTCACTAACGTAAGCACCAAACGGAACTTTTCCATTTTGTTTTTCTTTTAATTGCTGTTGTAGATTTTCAATGAGACTAAGCAGCTCGTTAATCTTCGCCATCATAACTGCTCGTTTATTTTCTTCTGGTTCACCTTCTTTTACTTCCTCATCAACCCGGCTTACTGCCCCAGTATTTAGTTGGGTTAAGAAACTAGAGAAGTTACCATTTTCAGTTTTTGTGTCGATTCCTTGACTATGATCAAAGTCAATTTTCCCTCCATCAGTACCGAATAATTTTCCAGCATACACCAAAGATCCGTCATTGCCGGCTGCAACAGATTGGCCTGTGGTATACACATTTGCTGTCTTTGCTTCCGGAGTAAGAGCTTTTTTAAAATTTCCATTCTTATCAAAGATGCTCAAGAAAGCCATTGTATCATTGGCTCTGAGCTCATTGTCTTTCAGACTGCTTCCACCCAAATAACTATATCCGGTAAACTCTCCAGTCACATAGATGTCACCATTGTCTGGCCCGACCGCAACTTCATGAGCTATCACTCTTTCGTAGAATCCGTCTGGCATTTCACGTGAATTACGAATGGTCTTTGCCCAAACAATGTCTCCGTTATCGGTTTCAAGATTAAGCAAGATGCTGCCTGTACTGTTTGAGTCCAAGCTAGCCATAATGTTCAATTCAGTATTGCCAGTAGTTGTTTCAATGGTTATGGGATAGCCGGTCAGCCTGCCAATAACAAGTATATTCTGCTGCTTGTCCACGGCCAGTCCAAATCCTTCTACGTAACCGAGATCTCTTTTTATTTCTTTCGTCCATTTATACTCTCCATTTTTATCGTACTTGGACACATAGAGTGATATGTTAGATGGAGCTCGGGCTTCAAGCGTTTTGCTAACTGCGCCGTTTTCATCAAATATCACAAATTCGCTGTTTCGTTTGCCCGTAATATATACATTGTCATTATCATCGATTACCATATCGCTAACATCAAAGAAAACATTGGTGACTGCTTGACTGTCTGGGTCAGTCTGAGCACCAAATACCCTGGTCCATTCGTAAGTACCGTCTTTGTTGTATTTAGTGATATGTCCTCGTCTTTGTCCAGAGCTTGCTTCGTAAATATCTTTGTTCGCTGAAATATCAAGGTCTCGAGTTTCTTTTAGCATGCTCGCAAAATAGATGCTCCCTTCTGAGTCAGTGGACATGTGACCGCTTATTCCTGGCCAAGCATCAATATAATTTCCCTCCAAATCGTAAATTGCTGTAAATGGATGGTGCTCGCTGAAATCGTGATCGTTCACTATGTAAGAGCTGTTGGTCTCTAGTATTGCTTCGTCGGTAACAGCACCAGATACGTATACTTTGCCATTACTGATCATTAAATCTGTCACAATGTCACCGTAGCCTTCTTCACCTTTGTCTGCTATTTTTTTTAGCCACTCAAATTTGTTATTTTTGTCGTACTTAATAATAATAACACCGTACAGACTATCGCTGCCATAATGACTCGAGTTTCTTATGGTTCCGGCAGCATAGGTTGCGCCGGATTCATCTAGAACAACTTTGTTTATGATTGCTCCGGTAAGTATATCGGTTTTTTCGTACTCTATTTCATTTGCGTGAACTTGAGCGAAGCTGAAAAGAAAAACTGCGAGTAATAAAAATAATTTGCTTGTAAAATAACTGTGTTTGGTGTTGCATGCATTTATCATATATCAGAATAATATCATGCTCACAGTAGCAATTTTCGTATCGTTAAACTTGCAATTACTCAATATTTTCGTATACTGAGCCTAGCTTTAAAAGACCTATGTACGTGTTTGCAAGTATTTCTTGCGGTGCGGACCAATGGGCACAAATCGCGTCTTTTGTACGTCGAGCTTGTGCTCGCGTGAAAAAGACGCGATTTGTTGTATGGGTCTTGGAAGTTTTCTGAAGATGTTTCAGATCGCTTCAAAAAGCTTTATTTATCAACCTAGATTCATACAAATGAAATTCATTGTAGGAACCAAAACCGGTATGACACAAGTCTTCGATGCCGAAGGCGTGTGTCGAGCAGCGACCGTTCTTAAGGTTACCCCCGCGACTGTGTCGCAGGTAAAAACCTCTGAAAAGGATGGGTACGCTGCAGTCCAGCTTGCTTTTGGTAAGCAAAAGGAGCACCGAGTTAACAAAGCAAACAAAGGTCACAGAGGTGACACGGCTGCAGCACGTGAGTTTCGACCGCGAGCTGTGTACGGTGAAAGTATCGACGGTGTCGAAGCTGGAGCTGCGCGTGATGTAGCAACTTTTGAGCCCGGTGACGAAATTATCGTCGCTGCGATCTCAAAAGGTAAAGGATTCCAAGGTGTTGTGAAGCGTTACAGCTTTAAGGGTGGACGACGCTCACACGGTCAGAAGCACTCTGAGCGTGAACCAGGATCAATTGGTGCGACCGGAGTTGCGCGTGTTCTTAAAGGCACACGCATGGGTGGTCGTATGGGTAGCGATCGCGTTACCGTTAAAGGACTTAAAGTCCTTCAGGTGAATGCCGACGAAAATATTCTCGTCGTGTCAGGAGCCGTCCCAGGTCGAAAGGGAACATTAGTAGAGGTCTACGGGGCCCAAGTAAAATAATCGTATGGATGCAAAACTATTTTCTAAAGATGGAAAAGAATCTGGCACAGTAACTTTGCCAGAGACAGTGTTCAACGTTGCTTGGAATCCTAACCTCGTGCATGAAGTCGTGGTTGGAATGCAGGCCAATGCACGCGAAGGCAACGCACACACTAAAGACCGTAGTGAAGTACGCGGTGGAGGACGCAAGCCATGGAAGCAAAAAGGTACCGGTCGTGCTCGTCACGGTTCACGTCGTAGTCCGATTTGGACTGGAGGTGGTGTAACTTTTGGTCCACGAAACGAAAAAGACTTCTCAGTTAAAATCAACAAAAAGGCAAAAGCTAAAGCACTCGCTTCAGTCTTGTCTAAAAAGTTGGTTGACGGTGAAGTATTCTTTGTTGACACGTTGGCTATGGAAGAACCAAAAACTAAAGACGCAAAAGTAACAATCGCAAATTTTGCCAAAGGAGTGGGCGAAGATATGATTGTAAACAAGCGCAAGAACGCAGCGTTGGTTGTGCTCGCAGAGCGTAATCTCGCCACCGAGAAAAGCTTTCGTAACTTCGGTAATATCGAAGTAATGCAAGCAAAGGATATCAACCCAGTTGATCTTCTCACTTATAAGTATGTGGTGGTGTCTGATGCGCCAGCTTCGGTTGAAGTGTTTGAGCATCGTGTGACACCAGCACCTAAGTCAAAGTAGTATGGCTCTCTTCGGAAAGAAAAAAGACACCAAGAAAGACATCACGAAAGAGGAAGTTGAGAAGAAGCAGGCTCCAGCGCAAAAGGCACTGAGTACTGACTACAATCTTGACTCGATAATTATTTCTCCACGTATTACTGAGAAATCAGTAGCTCAAGGTGAGAAGAACGTGTACACATTTAATGTGAAGCGTTCAGCCACTAAGTATCAAGTGCGTGATGCAATAATATCTCTTTACAATGTGACGCCGGTGAAGGTAAACATCGTTAATAAAAAACCAGCCAAGCGTCTTATCGGTAGCCGCAATCGCATGAAGCATGTGAAGGGTGAAAAGAAGGCGTATGTCTACCTTAAAAAAGGTGACACGATCAACTTGATCTAATAGTCTGGTCAAAATTATCGGGCAAAATATATTAGGAAGATAAGGTTGGAGGTGGTGCAAGCGAAGCTTGCACCACGCAAACTCCTCACCACTAGTTTCTAAATTAAAATATGAAAAAGTATAAACCAACTTCCCCCGGACGTCGCGACGGCTCGGTGGTGGAGTATAAGAAAAAACTCACTTCTACCCAAAGTAATCCGCACAAGAAACTCACGAAAGGAAAGCGGAGTACAGGTGGTCGTAACAGCTCAGGACGCATTACAGTTCATTATCGTGGAGGTGGAAACAAGCGCACGTATCGTTTGATCGACTTCAAGTACGATAAGAAAGAAGTGCCAGCTAAAGTAGAAACAATCGAGTATGATCCAAACCGTTCTGGTTTCATCGCGCTTATTTGTTACTTAGATGGTGAACGTCGTTACATCCTTGCGCCACAAAAGTTGGCTGCTGGAGATGAAGTTGTTGTGTCGGAAACGGCGAAGGTGAAGACTGGTAACCGTTTGCCTCTTTCAGCTATTCCGGTTGGTACTGTTGTTTACAACGTTGAAATCAACCCTGGAGCTGGAGCGAAGCTTGGTCGTAGTGCTGGAAACTCGATCGAAGTGGTAGCGCAAGACAGCAAGCACACGACACTAAAAATGCCGTCGTCCGAAATTCGTAAAGTACTAAACTCTGCGTGGGCATCGGTCGGTGAAGTGTCAAACGAAGAGTATCGACTTGTTAGTATCGGTAAAGCGGGACGAGCTAGGCATATGGGACTTCGTCCGAAGACTCGTGGTGCTGCTAAGAACGCTGTCGATCACCCGCATGGTGGTGGTGAAGGTAAGTCTCCACGGGGACACCGTCGCCAACGAACCAAGCAGGGTCGTCCGACTGGAAAAGGTCAGAAGACAAGATCACCAAAGAAATACTCAAACAAACTCATTGTATCAAGGCGCAAGCCAGGACGCATCATGGGCGGCAAGCGATAAGCTAAGAAGAAACATAAAAAAACTGACTTTGGTCAGTTTTTTTATGTTTTGTTGCCAGTTTTTCTACTGTCCAGTTTTATGCAAAATGAGTACTGCAATCAATTGGCACATAGTGTTACAATAAGCCCAATTACTTAACACGGTTAATCGCTTATTTATGAACACAATTTCTCGGCCAAACTTTATCATCGCTTCGATAATAGCCTTATTTTTAGCCATTTTATTACTGCCTTATACAGCAGGAGCGCAGTCCAATGAGTGCGGTTTCGGTGAGACTTTGGAGCTAAATGTGGTCGACGAGACAGTGCGCTGTTTGCAGGTTTATTTAAATGAATCTGGCTTCACTGTAGCAACCGAAGGACCCGGTTCTGCGGGGAATGAAACTAACAAATATGGCTCGCTAACCAAGGCGGCTGTGATAAAGTGGCAAGTCGCAAAAGAAGTTCTTCCGGCGACTGGTAATTTTGGACCAAAGTCACGAGCGGCATATTTGCTTGATTTGGTGGAGAAGCTTGAAACCATGAAGGCTGACACCGTTGTTGAGGAGGCTGAGGAAGTAGCGGTTGTTGCTGTAGCTCCAGTTCAGCCTGCTCCTTTAGTGGCTGGTGTTTCAAGTGTTGCAAAAAGCGAAGCACAAAAAGACGTCGAACGGACAGTTGGTGACGCGATGAAGGTAATTCTCGACACATACGAATTGCTTGAAGACATGCGCGAAGATGATCCTGAAGAAGTAGCTGAGATTGAAGAAGACATGCGCGACACTCTGGAAGATCTTTTCTCTATCATCGAAAGCTACCTCGACGGAGACTTTAAAGAGGCGGAAACACTCGCAATCGAAACACTAGACGACGCCACCGATTCGTTTGAAGACGCTGGCGGCGAGTCTGAAGAAAGTGAAACAGAAGATGAGCTCGAAGACATTGAAGATTTGTACGAAGATGTACTTGAATTATTTGAAGAAGCAGAAGATCGCGACGCTGACACTGGTGACGCAGAAGATCTTATCGACGAAGCGGAAGATTTGCTAAGCGACGCGCGCGATTCATTTGAAGATCGAATTTATCGTCAAGCCAAAAGCGATGCGCTTGATGCAGAAGAGTTGCTAGAAGAAGCACAAGATGAAATTGACCTTGTATCAGACGATGACGCTGAAAAATTTGTAGCAGATATATGGGATGACCTGTCTGACGCTGAAGACGAAGTGGATGAAGCTAAAGACGACGGTGATGACGTTGAAGAAGCTGAGGATTTGCTTAGTAAAGCCGAGCGCCGTTTGAAGAAAGCAGATATTGCCATTGATGAAGAAGAGTTTGAAGAAGCTATGGAATACGCTGAGGAAGCAGAAGATTTGATCGACGATGCGTACGACGAGCTCGATAGTTCTAAGGACGACGACGATGATGAAGATGAGGAAGAAAAAGAAGAAGCCGAAGACGCTTATGAAGATGCTAAAGATGAACTTGAAGATGCATGGGATGAGGTGTACGAAGCAGAAGATGATGGTAAGAGCACACGAGATGCGGAAAACCTGCTTAACGAAGCTGAAGACGAACTAGACGAGGCTGAAGAAGCACTCGATGACAATGACTACGATGATGTATTAGATCTGGTAGAAGAGGTTGAAGACTTGATCGATGAAGCATTGGACGAGCTGTAGTAATTCATTGTAATTATGCAGTGGCTTAAGAGACTGTTTGGTGGACAAAGAGATTTTGTAGGAGAGTTTATTCAGACCAGTGACGAACTGCTGGGCTTGGCAGCTTCAAATGAGATAGTCGCGGCAGAACTTAATCAGTTCGAGAACAAAGTTTCAGCTGTTTCTCCGCTAGGATTTACTGGCGATTCTGAGAATGACGAAAAGGTAAAAGCTGCAGCTAAGCTTTCGGCGGATGCACTCAGTGGATATGGAATAGCAGTTTCACCGCGGGCTTTTCTGGATTTGTTTGCTAGTGAAGAAGCGTAGCAATATAATCTTACCTAATACTTGGTCACAAACAGAAAAAGTTTAATTAAAAAGGCGGGCGCTTAGCGCCCGCCTTTTTAATTAAGCTATCTCACTCTCCCGGTATTCGTTCGCGTTCTTTAAATATGAACTCTCGCAATTTCTTGCTGCTCTTTAAAGTGGCAAAGATTCTTCGCGGATCAGAGTCGGTGTGTACTGCGATCTTCTGAGCACTTTGACCGCTAACAATAAGCTCAAAACCAGCGTTTGTATAAACACAAGTAATAAAACGGACGCTCGCGCTACGTTTATTGGAGCGAATTTCACCCGGCGCGATCATTTTTATTCCAGCGATTCCTTTTAATTCATGCGCCACGATAGCAGCGGTTTCAGTCAAAGTTGTGTGTTCTCGTCCGCGGTTTTTTGGCATAAAGGCTTAGCGATTAACAATACAAACGTCACTCGTTTCAGCTTGCAAGCTACCGCCTAGTTCTAAACAATCGCTGATGTGACGATATTGTTTCCACTCCATACCAATATAAATCCCCGCGCCCAGCATAATAAGCGAAGTTATAAGAAAGAGTTTTAGTCGCCAACGCCGCTTTGTTTTTTGTGGCGCTGGTACTGGATTATTCTCAGTTTTAATATTCTCTTCAATATTTGAGTCTGGTGCGTTTTGTAACATAACCATATCCAAACATCTTTGGGGAGATAAAACAAGATGTTATTGGCAACAGTCAGGCATTTAGTTTGAATTCACTGATATGGTATTTACCATAGACATCATAAGATTTGTGCGCGCTGTAGGTTCTCGACCTGTAAAGATAGACCACTGATTTTCGTGACTGGGTCCAATGGAAATAAAGACGGTATTCTGCTCATCAGTCAAAAAGACAACTGATGTTATGGGTTCGGTTTCTAGTGCGTAGCTTGGTAGAGGTTTGTTCCCCAGAATATACCCAGAGATCCCGTTTTCGGTGGAAACTGGCTCGAGGATGTTGTCGGCGATCAGTTTTTGAGCATTAGGAACCCTTTCGGCTAACCATTCGTCAAAAGTCAGGTTTGATATGTTGTCTCTTATTCCGACACTTGTCTGTTCAACTGATTGTTTAGGATAATGTACCAATTCAGTTATTGTTCTAACAATTCGATAATTTTCATTTATGACATCTACTCGGTATTCATTTTCCAGTCCGAAATTTGGATAGGCAAATGTTACCCCCGACAATCCAGCTGAATCAACGACTGACCAGTCAGATGGTGTTTCAGCAGGTTTATCCATAATCTGATTATTATCATGAACATCATTAGACAGCGCACTGTTTGGTGTCGCATCTTTCTCCTCGTTAGGTGAAAGAGCAGGAGTATTTCCTCTGAGCCAAAAGATTACAATCAACAAAGAGATTAAAAACAAAATTACAACATAGACTACAATTTTTCTATCCATAAAATATATTATAAAGCACTAGGGTGGTATTGTTCACGTATAAATAATTACTCAATAGTATAATACCCCATAAGTTATGTTTTCTGTGAGTATTTAGTCAAATTTCAATAGGAAAGTCTGAACCATTTTTGCCATTGACTTTGTCATCCAATTTCTGTATTCTTACCTCGTTCTAATCAATAAGCAAACAAAGCTCTATCTGGTTTTGTTTGTGTGATTAACTCTACTGCTTGGCAGTGGTGGGGATGATGGACAATCAAAATCGTGAGAACCTCTTGGAAGGCTGGGCCGTTACCCTGTATTTCCTAGAGGTTGTCACTAAGCGCGTCTTGGACGCGCTCGTGTTTGTACGGCTTTGTATAAACGCAAAATCTCTTTTATTCAAAATAATTTAGGGCTGTGGCTATTGTGTTACATCAGCGTCTAGCAATTTTGGGCAGGAAAAAGCCCAAAATTGAGACGTAAATTCAACATAGTCGTTACACTCCTTGTTTCATTCATGTCACGATCACTATATAAAGGACCATACGTAGACGAAGGTCTACTCAAAAAGATCGCCGGGAAAAAGCCGGAGGATATGGACACCATAAAGACATGGGCGCGAGGCTCAGTTATTTCACCAGAAATGGTTGGATTTGCATTTGGTGTACATAACGGTCGCGATCACATTGAAGTAAGAGTTGCCGAAGAAATGGTGGGACACAAACTTGGTGAGTTTTCACCAACTAAAAAGTTCTGGCGTCACGGCGGTAAGATGCAGAAGGATCTCGATCAGAAGAAAAAGGAGGCAGAAATTTCAGCAGCCAAGGCTGCGAAGTCAGTGTAGACAGTGTCTCACTGCTGTAAATAATCTATTAATTATTAGTCTCGAGAAACACACATGAAAGCAATTCTCAAAAATTACCGTCAGTCTCCCCGCAAGGTTCGTCTTATTGCCGATCTTGTTCGAGGCAAAAAAACCAAGGAAGCGCTCACGACTCTTAACTTTGTCGACAAGCGAGCATCTGGCCCATTTGCAAAGTTGATTTCTTCAGCGGTAGCAAATGCAAAAGAACATGGTGCTGACATTGAACGTCTGTTTATAAAAACAGTTGAGGTAAACAAAGCACCAACCCACAAACGCTTTATCCCACGCGCGCGTGGTTCAGCGTCACGAATTAACAAGCGTAATAGCCATATCTCACTTGAGTTAGGCGTTAAAAAGTAAGGATATGACACACGTAGCCCATCCATACATACAACGAATTGGCATTAACCGTGACTGGAAGAGTCGCTGGTTTACCACCAATCCAAAAAAATTCCGTGAATTCTTGCGCGTCGATACGCTTTTGCGTCGTTGGCTTGAAACACGTTTGAAAGGAATGTCAGTAGACACAATCGAAATCGAACGAAACCAAAAAAGTATTCGGATTATTATCAAAACTGCTCGACCAGGACTAGTGATTGGTCGAGGAGGTGAAGGCATCAACGCTCTTAAGAAAGAAATTGACCTATTTTTGCGCAAGCAAAAGATGAGCGAAAAACCAGAAATCAAGATTGATATTGAAGAAGTACGTTCACCTGAATCATCAGCTCGTATCGTTGGACAGATGATTTCTGAAGGTCTTGAGAAGCGTTTCACTTTTAGGCGAGTAATGAAACAAACAGCCGAGAAGGTAATGGCTAATCACGACGTTGAAGGTGTGCGTATCATTCTATCTGGTCGTCTTGGTGGAGCTGATATGGCCCGTAAAGAAGAGATCAAGCGAGGACGAGTACCACTTCAAACTCTACGCGCAAATATCGATTTTGCTCGTGTACGTGCCAATCTTCCTTACGGTGTGCTTGGTATCAAAGTTTGGATCTATCGTGGTGAGGTCTTTGAAGACCGAACTGCTGGTCAAACAGAACGACCAACTCACTCACCAAGAAATAATCGCCGCACTAACTAATTGCCTATGTTGTTTCCAAAAAAAGTAAAACACCGCAAGTGGCAAGTTGGTCGAATGAGCAAAGAAAAGCGTAATCGTCCAGACACTCGTGGCATCACCGTGTCTTATGGTGAGTATGGTCTTAAAGCTATGTCACCAGCTCGAGTAAAATCAAATCAGATTGAAGCAGCTAGGCGGGTAATTTCTCGAACTATGGGAAAGGCTGGGAAAAGCTGGATCCGAATTTTTCCTGACCGACCAGTAACGAAAAAAGCTGCCGAAGTACCAATGGGTAAAGGTAAAGGTGATCCAGAATACTTTGTATTCGAAGTTCGCCCGGGCCGAATCCTATTTGAAATCGAGGGTGTTCCCGAAGAAGTAGCGCGCGAAGCACTACGTAAAGCCACTGCCAAACTACCATTACAAGCCAAATTCGTACGTCGTGAAGACACACGAGTATAATTCATTTAATCAATTCGTATGACACAAATGCAAGATATTCGTAAAAAGTCTGAAGCAGAGCTTTCAAAGCTCGTTCAAGACGCACGACAAGCTGTTCGTGAAGAACGTTTCAAGGACAAGTTTAGCCGCAAAGCTAGTACAGTGAGAAATGCTAAGACCGAAATCGCCCGCGCTCTCACTGAGCTGAGCACACGTCGTCGTAATGTTGATACTAAATAGTGTATGAGTACTGAAACTAAAAAAACTGGTGGTCGCACTTTGCGCGGTACAGTAGTGTCTAGCAAAATGAAAGACACGTGTACTGTTGCTGTTGAGCGATACGTAAAACACCCAAAATACAAAAAGTTCTTGCGCCGCACAAAGAAATACTTGGTGCATGATGCAGGAAACGTCGCTGTTATTGGTGACAAGGTCGAAATAAAAGAAGTAAAGCCGATCTCAAAACGAAAAAGTTTTGCGCTCGTAACCAACAAGTAACATGATTCAGCCACAAACAATTGTAAAAATCACCGATAACTCTGGTGGTAAAGTCGGCCGAGTCTTTAAAGTACTTGGTGGCTCTAAGAAGCGATATGCTGAGCTTGGGGAAATGGTTGTGCTTGCAGTGCAATCCGCTGAACCGCGCAAGCAAGTAAAGAAGAAGGATGTTGTGTACGGTGTAGTTGTTAGGCAGCGAAAGCCGTTTCGTCGTAAAGATGGTTCGTACGTAAGTTTTGACGATAACGCAGTAGTGCTTATCGACAAAGAAAAGCGAGAACCACGTGCAAACCGAGTATTTGGACCGATTCCTCGTGAATTGTCTGAAGCTGGATACCAGAAGATTGTCAGCCTCGCGCCGGAAGTCGTGTAATCAAATTAATCAGATATGAAAATTCGACAAGGAGATACGGTAAAAGTACTAGCGGGTAAGGACAAAGGTAAAACCGGTACAGTGCTTACAACTATCAAAGAAAAAGAGCAAGTTGTGATCGAAGGAATCAATGTTGTTAAGCGACATCAAAAAAACCGGCGCACTCGTTCACAAGGACAAATCATTGAAAAGAGCATGCCGATTCATGTTTCAAACGTAGGACTTATGGAAGGCGACAAGGCTGTTCGAGTTGGTTATGCCTTTGAAGGTGAAGGAGATAAACGTAAGAAAGTACGTGTGTCGAAGGCAAGCGGAAAGCAGGTGTAATGAGATGATGTGTTGAGTGAAGGCGGAGTCGCCACTAAACACACCACAAACATAAAACCCACTTATAAATAAATAATAAGGAGTTCAAACATTGGTTTATATAAACTAATTAAACTCACAAAATGAGTATGGAAACAGTACAGACTCAAATGAAAACGATATTTGAAGCCATGAAAGAGGAGTTTGGCTATACAAATGTTAATCAAGCACCACGGGTGCAAAAGGTCGTTGTTTCGGTTGGAACCGGTCGCATAGAAGATAAGGCCATGATCGCTCTTATCCAAGATCGTCTAGCTAAAATTACCGGGCAAAAAGCTTCGGCCAGGCCAGCAAAGCTATCTATTGCAGCCTTTAAATTGCGTGAAGGAGATATTGTTGGTTATCAAGTAACGTTGCGTGGGGCGCGTCGTGATGATTTCCTTAACAAGCTAATTCACGTAGCGATTCCACAAACACGCGACTTCAGAGGCTTGAAGACTTCGTCTATTGATGAAATGGGAAATTACACTTTTGGTGTTAAAGAACACACTATTTTTCCAGAGACACAGGATGAAGACATCAAAGATGTTTTTGGTATGTCAATCACGCTTGTAACTTCAGCTTCAACAAAAAAAGAGGCGGAAGCGCTCTTGCGTCACATTAGTTTTCCGTTGAAGAAGAATGAGGAAGCAAAAGACTAGGTTCTAAAAGTGATGATAAAAACACGACGCCAAGGCGTCGTGTTTTTATGTTTGAGTAAGCCTGTGCTCAGCAGGAGAATAAAGTGGCTTACTAACCATCAGCCATTTTTGATTTAATAATTTGCTCAATTATTCTAGCATTTTCGAGCATACGTATTGTACGAAGTATTTTTCCAAATCAACTAGTACAATTATTGAGCAAAAAATAAATATAATTGATAGAATAAATATATGTTTGATATATATAAAAGTGACAAAAAATTATTGCCATTTGTAGTTTCTGTTGTTCTAGGTTTTAGTTATGTTGGGTTACTTATTTTTTCTATCTCGTCGGTAGATGATTCGTATCATATTAGTCATGTTGGGCTAGTTATTCTCACCACGATCACAATGGTACTACTTAGAAAAACGGCTTACATTGTCATATCGTTTATGATCTTACTCGTAGGAGCAGCCGTTATCATATTTTTGATGGGCGGTTGGGCGCCCCTCTTTGCATCAATACTTATTCCGATGATAGCAAAAACTGTTTCAATTGGAATTGTCATCGGATTAGTGCTGACGGCTCTCATTAAACCTTTTGACAATATTATTGAATATGTATTATGGGGAACAATCGTTGCAATTATTGTAATAGCAGGAGTGAATACAGCAGATACACAAAAAGAGGACGATGAAACTGAGAAAAGAAGATATTTGATTGAAAAAATTAGCATTGCTGCTGAGGAAGGTGTTATGAAGGATTTTACTACGGAAGATTTGATTGAATCAGGAATAGCAAAAAAATACTACGATGTAGACGTGCAAGAAGGAAGAATTCTAAATGGATATAACGGTGAAATTTCTATGCGGACAGATGGAGAAGATGTGATTTTGACGTATACCGGAATACCTAATGACCATTGTCTCAACTTCTTTTTGAGTAGTAGTTTTGAGCTTTTTGTTTTTAAAGAAGTCTTTATTAATCATGAATACTCATACAAACTATCTTCTACTGAAACAAAAGACTATCTACGTGCCAACACAGTCTGTCAACAAAACAAAACAGCAACTTTCGAGTATAAAACTACAAAAATTGAGCTGATGGATAAATCACTAAGAAAAATCCCTTTCTAAAGCCTCACTCGCAAAATTGCGAACCAGTATAAATTCTGTCATTTCTCGCTCTGAAGCATGTAAACAATTAATGTTTGTACATTTCGTATTATTTAGTTGCTATTTTAGCTGGTTCTGGTATGGTTGCTGGCGAAGCGAGCGGCTTTGTTTTTGAACGTATTTTGTTCATAAGCGAGCCAATCGTTGAAGGCGAGTGAGGTGCGAGCAGATTGCTAATTGTAATACAGTTCGTGCCCAAAATTGCCAGTTTATTTACTTTAAACTGACGAACACAAGCCAGAATTATCAGGGAGTGCAGTCACCGATATCTTGGTGAGACGGCTCCAAAAAAATAATCATAAAGTTGTAGCGGTACATGCTGTGTACGGCGTCTAGCAATTTCAGGCAGGTTGCTTGGTTTTTAGGAAGAGATTTACTCGACTATAAAAACTGATATATATTTGTGCCGAAAGCCTGAAATTGAGACGTAAATTCAGAATAATCGCTACGCTCATTTCTTCATTTATGGCAAGAAAAGCAATGATCATAAAGGCGCAGCGACCGCCGAAGTTCAAATCAAGGGTCGTGCGACGCTGCACACTGTGTGGACGTCCACACGGTTACATGCGTGACTTCGACATGTGTCGAATTTGCTTCCGCGAACTCGCACACGAAGGACAAATACCAGGCATAAGAAAATCATCATGGTAGGCGACACTATTGGCGATCTCATAATTCGTCTTAAAAACGCTGGTATGGTTGGAAAAGAAACGGTTTCTGTACCGTATTCAAAACTCCGTCATTCAGTTATAAGCAAGTTGGTTGAGGCTGGTTATGTTGAATCAGCAGTAACAAAAGGAAAAGCAGTACAAGAAAAAACTCTCGAAGTGACACTAAGTTATGAACAAGGCAAGCACCGAATCATTGGTGTAAAGCGTGTTTCAAAACCAGGTCGACGTCTTTATTCGGGAGTGGCGGATATTCATCCGGTTAAGTTTGGAAAGGGGCACATGATCCTATCTACTCCAGCAGGCATTCTCACAGGTGAGGAAGCTAAGGAGAAGAATGTAGGAGGTGAGCAACTTTTCATCATTTGGTAATATGAGTCGATTAGGAAAACAACCAGTAGTCATTCCAAGCGGTGTCGATGTGACATTGGTGGACGGCGTGCTGACGGTGAAAGGTCCCAAAGCGACTCTTTCACGAGAAGTAAAAGACGATGTTTCTTTCACGATTGAAAGTGATGCTGTTACTCTTGTACCAAACAAAACTTCAAATGCACCAGCAATGTGGGGAACTTATGCTGCTCATTTACGTAATATGATTACGGGAGTAACAGAAGGCTTTACTCGTTTGCTTGAGATTGAAGGAGTGGGGTATAGAGCTGAAGTAAAGGGAAATGAAATCGTACTAAACGTAGGATTTTCTCACCCTGTTAACTTGGAGATTCCAGAAGGAATTTCTGCTGATGTACAGAAAAACGTTATTACTCTTTCTGGTTATGACAAAGACGCGCTGGGGCAATTTGCAGCCAACGTGCGCAAGGTTAAGAAGCCAGAGCCATATAAAGGTAAGGGTATTCGGTATCAAGGGGAACATATTATTCGTAAGCAAGGTAAGAAAGCCGTCTAAAGTTAAAAATTATTTTATCTGCTTTGTTGCATTTCGGAAAAATTTGTTCAATGTACAAAACAGTACACCTCACAAATTTTGCCTCATGCGCCGCACATCTAAAGCAATTTTTAACTTTAGATGTCAGAATAAAATGATGGTATATAACTTTAGATTTGTAATCACATAAACATGACAAACAAATCACAATCCAAGACGGCTGCTCGCTCTAAGCGACATAACCGCTTGCGACACAAAGTGTCAGGAACAGCAACGCGACCACGATTGGCTGTCTTCAAGAGTAACCAATCTGTGTATGCTCAGCTGATAGATGATGAAGCCGGTAAGACAATTGCTGCTTCAGATTCTCGTAAAGAAAAAGGTGTTCGTTTAGAATCGGCTAAAGTAGTTGGAACAGCGATTGCTAAAAAAGCAGCTGATCTGAAAATAACTGAAGTTGTTTTTGACCGCGGCGGTTTCCGTTACATGGGAGTAGTGGCTGCTTTGGCTGATGGAGCACGAGAAGGAGGACTGAAGTTCTAAGCGAGAGCGAAAGAAGTAAACAAAATTTTACTAAACTAAACATTTTATAATGTCAGAAGAAAAACAGCAGGAAGCTACAACTGACGTAAAGTCAGACGCTGCAAACAAAGAAGCAGCAGCAGTTGCACCGGCAGCAGCCGGCGCAGCTACCGATGCACCCGCTGGCACAAGACGACCGGCTCGTGATGCGCGTCGTCCACGTCGCGCAGGTGGCACCAATGATCGTCGTCGTACCCGTCGTGGCGGTCGTCAAGAACGACCTCGTCCAGAGTTTGATCAAAAGATTGTTAGTATTCGCCGCGTTACGCGTGTGATGGCTGGTGGTCGCCGTTTCTCATTCTCTGTTTCTATGGTTATTGGAGACAAAAAAGGAAAGGTTGGAGTTGGAGTCGGTAAAGCCGGAGACACTCAGCTTGCCATCGAAAAAGCTATCCGTGACGCTAAGAAGCATATGATTACCGTGCTGATGGACAAAGACGCTCGTATTCCACACGACGTACACGTTAAGTATGCTTCAAGTGAAGTAATGATTATGCCTGCACCTGGTCGTGGACTAGTGGCTGGTTCATCAGTACGAACAGTGCTCGAGATTGCTGGAGTGAAAGACGTTACTGCAAAAATCTTTTCTCGATCAAAGAACAAGCTTAATAATGCTCGCGCCGCTGTCGAAGCGCTTAAGCAACTTAATGTTAAATAGCCTATGCAACTTCATGAATTAAAACCAACTACACCGCGCAAAAGCGCTAAGCGGATTGGTCGAGGCGGGAAGCGAGGTAAAACTTCAGGCAAAGGACATAAAGGGCAAAAGGCACGAGCTGGTAACAGTACTCGTCCAGAAATGCGCGACATCATCAAGAAGATACCAAAGCTTCGTGGTCATGGTGTTAACCGAGCTAAGACAGTTAACTCAGAACGGATTCGTCCTGTGGTTGTTAATGTTGCAGCGCTAGAAGCAGCCTTTGAAGCTGGAGCAGTTGTTTCACCAAAGTCTCTCGTTGGGGCTGGTGTTTTGGCGACACGCGCAAAGCGCGCGCCGGCGGTAAAAATTCTCGGTAACGGAGAGTTGACTAAAAAACTCACAATAGAAAAGTGTGAAGTTTCAAAGTCAGCCCAAGAAAAGATCGAAGCAGCTGGTGGAAGCGTTAGCAATGAGCTTAAAACAAAACGTTAAATTGTAGATTCTGTCTGCTTTGTTTTGCGCAGTGTCGTAAGTAACAAGCTTAGCAAAATAAAAATATTTGAACTGAAGCATTTTGTGTCCAAGTCATATGTATGAATATGTCTTAGGAGGCAAAAGATATTCAGTTATAAAGTTTTTACTTTTTCACTAAGTTCAAGTGACTTTTATGAATTGTTATTGCTACGAAGTTTAGACAGTTTCTCAAATAAACGATATTATAGGACTTATGCAAACTTTCCTTCAAAAACTAAAAGTAATCTTTACAGATCCAACTATTCGCAATCGAGTATTGTTTGTACTTGGTGCGTTGATCATCTTCCGTGCTTTGGCAGCGATTCCAATTCCGGGAGTAGATGTAAATGTGCTTGATCAATTTTTCGCAGATAATCAGTTCTTAGGATTGCTGAATATATTCTCAGGTGGTGGATTGGCTAATCTCTCAATTGTTATGTTGGGTGTTGGTCCATTTATTACTGCGTCTATCATCATGCAGCTTATGACGGTTATGTCGCCCAAGGTCAAAAGCCTTTACACCGAAGAGGGTGAGGCGGGGCGAGCTAAATTTACGCAGTACAGCCGCATGCTTACGCTTCCGCTCGCAATTTTGCAAGGTTTTGGTTTCCTTACTTTGCTCAAAAGCCAAGGAGTTATTGTCGGTCTTTCTACCTTTGAGTTCGCGGTAAATGTCGTGTTGATTGTAGCTGGCTCCATTCTTCTTATCTGGATCGGTGAGCTGGTGACGGAATATGGTATTGGAAACGGTGTTTCCATCATAATCTTTGCTGGTATTGTAGCTACTTTGCCTGCGACGCTGAATCAACTGTTGTTCTCATATGACTTCTCAGACCTCTCTCAGCTGCCTTTGTATCTGGGCGTTACGGTTGCTGCAATCGGTATTATCTACGCCGTGGTAGTAATGACTGAGGCAGAACGACCGGTGCCAATTACTTACGCAAAGCAAAGTCGAGCTGGCTCTACTTACGGCTCCAGCCAATCTTATTTGCCGATGCGTCTTAACCAGGCTGGAGTGATTCCGATTATTTTCGCTCTCTCTATCTTGCTTTTCCCGCAAATGGTACTAAACATTCTTTCGGCATTTGACTTGCCTTGGGTGCCGCAAGCAAGCGAACAGGTGACTGCTTTCCTTGCTAATCAATGGGCGTACGGTGGTGTGTATTTCTTGCTAGTGTTTCTTTTCACTTACTTTTACACAGCTGTTACGTTTGATCCTGATGCAGTTTCAAAGAACTTGCAACGCAGTGGAGGATTCATTCCTGGTATTCGTCCAGGTGCTCACACAGCGGAATACCTTGGAAACTTGGTAACTAGACTTACTCTTGTTGGAGCTTTGTTCCTAGGAGTTATAGCTGTGTTGCCGGTAGGGATGCAAATAATCACTGGTATAGCTGCTCTTGCTATTGGTGGTACGGCTGTCTTGATTGTGGTTAATGTAGTGCTTGACCTTATCCGTCGACTTGATGCTCAGGTCTCGATGAGAGAGTACTAACACAAGTTAATTTCACTCAATCAAACCAAAAAAATCACTTGCCTTGCGGCAAGTGATTTTGTTTGATTAGCGTTTTGAGCGCAACTTATATAAAATTTTATTCTCATGTGTTTAGTGAATTTCTTTTCCTTCCTGCGTGCTAAAATTATTTTATATGTATTTCTTATTTACAATTTTTGCAATCATAGGCTTCTTTTATTTGGGGCAAAGAATTACCAAGTTAGAAGAGCGCATCAACTCGCTCACTTCAAATTATCAGCCGAGTCAATCTAATGAAGGGCAGGTTGGTTCTGAAGTTTATGATCTGTCTCAGGCAGTGCCTCTGTCTACGACGAATCCTGTTCCACCACCTAATCCTTTTATAAAAACAGCTAGTACATTTGCAGTTGCCACAGAACCATCTGCAGCAGAGCGTTTCTTTGATTGGCTAAAAGAAGATTTCTTAATGAAGCTGGGAGCTTTCTTGCTCTTGCTTGCGTTCGGCTGGCTCGCTAGTTACGCAGTGATAAATGAATGGATTGGTCCACTCGGACAAATTACTATCGGCTTGCTCGCTGGTGCTGCTGTCATGGTGCTTGGTATTTGGCGGATTGGTACCCACAAGCACCAAGGAGGAATATTTACCGTGCTCGGTTCAACTATTATTTTGCTGACTACTTTTGCTGCGCGTGAGATATATTATCTGTTCACTCCGTTGTCAGCGTTGATCATGATGTTCATGACGGTTGTTTTTGTATCTTTTGTGGCGGTTCGTTACAATAGTAAAAATCTGGCTGGAGCTGGTTTGTTTCTTGGTAGCATCGCTCCTCTCTTCACTAACTCGCCTGCGCCAGATACGGTTGGGCTTTTCTTGTACTTACTTTTAGTGGCGGCTGGAACACTTTGGGTTGTGTGGCAGACAGGTTGGACTAAGTTAATATTAGCTTCGCTGCTAATAACATTTACCTATTCTCTTTTCTTTATGCTTACGTCATCATCTGCTGATACGCAGGCAGTGCTAATGTTCTCATTTATTTTCATTGCGCTATACTTCGGCGCCAATATGGTGAGTTTACTGCGCCGCCACGGACAAGGGGAGCATCATATGCCAGTGCATGCGGCGATTGCTATTGGAATTGCAGTATTTCTGTTTGTCTGGGTTGAAGCTGGAGTGTCGGAAGAGTGGCGCAGTTTGATATATTCAGCGTGGGCAATCATCTTTGCTTTTGGTGCTTACGTGGTTTACATCTACACCGCCAATCGTATCGCATTTTACATTTACGGTGCTACTAGTGTGGCGCTGGTTGGTGTTGCAACGGCTGCTGAATTGAGTGGTCCAACGCTCACGCTAGCGTATTGGTTTGAAATTGCAGCGGTGCTTGTGGCTGCTGGCAAATTGGGTGTTTCTTCTCGCTCATTGTCATACATTGGTTTGTTGTTTGCTGTCCCAGCTCTGCTCTCAGTTGGAAGCTTGGATTCACGAAGTTGGAGAGATGGAATTTGGCACAATGATTTTGTCGTTGTAATTGTAGCGATTGTTACTTTATTTGGTTTTGCCTATTTATGGAGCATGCGAGAGCGTTCTGAAAAGAATGGTCTGTCTTCAGTGATAGATAAAGTAGCTTTGATGGTAGGAAGTTTCTTTTCAGTATCACTGGTATGGCTAGTGACGCATGCTCTTTTGGCATATGATGTTGCCACGACTATTTCTTTGATTATCTATACAATTGTTGGTATTTCATTATTCGTTATTGGTACTGCTCGCGCTAGCAAAGGAGCTCGCCTTTCTGGTTCAGTTATGATCGGTCTGGTTGTTCTGCGATTGTTGTTCATTGATGTCTGGGAGATGAGCTTGGAAGGAAGAATTGTTACATTCCTAATTATTGGAGTGATGCTGATATCGACTGCTTTTGTACGCAAGTTACATCATAAAGAAACAGAAATTAATTAACCACACTATGAATACAATTTTATCTAAGGCACATAAAATAGCTTGCACAGTTTTATTTCTGTTCGTAGCTCAGGTGTTTGTTGCGCAGGCAGTAACTGATACTCAGGCTGTAAATGGAAATGATGAAATAACTACTTTTGAGTACGTAATGAAAATTGAGACAATTGACGTGCTTGTTCCGACTGTAGTATCGGTACCGCTCTATGGTCCTAAATCTCAGTACGAGCAACGCTTGGTGCGAGAGCTTGGAAGTGTCAATAATATTGGCTCTATCCTGTATCAAACTAATCAAGAAAAAAAAGCTGTCTCAGTTAAAAGTGATCCCAGCGCGCCTTCTTTGCATTACTTGGTAGACGGCAGGATAGATACAGCTACGCAGTTTCTTATGCCCACAGAAGGAAAGGGTGAGGTGACGCTTAAGCTTTCTTTTGGTGACTCTATTGTCACCAGTGAATTGCAGTTACAGTTAGACAGGTATGTAGCACTGCCGCGTACGGTTGAAGTCAAATATTCACCAAGAAGAGTCATAGATAAAAAAAATCAACTTCTGGAAGGCAGCGGTCTGCAAACTATTGTTGCAAAAAAAGAAATGACCGGCACAAGAGTTACTTTCCCTGAAGTGACGGCGAATTATTTTGAAGTTACATTTACTTATGCACAGCCGCTTAGAATTACAGAGATTGATTTTAGAGAGGAGGTTGATCCCAGTGCAGCTCAGCACTTTGTACGATTCTTGGCGCAGCCAGAAGAAACCTATGAAATATATTTTGACGCAGATCGCCCAGTTATAGTTAGTACATCAGAGGCTGGTAACTTGCGTTCTGATGAAGAAGTTCTAACAGTCACTCCGCTTAGCGCGGTGAACAATCCCCGTTATATACCAGCTGACGTTGATGGAGACGGCGTTAGAGATTTGTTTGATAACTGCGTGCGGGTGGAAAACGTCGATCAGGCAGATATAAACAATAATGGCCGTGGTGATGTATGTGATGATTTTGACAATGATGGAGTGCTCAATGTTGATGATAATTGTGTCAATTATCCCAATCGCAATCAGTCTGATGTAGACCTTGATGGTATTGGTGATGAGTGTGACGAGGAAGAAAGTCGTTTAACTGAAGCAAATCCTTGGATTCCTTGGGTTGGTATGGGAACAGCCGCTTTGGTTTTGTTAGTGCTGTTTGCTTTAGTGGCCAAAGGTCCACGTCCGCAGAGAATGAACGAAAAAGGTGAGGTGTCAGAAGAAAATGAAGCGTCGAGCGATAAGAATGATTCAGCTGAAAAGTAGAGAGAAGTTTAGGTAGAGGACAATGAAAAAGAATGACGCCTTTAGGCGTCATTCTTTTTCATTGTCACTCCGATCTTTCGGTAACTTAGTACTGATTTTTAAACGAATAACGCAGAGGCACAGAGTTATGTTTTGGTTCCCAGACTTCAGAGTCTAGCCATTTACGATAGGAGTCAAAAACAGCGATTGCTACAGATTGAGGATTTTGTCTGGAGGTGTCAATTACTAAATCAAAGTGATTTTTGTTGTAAGGGTCAACGCCGTACAGGTTGCGAAAACGATTTTGCTCAGCCAGCATTCGTTCGCGCACTTGGCGAGTAACGCCAGCGAGTGAAGAGGAGCTGGTTCCAACATCTCGTCGCATCTGATTGCTGACAGTGTCTTTAAAGATTCGGGCGGTGGCGATTTCTAAGTCGAGGTCCAAATATACTTTAAATGATTCTGGTAGCCAATAAAACCCTAGTCTAGAATCGACGACCACATCTTTTTGGATGCGGAGTTCTCGTAGTGCCTCGTCAACTTCTTCGTCAAGGCTAAATTCGGTGTTGGTCTCGTCGTTGTATTCGGCTAGCGACATTTTGTGTTTCTTTAGAGCATTACGTACCATGTCACCAGAGGAATGACGAGTATATCCGAGTAGCTCCGACACTTTATCGGATGTAGAAGACTTGCCGCTACCCGGCTTCCCGGAAATTGTAATAATGTGCTTACGCTGCATATTTATATGATTGTGTAATGAATTGCTATCAGCATAACACGTTGCGGTTGCGCAAAAAAGCTGCTATTCTCCCTACATTATGGAAGCCGTCAATAATAATATTAAGGGTCATGTGTTAGTGGTGATGGCACCGACAGGCAGCGGGAAAGGGACTTTAATTAAGCGCTTGCTAGCAGAATATACCGATATTAAAATGTCAGTTTCTTGCACTTCACGAGCCATGCGTCCGAATGATGTTGAGGGTAAAGATTATTATTTTTTATCTCGCACAGAATTTGAGGATAAAATTGCGCAGGGTGATTTTCTAGAGTGGGCAGAGTTTGCTGGAAATTTGTATGGCACACTTAAAAGTGAAATAATTCCACATCTTAGTGAAAACAATTTGGTTCTGCTTGAGATCGAGCTGCAAGGTGTTGAAAACCTGCTTCAGCTTTTGCCTCGTAAACACATAACCATAGCTTATATAGAATCAGGTGGCTGGGATGTTTTAAAGGCAAGAGCGATTGCTAGAGCAGATATCAGTGAAGAAGATTTGAAAAAGAGGTACGAACGTTACTTGATAGAACAGGAAGTTAAGCCTTCTGCCGACGTTATTATCGACAATAGAGAAGGGCTAGAAGAAGCTTACGCTGATCTTAGGAAGACAGTCATAAAAGCGCTTAGTAAATGTAAATAATAATCATGCAACCCAAAACAGTAATCTTTGTCGGTCCACAAGGCAGTGGAAAAGGAACCCAAATTGAAAAGCTTTATCAGGTCATTTCAGAAAAAGATCCTTCTCGCAGGATTGTTGATATTCAAACTGGTCGTCGTTTCCGCGCCCTAGCATCTAAGCATGAAACTTTTGCTGAGAGAAAAATAAGCGAAACCTTAGACTCTGGTGAGTTACAGCCTGACTTCCTGACTCACGTTTTGTGGGGGCAGGCAATGATCGATCAGCTTGATCCAAAGTGCCATTTGCTAATTGACGGTTTTCCGCGCACGACACATCAAGCAAGAGTGCTAGATAATGCTTTGAGTTTTTTTGAGCGTCCTGAAGTAGAAGTTATTAATCTTGATACACCAGAAGAGATTGTGCGAGAAAGAATGGTTGGTCGTGCGCGTGACGATGATACAGCAGAATCTATCGAAACACGTTTACGCTGGTATCGAGAAGACACTCTGCCTGTACTTGATTTTTATCGTGAGCGCGAAGGTTCTACGGTGCATGATTTGGTCGGTACGGATACAATAGAAGGTGTTCATCAGCAAGTGTTGAAAGCTCTGGGCTTAGCATAAGTCTTTTAAACTCTATAAGCATGATACAAAAAAAGACCACAACAGAAATAGAAATCTTGAAAGAAGCAGGAAGTATTCTGGCTGGTATCCTCAAGGAATTGGCAACGGTTGCAATCCCTGGCAATACTACTTTAGATATTGATGATCGTGCTATGGAGTTAGCCGAAAAGTATAATGTTGTGCCAGTGCTTTTGGGTTATCATCCGGAATTTACTGACAGGCCTTTTCCGGCTGCCATTTGTGTCTCGGTAAATGATTGTGTCCAGCATGGCATTCCGTCTAAAGAGATTGTTCTAAAAGAAGGTGACACTGTCAATATCGACATGTCTTTGTCATATAAAAATATGGTTGTTGATTCTGGTATTACGGTTGGAGTGGGCGAGATAAGCCAAGAAGCAAGCAAACTACTGAGTGTTACAAAAGAAGCTTTGTCTCTCGGTATTAAGCAGGCTAAGCCAGGAAATCATATTGGTGATATAAGTGCAGCTGTGCAGGCATGTGTAGAGAAAGCAGGCTTTTCTGTAGTAGAAGTTTTGTGTGGTCATGGAGTTGGTTATTCAGTGCACGAAGAACCTAATATTCCAAACCACGGCAAAGCTGGCTCTGGACCGTTGATTGAAGTGGGGCACGTATACGCCATCGAGCCGATTGTTAATATTGGTGATTCCGATGTGTGGTTTGATGACGATGGCGACGGCTATAGTGTTTATACCGAAGATGGCAGCTGGAGTGCGCACTTCGAACATAGCGTGGCGATTACCGAAGCTGGTCCAGTTATTTTGACGCAGGTTCGTAAGTGATATAGGACATATTATAAAACAGAATCTTCAGTCGTTTTGGCAATATGATACTATAAATTGTATGAAAGAAGCTCTAGATGCTGTTGGTTTGATTCTCAATTTGTTCCTCATATTTGTTATGGGCAGTTCTATTCTTTCAGTGATGGATGATGCTGAGAGTTTTGAAGCGTCATTTGTTATTGGTTTTTTATATTTTATAGTGCCATTGTCTTTGTCGCGAATCATCATGTATTTTGTTTTGCGGAGAAAGATAGCATACAGCGATGCTGAACAACTTAGTTGTTATGTCATGATTCCTCTAACAGCTCTCTGTATTCTGCTAATATTATTTTCATTGATTAATAATTGATGCGCTTTGTTTTTTTTGTTTGTCCTGTTATACTCACAGCGAAAACATTGTAATCAAATACTAATTTTTATGTCAAACAATTATCACAAAGAACGGTCGCTTGTGCTACTTAAGCCAGATGCTGTGCAACGCAGTCTTGTCGGAGAAATCATCAAGCGATTTGAACAAACAGGTCTTAAAATAAGCGCTCTTAAGTTGATTGAAGCAACAGAAGCTCAGCTTCTTGATCACTACAACAAAGATGACGCTTGGTACCAAAAGAAAGGTGAAGGTGTCGTGGAAGAGTTGAAAGGGCAAGAGATAGAAATTGAAAAAGAACCGATTGAATATGGGAAAGACATCATTCGCACTGTGGTTAAGTATATGACTGCTGGTCCTGTTTTGGCGATGGTTATCGAAGGTAACCAAGCTACTTCAGTGGTAACAAAGATAGTTGGCTCAACAGAACCTTCTAGTTCAGACGTTGGAACAATTCGTGGTGACTATACTGTTGATTCGTACGGACACGCAACTTACGAAAATCGAGCTGTGCGCAACCTAGTTCATCAGTCTGAGTCACCAGAAGAAGCTGAGCGAGAAATCAAAATCTGGTTCGCCAAAGAAGAGATAATTGATTACACCACTGCTCAGGAAAGAATTCTGTACGATGTAAATTTGGATGGAAAAGGAGAATAGGTAAAAATAAACCGGCACATAATTAATGTACCGGTTTTATTTTTAAGTGACTGTTGTGAGCTGGGCTTAATTTTAGTTCTATCCACTCACATTATTCAACACTTTTCTATTTTTTGTGATAACATAATGAAGGAGCCACAATAACGTATGTTCCGATTACGTAATGTAAGGGCTGTCTGAAGTCACGTTTGGTGCCGAGAATCATTTAGGAATTTCGAATAATCTAAACAGAGAAGGCGCCCACCTGATATTAATATCAGGAGCATACGCTTGTGGTTCCTATAAAAAAGCCAGCCTTCCGGGCTGGCTTTTTTCTTGTCAAAATTTCGCTTTGTTGGCAGATATGCTCCGTTTTTTTAATCTATTCCTAATCACTACACCATAAGTTTCAATAGCTCAAGTTGACACGCGCTGCTATCATGAATACTGTGAATAAAACAATACTGCCAATTATATTGTTTGTAGGCGGAACCCTTTTTGCTGGTGTGCACTCTTTTGCTGTGGCCGCGTCACTATATTGGTTTTACTGGTGGTTTGATATTATGATGCATTTCTGGGGAGGTATACTGGTTGCAATTAGTTTTTTTGTTTTGACTAGCTTCAAGAAAATTAATGTACGCCCCAGTCTTGCGCTTATGCTAATTGTTCTGGCTCTCACTACGGGCTTGTGGGAGGTTTTTGAGTACTCTATTGGAGTACTTAGCCAAGGAGTCTATATTGTTGATACTGTGCAAGATGTTCTGATTGGCTTCTGTGGGGGATTACTCGCATTCTTCACTTTGCAAAGCTTTAGAATGGATAGATAACATAAGAAAAACAAACAATCATTATGAGTTCAACTTTGGGTTTTTATGGAGGAGTCGGTTCGGTGACGGGAGCAAACTTTATGCTGGATACAGGTAAGTTGGCTGTGCTGGTCGACTGCGGCTTAGTGCAAGGAGATAAAAATGCTGACGAAATAAACGCTCGTCCGTTTGTTTACGATCCTTCAAAAGTAGATGTGTTGTTTGTTACTCACGCCCACGCTGATCACATTGGTCGTATTCCAAAGTTGGTGCGCGATGGTTTTAGAGGAACGATTTATTCAACCGAGCCAACCAAAGAGCTCACGCGCATTATGTTTGGTGATTCTCTTCACATCATGGAGCGCGAGGCAGAGCAGGAAGGACGTAAGCCTCTTTATAGTGAAAAAGATATCGACTTGGCGTTGTCCCTCTGGAAAACTGCTGGTTACCACGAAACCATAAAGCTCGAAGATGACGTCACGGTTGAGTTCACAGACGTAGGGCATATTCTTGGTTCGGCCATGGTTCAGTTTACTCGTCACGGTAAAAAGATTGTATTTACCGGCGACATTGGCAATGTTCCTCAGCCTCTTTTGTCACCACCTGAAGTCCCAGAGAAATACGATTACTTGGTCATGGAAAGTGTTTATGGTGATCGGGTGCATGAAGAAGTAGAAGAGCGAACAGCGATCCTCAAGCAGCATATTGAATCAACCATTGCACGTGAAGGTACGCTTATCATTCCTGCTTTCTCTCTTGAAAGAACGCAAGGTATTTTATATGAAATAAATAACATGGTAGAAGCTGGTAAAATTCCACCAATTAAAACTTTCCTTGATTCCCCGCTAGCTATCAAGGTGACTGATATATATCGTGATTTTCCAGAATACTTAAAGTCTGAAATTCAAGAACAAATAAAAGCCGGTGACGATATCTTTTCATTTGAAGGTTTATCTTTTACTGAAACAGTAAAAGAATCATCGCAGATCGCTCGTACGCATGGAGCAAAGATAATTATTGCTGGAGCCGGCATGAGTCATGGCGGGCGTATCCGGCGACACGAAAAGAAATTTTTGGGTGATACAAATACCACGCTTCTGTTGGTCGGTTATCAAACAGTAGGAAGCCTTGGTCGGTTGTTGCAAGACGGCGCTAAGCAAGTATGGATAGATGGCATGCAAGTGGCGGTAAAGGCTCAGGTTGAAACCATTAGAGGCTACTCAGGCCACGCAGACCGCAACCAGCTGATTGATTTGGTTTACGGCGGAACACAAGAGTATCAACCAAAGCAAGTTTTTGTAGCGATGGGTGAAGAACGAGCAAGTCTTTTCCTTACTCAAAGATTACGTGATTACTTGGGAATTAACGCAATCGCACCTGAAGAGAACGCGGAGGTAGAGATAGACTTCTAAATGAAATAAACAAATCTCCTCTTCCTGAACTTATTCTTAATAGATACTTCAATAAAAATACCAGTGCTCTAGAGCACTGGTATTTTTATGTTGAGTAAGCTACTTACTCGCTTCAGCAACCACTCGATTGAAAGCTTCGGGGTTTTCGACAGCGAGTGTTGCAAGAATTTTGCGATCTAGCTCGATGTTTTTAACATTCAGCATATTAATGAAGTGGCTGTATTTGATGCTGTGTGGCTTGAGTGCTGCATTAATGCGAACTGTCCACAAGCGACGAAAGTCTCCTTTCTTGTCTTTGCGATGATCAAATGCATGTAGCTGTGCGTGATAAATAGCTTCACGGGCAGCAGCCTTTTTCTTTGAGCGGGCGAAACGATAACCTTTCACTTCGTCAAGAATATTGCGGCGTCGCTTTTGCGACATCAGACCTCCTTTTACACGTGCCATATTTCTATATTAGGTGATTATGCTCCACTCTTAGGGAGGAAGCGGCGGGTAATTCGTTTGCTCATTGTGAGCAACTGCGTTCGTTTGCGTGCTAAGCGCGCTCGACCACTTTGTCTTGCGTTGAAGTGGTTTTGTCCGGGCTTTCGAGCGATCAGTTTTCCGTTTTTGGAAACTTTGATCCGCTTAGTGAATGATTTGTTAGTTTTCATAAGAATAATTCAGTGTAGCTGTAAAATTGCAAAGAAGTGCATTTTACCAGTAAAAAGTCTAAGTTTAGACTTGTTTGGTTTTAAGTATTTGATCGGGCTTCAGACGCTTGGGAATCGCGACAAAGTGGGCAAAATATAACGCATTTGAGGCAAAAAGTCCAGTGTTCTTTCGTGAGTTGCGGCTGATTGATCGATGTTTCCAAAGAAAATAAACGGCTCCTGCTCGTTTAAAGTTACTGTTTTTAAACCATTCCTCCTTCTAACAACTCGTCTAGAGATTTTTTCTTAGACTTGTTCTCATCTTTTTTAGCCTTTTTAGAATCTTTTTTCTGCTTGTCTTTGGCAACTGGTTTTTCTTCAGCTATGACTTCTGGCTTTTGTGTTTTTTTGGCGGTGGTGCCGCGCTCAAGAGTGGAGGTAAACCCTTTAGGACTCTTCTTAATCGGGTCAGCGATCTTGTATTCGGTAGGGATTATCTTGAGGAAACGTTCTAGCCTTTCTTTAAGGAAGTTTGGTTCCATGTATTTGTAACGTCCCCAGAGAAACAGATCTACTTTTACACGGTGACCTTCCTCCAGCCAACCAGCGATGCGCTTGGCCTTTAGTTGTTGGTCGTGTTCTCCGGTGCCGATCTTTACTTGGGCGCTTTTTGTTTCTGTTACGTGTGCTTTGGCTTTGACGGCGCTTGCTTTACGCTTTGTTTCATAACGGTATTGACCAAAGTCAGTAATGCGGGCCACTGGCGGTTTCGCTTTAGGAGAAATCTCGATGAGGTCGAGTTTTAATTTTTCAGCTGCTTTGCGAGCATCGACGAGAGAGAGTGTGCCGAGGTTTTCACCTTCCGGACCAAGTACGCGTAGTTCAGGCGCACGAATTGCCTGATTAATTTTGGTTCGGGTGTCTTTTCGGTGATATGGTTTGTTTGGTGGTCGCAAAGTTATTTTGATTATGGGATAAGAGTTGTGGCTGGTATTCGTGGCTGTTTAAAAATGTAAATAGCAACAAAATACGGCTTAATACAACATTAAGCAAAACTTTAGCACATAAAACAAGCTTTGAGAAGTGGTTAGTATTGAGTCTCATTGTGTTTGTTATTAGTGGCAAGTATCACTGCTGCCCTGCGGAACAATATGATTTTGTACAAATATTTACGGCCTTTATTTTTCAGTAGATAGCTGTGGGTTTGTTTGTGGTTCTGTGCTACAGAGTGTTACAATTCAAGTATAATTTATGTCTGTTTCTTCTAAGGAGCAGGCGCAGGCTGAAACTGCGCCAAAAAAACGCACCGCCAGAAATAGGGCGACAAGAAAAGTTGCAAAGAAAGCAACCACTAAACGTGCTGCCAGAAAAGCGCCGGCAAGAAGAGTTGCTGACGACAGAGAAGATAAAATAGCTGACGTTAAAGAAGTAAAAAAACAAGAAGAGGTAAAAATGTCTAGTGAAGACATTGCTGCTGCTAGAAAAGCTCCAACTAAAATTGGTGCAAATCAGGTTCTGTTCAAACGTAAGCGTAACCGCTATATAACCGTGACAATTCTTTTGCTGGCTGGCACGAGCGCATCTGCAGCAGTTGGCTTTTCTGATCCGGGGCGGATCGACGTTTACCAAACTATTGAAGAACGCAACGAACGAATTAGAAACGGGCAAGCTAGCGAAAACGATATGTTGTCTGGCGGTAATGTTCTTGAAGTGCAAGATACTACCGAGAGGAAAGTTGATGGTGGTCTGATTCCAGCAAGAAATGCAGACGGCAGCGTGCCAGAACCACCAAAGCCAAAACCGATTGCTACCAACACAGCAACTTCGACATTAGATTTTTTAGCTACTTCGACCGCTTCGACTACAGCGATTATTGGTGATGAATTAGAATCTGAATCTAACCAAATTAATGCTGAGGATCCTGACGTAACTGATGAGGATGAAGAAGTTCAAGAAAACTCTGGAGTAAATGAGTCTGAAGAAAGCGAAGCTGATGTTCCTCCTGAGGACGAAGTAGAAGAAAGTGCAGATTTGGCTGAAGAGCAAATATAAAAAGCCGCGCATTAAGGAAGTGCACGGCTTTTATATTTGTTTTATCTAGCGCTTGAAAGAAGTTGAATTATCTTGAACACTCCGAGCAACGGCAGCCAATGGGTTTGATTATATCTTCGAAGTAAACCTCTCCGTAATCACAGGTAAGTTCTTCGTCGCTATCAATCTCTCTTTCGGCACGAAAAAATACTTGTTTCTCATCATGACTCAGCTCGGCGTAGCAGTTGGGTTTGCAGCTGTGGTTTATGTAGCGAGCGATATTGCTTCTCCCTTTGCCATCGATCACGTATTTTTCGTTCAGAGTAAATAGATACTTTCCGCCGCGGCGATTTGCTTCTTCTTCAGTGATTACTTCACCAGTGTATTCGAGGATGTATTCTTCTCGAGCAATAATTTTATTGGTGAATAAACCTAAGCCAGCCAGACCGCGCTTAACTTTGAGCTGATCGGATAGAAGTTTCATGCCGGAATTATAACAAAAGTGTGTAGCTATAGCTTTTGCATTGGTTCAAACATACAACCTGCACTCGTTAGTTCTCCTGTTGTTAGTGTTTTACTAATCACAGCTTGTTAAGCACAGAGAAGCATAACCTGATAGAATGATAGTTATGAGTATAGTTCTTGATAAGTTCATTAAGGCAGCTAATTATCTATCTGCCACCCAAATATATTTACAAAGTAATACTTTATTAGAAGAGCCATTAAAGCCTGAGCATATCAAGTCCCGTTTGTTAGGACATTGGGGGACCTGCCCGGGTATTAATTTTACTTACGCCCATCTCAACCGTGCCATCATTGCGCATGATGCTAAGATGCTTTTTGTGCTTGGCCCTGGACACGGTTTCCCTGCTGTGCAGTCAAACTTATTTATGGAAGGAACTTTGTCAAAGTATTTTGATAAAATTCCTCAAACAACAGCTGGTATTTCGCATATGACGAAGCAGTTTAGCTGGCCTTATGGGTGTCCTAGTCATAGCAATCCTGAAGCGCCTGGTGTAATTCTTGAAGGAGGTGAGCTCGGTTATGCTCTCTCAACCGCCTATGGTGCAATTTTGGATAATCCTGATTTGATTGTTCCATGCTTGATTGGTGATGGTGAATTTGAAACAGGTCCGACTGCCACCGCATGGCATATTAATAAGCTCATTGATCCAGCTACCAATGGCGCGGTATTACCGATTCTTCATGTAAATGGCTATAAGATTTCAGGTCCAACTTTCCCTGGCCGAATGAGCGATGAAGAACTTCGTGCACTATTTTGGGGTTATGGTTATGAACCACACTTTGTTGATGCTTATGTTGAGGAGGACGCGCACGCGCGCATGATGAAAGTCATGGATGATGCAATTGAAGCCATTCGTTTTACCCAGCACTGTGCACGAGAAAAAACTCTCCATGAAAATCCACGTTTCCCGATGATCGTGCTGCGCACACCAAAAGGCTGGGGTAGCATCGATACACTTGATGGAAAGAAGATTGAAGACAATCATTATTCTCATCAAGTAATTGCTGAAAAAGCTAAGACTGATGAAACTCATCTAAAAGCACTAGAAGAATGGTTGCGATCATATCGATTCCACGATTTGTTTGACGGCACAAAATTTGATGATGACATTCAAAGTCTTATTCCGCGCGAGGGCAGGCGCATGGGGGATAGTCCACACGCTCATGGTGGAGACCCTGCCTTTAAGCCTTTAATATTGCCAGACATTGATCAGTACGCTGTGCCCAATACCTGTGACCTAAACGATAGTCAAGATAATGTGATTTGTGGAGTAGAGAGCAGCATGGAGCGCATTGGTTTCTACTTGCGCGATATCATGAAGGCTAATGAAGCTAATCGCAACGTCCGCTTGATGTCACCTGATGAAACCTATTCCAATAAGCTGCATCCAGTATTTGAAATTACCGGCCGTTCTTTTGTTTGGCCACACAAGGAGTGGGATAAAGATTTGGTATGGGATGGTCGCGTGCTGGAAATGCTTTCAGAACACAGCTTGCAGGGTTTATTGCAAGGCTACGTGCTTACAGGACGTCATGGATTATTTGTCTCATATGAGGCGTTCGTGCAGATTGTGGCTAGTATGGCCGACCAATACGCTAAATTTCTTAAGATTGCACGCGAAGTTGAATTCCGCGGTGATATTCCGTCACTCAATTACATCTTAACTTCAGGAGCATGGCGACAAGAGCATAATGGTTTTTCTCATCAGAACCCAGGCTTTATTGATGGAATTCTGCAGCGCCAAGGATGTTTCACCAATGTTTACTTCCCAGCCGATGCTAATACTTCTTTGGCTGTATTCAACCGCGTGATGGCGTCAAAAAAAGAAATAAATGTAATTGTTGCTTCTAAGAGACCGCTCCCAATTTGGCGCACGCTTGAAGAAGCTAAACAAGATGTGATTGAAGGTGTATCAATTTGGGATTTTGCCAGTGATGAAGATCCTCATGTCGTTTTTGCAGCAGCTGGCGATTATCCAACTATGGAAGCACTGGCGGCCATCAGTATCTTGCGCAAACGAGTGCCAGAGTTGCGCTTGCGGTTTGTAAATATTACATCACTTTCAGGTATGGGTATTGGACATTCGGCTTGTAGCGTAATGCGTCATGACTTCGAACATTACTTTACTGAGGAAAAACCAGTAATTATCAATTTCCATGGATATCCGCAAACTATCAAGCAAGTACTGTTTGATTACGCACAAAACCCAAAACGATTTTATGTGCATGGTTATGAAGAGAGCGGTTCTACTACTACCCCGTTTGATATGCTGGTGCGCAACCACGTAGATCGTTTTCACTTGGCGATGGAAGCTTTTGTAAGCGCTGCCAAGCAGGGTGTAATTTCTGAGCAAGAAGCTAACGCACTGGTGACCGAGTATCAAGAGAAGCTAGATGAAAACCGACAATATGCCATTGATCATGGTGAAGACAAGGAAGAGATAACTAATTGGACATGGCATCGACGTTAGTCATAAATCCGGGTAGCTCCTCACGTAAATACGCTCTTTTTGTTGATGCGCGAGTAGTGTTGGAGTTGCGTTTCGAGTCGACTGACAATGGTTTTGAGGTGTGCACAAACATTAATGGCACAAAACAAATATGTGAGCCGGTAACGAAGCGAGAATTTACAGATTCCTTTGATCGTGTAAAAACTGAAGTAAATGAATATTTGCACCGCAATTCACCTGGCTGCAAGCTTGATAAAATAGTGGTGCGCATTGTAGCGCCAGGGACTTTTTTTCAGCAGCATAGACTGATCGACGATGCATTCGTAGCAGAGTTAGAGAGTCGAAAAACATTTTCTCCTCTTCATATACCAATAATACTTAGAGAAATAAGTAACGCGAGGAAAGGTTTTAAAAATCAGCGCATTGTAGCTGCTTCAGACAGTGCTTTCCATGCAACCATGCCACCGCGGGCAAGAAATTACTCCATTCATAGAGCAGATGTGGCTGAGTATGATTTGCATCGTTTTGGTTACCATGGATTGTCGGTTGCTTCTATTCTTCGTCGCATACATCCTCTTATAGGAATAGATCCAGAGAGATTAGTTGTCTGCCATGTGGGTAACGGCGCTAGTGTTACTGCGGTTAAGAATGGAAAGAGTATTGATACTACTATGGGTTTTTCGCCAGCTACTGGTGTAGTAATGAGTAGTCGAGGTGGAGATGTGGATACAGCAGCTTTGCTTGAGCTGATGCGAGTAAAACACTGGCGTCCGATCGATGCTCAGATGTACCTTAATAGCAAGTGTGGCTTAGCCGGCTTAGCAGGAGATGCTGATATCAGACGATTGTTAGATCGCCGAGCGCAGCATGACGAAGAAGCTGTTCAGGCCCTTGATGTTTTTGCTTATCACTTACAAAGAGCAATTGCTGCTCAAGCAGTTGCTCTTGGAGGACTCGATGTTTTGGTTTTGACTGCTACGGCAGCTGTGCGAAGTTCGGCTCTGCGTGAAATTATTCTGTCTGGCTTGTCACCACTTGGAGTTGAAATTAGTCGTGAAAGAAATGAAGTGCTGGTAAGCAAAGAAGGTGTTATAAGTGTTCGCAATAGCGCAGTAAAGGTTGTGGTGATGCGCACTGACGAAATGGGTGAAATGGCCTATGTAGCTGATTTGCTAACATGAAATATGGTCTCAATAAAATTGAGATAGACAATAATGTGAAAGAAAAGCAAGTTTTACTTTATGTACTGGATTAAACGTAACAAAATACCACTTCTACAAGCGCTAGGCGTCTTTTTTGTGCTAGTCTCTTTTGTTTTTTTGGTCGTTAAATTTAGTGTTAATTACGGTTTAGACGTTGAAGCACTTTCTTTTGTTTTTGCACTGTTGTGTTGCTCTTTGGCGTCGCTGTACATATTTGATCGGATACAGATAAGTGAGGCTCGCTCAGTGTTAAAAAATCTTAGCGGACCCGAAATTGCAAGTGATATTTTTCCAGCGTATGGCGCACAGGGTATGTATGCACAGTTGTACATGAATAGCCCTGTCCCTTATTTTATTATTGAACATGATGGATTAGTTCGCTCTTCAAACATTGCTGCTTCGCGCTTGTTGGGTGTTTCTAAGCGTCAGGTAGCGGGAATTAATATATTCGATCGTGTTAACTGTGATCAAATTGATCACTTAAATATGCTGGTATATAAATACCAAAGTGGGGTCTCGATCAGTGATGAGTTGGTGCGTGTTAAACGAGCGGACCATAGAGAATCTTGGGCACTGATGTCTTTGTTTGGTTTGGGAACAGACAGTGAGCAATTAGGTCTTCTTACTTTGGTGGACATAACGAAGCAAAAGAAAGCCGAAGATGCAAAGTCAGAGTTTGTCTCTCTAGCATCGCACCAGCTGCGTACTCCAATTGCTGGAATGAAATGGAGTGCTGAACTTCTTTTGGTGGATAATCCAGAAAGCTTGTCCGAAAACCAGCGCAAATACATCGATCGTCTGCTCGTTAGTGTTAGGCGCATGGCACTTTTGGTTGATGATTTCTTGCGTGTGTCTCGTTTCGAGTTGGGCACATTTCAGCCAGAATATAAGACAGTCAATGTGCAGGAATTGTTTAAAGACATTTTGACTGAACAAAATTATCATTCCAAGCAGCGCAATCTACAAATAAAAACTTTTTATGATGAATCTGTTGATTCTATTGTTTCCGATGCAAACTTACTAAGAATGGTGGTTGCTAATTTGTTGTCCAATGCAATCAAATATTCATACGACAAAGGAACAATTCATGTTGGCTATAAAGTAAAAGAAGATAAAATTATTTTGTCGGTAGCTGATAATGGTATTGGAATTCCTTTTCAGGATCAGGATGAGGTTTTCTCAAAACTCTTTAGAGCATCCAATGCAGTGCGTGATGTTCCGGATGGTACTGGCTTAGGGCTTTATATTGTGCGCGAAGCGGTAGCGGTTCTTGACGGAAGTGTATCTTTTACTTCCACTGAAAAAATGGGCGCCACTTTTGAAGTTATGCTACCGTTGAACCTTCCTCTTAACATGAATTAGTCAAAAAACTTGTGTACCCTAGGGTACACAAGTTTTTTATTTATACTAAAGTAATTTTTATACAACTAATCTAGAAAGGCGGATTTTATTTTGTTGCTGATTTTCAAAGTGAGACATCAAACAATTAATCTTTATTCTTGCACAAGAGGTATTTCTAGTCTCTCTTTAATCTTTGCCAGTAAGTCTGGAATGCTCCAGTCTGGTTTAAATAACACCCATTCAAGTGGAAGGTCGACGTTTTTGGAAATGTTGTCGATGGATTCTGAGGCTGTTAAAATTATTACTCTAGCATTCTTACCCCAGTCATTAGATCTTACTTGTTTATACACTTCGTACCCATCAATGTCAGGTAGGCGAATATCTAGCAGGATTAAATCTGGTTTTTGCTCGATTGCTTTACTGATTCCTGTCCGACCTGTGTTTGCTGTTGTGGGTTTGTAGTTGCTTATTTTGAGCATGTCTACTAACGAATCAGCTAAATACTGAGAATCTTCAATGACGAGAACGGTTTTTTGTTCCATGTACTATAGTGTAGCGCATTTTTGACCAACTATTAACCATGCTGTGGAAGAGTGTGGTGTAAAAGTTTTGCAATCTTTATCCATATCAATATGCACAGCTTCTGCACTTTAAAATACGCTTTAAATACTTGTTCTAATTAACTTGTGCACACTATTCAGTCAGTTATCAACAGAAATCACAGATTAGCTTTTGTTGGTATACTCCAATTTAAGCGAAGGTTGTGGTGTGGTAGTTCCGCGAACCTAACGTGATTATGCATTTATTTAACAGAATAACTTTCGACGTATGACAAATATGTTGCAATATCGTGGTATCGCACTCGGTGTAGCTGCACTCGGTGTAGTTGGCGCTTTGGTGGGAGGTGCGACTGTTGCGTTCTATGGAGACGTAGAACGATCGACAGGGAATACTTTTACTGCTGGAGCTGTAGAGCTGCGGGTAGATAGTGTTTCGCACTATAATCAGATGATCTGTACGGAGGTGGATGAAGGAATATATCAGTGGCAGCCAGAAGATGGTTTTGTGCCAGGTGAAGGTTATTATCCAGCAACAGGAAGCGCTTGTGATGGAACATGGGCTGAAACTGACCTTGAAGCTGGAGTTCATAAATTTTTCAATTTCTTAGACTTGAAGCCGGGAGATATGGGTGAAGACACAATCAGTCTTCATGTATACGACAACCCAGCTTGGGGTCAGTTTTTGCTTGATAACGTAATTGACGTAGACAATACTTGTACTGATCCTGAACAAAGCATGGAAGAAGGAGATTGTTCTGATCCTGACGGAGATGGTGAAATTGACAACTACCTTGTATTTACCGGTTGGGTTGATCAGGGAAGAGTTACTGGTTTCCAGTGTGGAGAAGCTGGACCAGACAATGCAATGTGTGACACTGATCCAACAGAAGGAGACAATGTTTACCAAGATTACGAAGGTCCTAAGTTCTGGGACGAAGTGTTGATTGGTGATATTGGTCCGTTTGATTTGGCTCCAGTGCTATCTGCTGCCTACGAACTAGAAAGTTGTACAGAAGGGGATGGTGATACAGCTTACGAAGAATGTCATGGTTTTGCTGAAGATGGTCGTATGGTACCAAGTGTGACTTATTACTTTGGTTTGGCTTGGGAATTACCCCTCTTAGAGACTGGCAATGACGCCCAGACAGACACTTTCGGAGCTGACATGATCTTCCGAGTAGAACAGCACCGAAACAATCCAAATCCATTTGCTGGTGCAGTAGTAGTAGCAGATCCAACAATGATGTTGACAGTAGCGCCAACATCAACCATGGCTACATCTACCGAGAAAGCAAACTTTGTTGCTAGTGTGTCTGGTGACCTTGATGATTTTCCTGGTCGAGTAATCATGGTAGATGATGCTGCAGCAGGTGGTTCATTCTTCCTCGGTACTACGGGAGGTGAATGTAACAGCGACACAGTTGACGCTGACAATGAGTTTGATATCAACTTAAACCGTGGCGTTTGTTACCAAAATGCAGCAGAAGGTGCGCATGTCATTACGGTAAGCGTGCTCGATGAAACTGGCGGTAGTGTGGTCGGCACTCCGGTTGATTTAACAGTAACAGTGGCTAATCCTGTCTAATTAATATGAAAAAAATTCTACTTAGTTTAGGAGTCCTTGCGGTAGTTGGTTCGCTTAGTGTTGGCGCAACTTCAGCCATCTTCTCAGATGATGAAGCGTCTACCGGAAACACCTTCACTGCTGGAGCTGTTGATCTTACCATCGACAACGAGAGCTACTACAACGGCGAGCTGTACGATAGTACAACCTGGCTTGAAGCACGCAACCTTGATGATGGAGAAGGGCCTTCAGGTGACGGCTCATACCTGTTCTTCAATTTCGGTGACGTTAAGCCAGGGGACTGGGGAGAAGATACTATCTCTCTACATATCAACGACAATCCATCATGGCTTTGTGTTGATGTGACACTTCGAAGTAACGATGATAATGGTCTTACTGAGCCAGAAGCTGGTGACGGAGACGTTACAGACGGAGTCGGCGAAGGTGAACTTGCAGAAGCTATCAACTTCATGTGGTGGGCAGATGATGGAGACAATGTGTACGAGGACGACGAAACGCTTTTGCCAGCTGGAAACTTTGGCGACATGACTATCGACGAACCGGTAACAATCGCTCTAGCTGATTCACAAGGAAACATTTGGGGCGATGACGGTCCTATGCCTGGTGACGAAACTCGTTTCATCGGCAAGGCTTGGTGTCTCGGTGTTATGGAAGATGACGCTGTAGATCAAGACGGTCTTGGTAAAACTGGTGACAATGGTCCGCTCGACCGAGGAACTGGATTTACTTGTGACGGTGCACCAGTAGATAACGTGACGCAAACTGACAGCATGACAGCAGACATTGCTTTCCATGCAGAACAAGCGCGACACAATGGTGAATTCACTTGTGAGCCATTGCCGGAACGAACTACTATTACAGTAGTAAAAGAAGTTACTAACGACGACAACGGAACTTCAGCTGTGGAAGACTTTTCTTACTTTGTTGAAGACGTAGAAGTGCTTAGCGGAGAAGCGTTGTTAGTTACTAGTGGAACTTATCAGATTTCTGAAACTGGTCCAGATGGCTACAACGCTACTTTCGGTGGCGACTGTGACGCAAACGGAAGTGTGACAGTAGCTGAATTTGACCAAGCAGTGTGTACTATCACTAACGACGATGTCGGAGAAGCGGAACTAACGATTGATAAGTTGGTTACTTTCACTTCGCCAGGCCTCACGGCTAGCCCGAGCGACTTCCCGTTTGTTGTAACAAACGATTCTACTTTGGAAGAAACCGCTTTCTCAGATGAAGTGGCAGGGAACCTTGCTCCTGGTACATATACTATCTCCGAAAGCTACGTTGGCGCACAGAACATAACTTTCGAAGCAACCTACTCTGGTGACTGTAGTGAAATTGGTACTACCGATACAGCTACAATCACAGTTGGAGAAGGTGATGTGGCCGCGTGTCAAGTATTCAATGTAATTTCCGAGAACTTAATCGACTAAGTTTAAGTATCTAAAAATTCATTGATGCCTTTGCGGTGGGCGAAGCAAAGCTTCGCCCACCCACAAAGGCTTCAAAGCCTTACAAAATAATCTTATTTATAATCATACAGTTCAATCAAGCACCCCCAACCACATTTTATAGCCACAGTTTTGTACATCGTTGCGCATGAAAATTATCCTAAACATCCTTCACTACATTTTTTTTACCATTCTAGTAGCGCTTATTGCGCTACTGGTATCGTCACTTTTTCCGATCGATAATTGGTATCAAGTAAAGGTAGTTCTTTCTGGTTCAATGGAACCATCTATCCATACGGGTAGCGTGGTTGTTATAAAACCAGCTGACAACTACGTTGTTGGTGACGTAATCACTTTCGGTAGAGACACTCGCGATCAAGTGCCGGTGACGCACAGAATTGTGGCAGAAGATCTTTCAGGAACTCAGAAAGTATTCATCACTAAAGGCGACGCAAATGGTGACAATGATTCTGGCAGTGTACGCAGGTCAGACATTATTGGAAAAGTTTCTTTTTCTATACCATACGTAGGATACGTCCTTACTTTCGCCAAGACCAAGATAGGCTTCATGTTCTTAGTCATAGGTCCGGCCGTGGTGATAATGGTGGGAGAAATAGTCAATATAATAAAAGAAATGCGACGGATTAGAGCGGAAAAGAGGAGAAGACAAACAAAAGTTAGTGCCGAACAGATTGACGATACAGAGAGTAATTAAGGTGCATGAATACAGCAACAAAACAAAAACACGATATAGTTCGGACCAAGCCAGTAAACGTTGGTCCACAAATTATTCAGGCAACGAGTGCTGCTGCTTACACTTCGAAAGAAAAAACTGAAGGCAGAAAAACATCTGTCCACTCTTTTTGCGCAGACAGCAAGTCTATGTCTTCATCACGGACGTGGTGGCAGTTTTCTCTGTCTCTCTTTGTTGCCATTGTTTTGCTTGGTGTATCGACTGTTGGTAGTACAGTTTCTTTCTATAATGACATCGAGCGCAGTGAGCAGAACGTGATCGCAACTGGGGGAGTTGATTTTATTCTTGAACACACACCATTTATAGGAACTACTACAGATACCTGGTCAGTCGACATTACTCCTGAAGAATTCAGTAACCCATTTTATTATCATGCTTCTTCCACGGCATTTTCTGGGAGCGAGGCACTGTGTGCGGCTTTAAATGTGACAGCGACTTTGGATGAGGAAGTTATGTACGAAGGTTTGCTTAAAGAACTTTACACCGCTAGCACTACTGTGCTCGATACATGGCAGTTTTCTTTTTCAGGTATGGAAGCTTTTGTCGGAGAAACTTGTAATTTCGCTATAGAATATAACGGCTGGCAAACCCGCCATGGCTACAATGAAGGCGGTTACAATGATACTGAAAGGGTTGAGTATTCCATCACTGTACCAAGTCTTCTTATCAGTAAAATTTACTTTGATTATGATGTTGATGAAACTTGTCGTAGTGCAACCGGTAGTACTAGTGCCCAACTTTCTTCAGGTGATTTGCAGATTCAAGTAGTCAACAACGAACTCCCGCTTTGTAGCGAAGTATCAGAGGCGCAAGAATGGGTTGAGTTATACAATCGCACGGAAGACGATATTGATTTGGCTGGCTGGCAGATTTGCGACGCTGCTGTTTGTGACTATCTTTCTACTACAACTGTTTCGTCTGGAGGCTTTGCCTTAATCGCAACCAAACCAACAATTCATACAGAAATCTCTATCCCTTGGGGAATTCCACTTATCCTAGTAGAAGATGAATTAATTGGAAATGGATTGCGCACACTCGGAGATAGTCTACATCTTGTCGACAGTCTCGGCGCAACCGTCGACTCACTTAACTGGGGTGATACCGAATCACCGTGGGCTGCAGATTCTTTGACCGCTTCTTCTGGTCGCTTGCTAGCGCGCTTACCATACGATGTTGATACCAACACGGCAGACGATTGGCAGCAGCTAGGCTTGCCAACAGCAGCAGTAATTTCTCCTTCTGGAGCCACTGCGTTTGTTGCTGCTGGAGATACTATTACAATCGAATGGGAAGCTAATAATCTAAACGGCGCCGATGAAGAATTACATATAGATCTTTACTATTATGGTAGTGACAACCAAATCCATCTGATTGAATTAAATGTTCCAAACGATGGTTTCTATGAATTTATCGTACCAGCAAACATCGCTGGTGAAATAAGATTCAAGCTGGTTGCCACTGGACCTGAAAACCCACTCTTGAATACTCGGTTTGTCAGTGGTTTGGTTGATGTGGCAGCGAGTGCAGTCGTTGAGTTTGTTTGCGAAACTTGTCGAGCAGCGACAGGTGCTTCGTCACTCTCAACTCTCTTGCCAGCAACTTCCACAGCGACTACAGCATTTGCTCTAATTAGCGGAACGACCACTGAAACTTCTACGGCCTCAACCACATCTACTGACAACGATATAGAAAGCGAGTCTGAAAATAAGGCTACTTCGACAGCAAGCACAACAGTTTTGGTCGCTGCTTATGAAATCGTAGAAGCGGAAGCTGTAGGCACAACAACCGATACTGAATTAGTCGACGTTGCAGGATCTGCAATGTTTGAAGAATTTGCAACAGATGATGCTCCTGAAGAAAATGCAGAAATAGAAAAAGAAGAAAGAGAGCAAGCAGCTGAAACCGAAAAAGAAACGGTTGATGCAATCGAAGAATACGAAGAGATAATAGAGGAAGAAGCTGTCAGAGTTAAAAAGTCTACCAAGACGAAAGTACAAGTAGCCGAACCTGAGATTGAATCACCAGTTGAAACCGAAATAGAAACACAAATGGTGAGCGAAGATGGTGAGGTAGATTAATTTGCAAACATCATGTGGGGTAAAAACAAACAACCAAAGATTTTCATTGTAGAAGATAGCGAATCAAACCGTGCTTTGTACGAAAAGACTTTTGGTGATGCTGGTTTTTCTCTCACACTGCGTGCTGATGCCGATGGTGATTTAATTGCCGATGTGGTTGCAGCCGAGCCAGATATAATCTCGATGGATTTAATGATTGGTAATGGAGAAAGATTGCCAGAACGCGATGGATTTGCCGCACTCGAATTATTAAAAAAAGATGAAAGAACGCGCGATATTCCAGTTATGATTTTCACGAGTTTCTTTGCTGAAGAT
>JABAZV010000007.1:1463-13935 GCA_018608435.1 Patescibacteria group bacterium | reverse complement strand
GAAGATAAGGTGCGCCGAGCGCAAGAACTCGACGCCGTTGATTTTATCCCGCTCCAAGGTAATGCTATTACCACCATTCCAGACATTTTTATGCGCTACCTCAACAACCCAAAAAAGTATCTATCCACCCATCCTTTGTTTCGTTAATAGGATTGGCGCTTTGTCAAAACGATTGGTTGAAATACAGCATATGAATTCTCCATAAAATACTGGCTCGTGGTAACATTCAATAATATGAAAAAAATAATCTGTAGTGATCTTGGTGGGCCGGCAGAATGTGAGGTTGAGATCAAAGGAAACACGCCAGAAGAAATGGGGAAGAATTGTCAGGAGCACGTAATGGAAGAAGTGGAAAAATCTGACGGTGCACACCAAGAAGCAGTTGAAAATATGCAAGGATTGTCACCAGAGGAACAGAAAGAAAAATTTGCAGAGTATATGAAAATCTGCGCCGATGCGTTTAAGAGAGATTAAATTAAAATACCCACTAAAGTGGGTATTTTTAATTTATTTATTCACCTTTATGATTTTATCGATTTCGCTTTATCCAATAATTTTCTTGCTTCTGATCAGGCCATACAAAAGTGCTCCCAAAAACATTCCAATCACTCCGTATAAAACAGGCCAGTTTCCCATGCCAATAGCGGTGATGCTAGTGGCCGGACAAAGACCAGAGATGCCCCAGCCAATACCAAATATAATTGCTCCTATAATAGTTTGCTTTGTTATTGGTGCGTTTTTGTGCGCAGGGAAAGTCGTGCCGAGTAATGGTCGATTAAGAATTTTTGGCAGCACTTGAAATACGATAAGCGTGGTCAGTAACGCAGCTGCCATAACCAGCAGTAAACCAAAATCTTCCAGAAACAAAAAAGATAAGACAACTTCAGGAATAGCCATTCCAGACAAAGCAAGTCCAAAGCCAAATATGATACCGCCTGCAAACATTGTGATGATTTCTGTTTTCATACTAAAAAATATATGAGGTTAATTGGGCGGTGATAACAGCTACAAAAAGAAATGTAACTGTTGCAACTAGTGAGGTTTTTTCTAGTGAAGCGTTTCCGGCTACTCCGTGCCCAGAAGCACACCCGCCAGACATGCGTGTTCCAATGCCAATAATAAATCCTCCAAGTAATAGTCGCCAAGTATCAATTGTGGTTACAAAAGTTGATTCTCCACCCAGAGTTAATATATACGCAAATCCGCCAGTGATAAGTCCTGCGGTAAGGGCAAGGCGCCAGTGACGAGTTTTGATAAAAGTTTCCTCATGAAAAAAAGAACCTTTTAAAAAGTACGACCAAGTTGACGTAAAAACTGTCGAAGCGCCAGCGACTAATCCGGTAAAAATAAATGGCACAGCAATACCAATGCCGACCAACAATCCGCCTAAAAGATATTGTTCTGTTCCGTTTGGAAATAATGTTTCTAACATTTGTGCAGTATAGCAAAATAAATGTGAGCAGATTTAAAATACAGTATCTGGAATAAGTTATACTGACGGTATGGAACCAGAAAAAAATACTGAAGAAGCGTCACAAACAGAAGTGACTGAAAATAATTTAAATAAAGTGACTCCACTTTCTAAATATTTGGCCATGACACTCTTCGTTATCTTACCGTTTGTCGGTGGGTGGGTGGGATATCAGTATGCTCCTGAAAAAGTGGTGGAAGTTGAGAAGGTTGTTGAAGTTAAGAGGTTGGTAGAGGTTGAGAAGGTAGTCGAGTCAGAAAAAGAGATGTTCACGTGCGAGACCGATGTCATTTATGAATCTGGTGAATGCTTGTGTCACGAAGGAGCGGTAGAAAACACTTTTGAACTAGACGGTAAAGAAGTTCTTTTTTGTGCCAGTGAAGGATTGGATAGAGAAGCCTTAAAAGTAATCGATAATTTACCTAATGAAACGACCTTCGCAGAAGAAATTATTCTTCCAAATGGAATGAGTTTAAAAGAATATACAAAAATGAGAGGTATTGAAGCGACTTCATTCGTGAGAGTGGGTGAGACTAATTATTATAATGATTCAGAAGATGTATACATCTTTAATGAAGGTGATATTTATACAGCATCTGGTCTTTTTCAGACAGGAGGCGTACCCTCCAAATGTACTGAAGATAATCTAGATGGTTGTGTTCCTAAAGAAATTGGAAGATGTCAGTCGTGGATGTATGGCGGTGCTTCATATGGGAAAAACGAGAAGGGTGTATTCGTGATTTATAATAACGGTGAGGCAGAATTATTGGGTATAGATGTAGATTCTTTCAATTACATTGGATTTGTGGAAGATTATTCTATTGGGGATCGTGGAATGGGGGCTAGTTTTTCAACTGACAAAGATAATGTCTATGTAGGTTGCGGTGACATACTGAATGGTGAAGACCCAGATACGTTCAATTTAGAATCTTATCTACTAAAAAATACCCCTCAGTAGAGCGGTATTTTAAGTATTGTTGAGCAGTTTACTCCAGGTTGACCTAGTTTTTAGTGACCAAAGGGAACAGATTTTTGGAAATGCTCTTGTGGTGAGAACCTCTTCAATTGAAATGGAGCGTCCTAAATTTTTGAAGACCTTAGATTCGTTGAAAGAAATGGCAAAATTAACAGGGAAGAGAAAGTTGCATACAGTACCTTGCATTACAAAGTACCTTATGCTAGAATATTTGTATGAGTGATGCACAACAAAAATACAATGTCGAAAACGCCAAGTCGCAGATGCGCAAGGGGTTCTTGGAGTTCCCCGTCCTTTTGATTATCGGCGCCAAGGTGACGTACGCTCCCGATATTTTAAAACAACTTAAGGAAGCAAACTTGTTGGTGGTTGAAGGGACGCTTTATCCGCTTCTCTCCAGACTCAAGCGTTTTGGTCTCGTGGAATATCAGTGGCAAGAGAGCAAGAGTGGTCCACCCAGAAAAATGTATTCAATCACAGATCAGGGGAAGGCAGTACTAAAGCAATTAGAAGCTTCGTGGAAATCTCTGGATTCGTCAGTAAACACACTAATAAAACACTATGAAAAAAGTAATTAACATAACCCTTGGCAGTATAGTATTTGCTATCGAACAAGATGCCTACGATGCTCTGTCTTCCTATTTGGAGGAAATCAAGAATAATCTTGGCAACAACGACGATATAAAAGAGGTTGTCGATGATATTGAAAGTGCGGTCGCTGAAAAATTCATCGACCGTAAACGTAGTGAAAAAGTAGCAGTTACTACTGCCGATGTTGAAAAAGTGATATTAGAAATGGGCAGTCCATCTGAGTTTGGGGAAGTGTCGGAGGGTGAAAGTGTGAGCGAAGAAACTAATTCTAAAGAATCAGCGACTGAAATAAAAAAGCGACTTTATCGTGATTCTGACAATGCAGTGGTCGCTGGTATTGCGTCTGGTCTGGCTAGGTATTTTGATATCGATCCAGTGATTGTGCGGCTGATTTTTGTTATCTCCATTTTCTTCAATGGAATGGGAATCTTTGTGTACATAATTCTCTGGCTCGTGGTCCCGATAGCTAAGACAACAGCCGATAAGTTCGCTATGCGTGGTGAATCAGTAACGTTGAAGGAGATCTCAGATAGAGTAAGAAAAAATATCGAAGACCTTGAAACTACCAAAGGCTTGTGGGGTAAGATACGAAACGTGCTGGAATCACTGTTTAAAGTCCTTGGTGCAATTTTTAAATATCTCTTTGTGGCTGGTCGTTATATTGGTGGTTTTGTATTGATAATTGGCGGTTCTCTTGCAGTGGCAGGTCTGGTGTCAACATACAGTATTGTCCTCTTGTCTGAGAAAACATTCATTCCGGCTGACGCACAGACAGCGCTTGATATAATGCTTAGTAGCAGTTTGGGTATTCTCGCTATCGCTTCGTCATTTATTATGATGTTGATTCCTCTCTTGGTACTTGTTTTGGTTGGAGGAAGTTTGCTAGCCGGTCGGAATATGTTCACTGCAACTAAAAGTATCACTTTGGCTGTTGTGTGGATCGTTGCGATTGTTCTGGCTACTACGACTTCTGTTTTACAAGTTCAAAAAGTGTTGCCAGTAATTGACCCGGAGAGGTTTGAAAATGGACTCTACGAGATTCATGTTAATGTCGACGATGAAAATATTGAATTCGAAACAGTCGTTACTCCTCCGGTAGAGGAGGATGTAGTGAGTGCGCCGCCTAGTGATGCGCCTATAGATTTACCGATGAGTAATTAGTGACTCAAGGTTTTGCCTGTGTGAAGTATGTCAAAGTATGTGCACAAAAACCGCTAGAGACAGCGGTTTTTGTGTTGAAAGTAAACCTTCTTATCGTTCTATATATTTATATGTTGGTGGAAATCTTTACTCCAAAGTTAATCTGGTTTTTAATGATCAACGGGAATATAAAAATGCAAGGTTAATTGCGAAGCAAAAGAGGGTGCCCTGAGGTAGAAATACCCTTGTGGCGAGAACCTGTTTGATTGAAGTGGAATGCCCCAATTTCTTAAAGATTGTTGATTTACAGAGCTATCCATTTTTCCTATCAAGGTGATTATTTTGCTATAATAGGTTTTGATGTGACAGATCATTTTCAGGACGGTTTATTAATGGCAATAAAATATTAAACGAATTATGAATACAAAAATAATTTAAAATAAACTAACCTACTTTGTAGGGACAGCTCTCTTCGTAGCTGCCTTTCTATTTCCTGCAATGGCTTTTGCAGCAACAATTACTGTGCCTGGTGATGAGGCTACTGTCGCCGACGCAGTCGCTGCAGCAGCTGCGGGTGACACGATTCTCCTTACTGCAGATGTCGTAACAACAGAGCAAGTTACAATCAATAAAGCAATTACTCTTGACGGTGGAGGGTACACTATCGATGCTGCTTTTGTAAAAACGAGCAATAGTAATAATTCAGCTATTGGTGTCCAGAGTGACAATGTTTTAGTAAAAAACTTGTCTGTGACTAGTAGCGCTGATCAACCGTGGCCAGAGCAACTTCATGGAATCAACATCTATGATTCTGCTGGTGTAATTCTAGAAGATGTAACAGCAAGTGATTTTGAAGGTATTGGAATTGTTGTGAATAGTTCAGAAGTTACTGCGAGTAACATCACTACATCCAATAATGGATGGCATGCGATTAATGTTGATCAACGAACAAGCAATCCTGCTGTTTTGACAATTAATAACACCAGTGTGCACGGTGAAGTTTCACCAGTTCCAAATCCTCACATTTATGTGGATGATACAACAAAGGACGTGACGGTGAATGACGTAGATAATCAGTATTACTATGAAGACTTTGGTGACGCACGAGCTTACACTTTAGTGCCACAACCTGTAACTATTTCTGATTGTAAGAAAGGGGGATGGGAAGGTTTTGGTTTCAGTAACCAAGGCCAGTGTGTTCGGTTCGTAGAAACTGGAAAAGATAGTCGTTAAGTTAGAAAAGTTCTAATCTTACTATAAAAACAGACACCAAAAGGTGTCTGTTTTTATTCTTCCCTATACTTTTATCTTTTGTGGAAGACTTTGTACCACGTTAGAACCTCTTTGATCGAAATGGAGTGTGCTAATTTCTTGAAGATTGTGGATTTGTGGTAGTGCGGTGCGTGCTATTATACTCGTAATGAATACAGAAGAACAAAATCAGGTTGATAATACTGACGTAGAGGTAATCGAAGAAAATCCAGAGGCTTTGAGTGTTAGATCAGAGTTTAATTGGAAGCTTCTTTCCCTTACTCTCGTTGCTTTTATCGTCGGTGCCAGCTTTGTGGCAGCAGCTTTTTCTTATAAACAACAACAAAAGATTCAGCCTCCGGTTGATTTAACTCTTGAAGAAGAGGAGATGGTGTGGACTCCACCGCAGGAAGAAGTTGATGATCGGGCTTTGTCAGAAGATGATTTTGATAATGAGGCAGCAACTTCAACTGATTTTGAGGAAGAAGAAAATGATATACCTGAGGAAGAGAAACCTGCTTTGTGGAACCTGTCGGACAGTGAACCTGCTGTAGGCCAATATCAATTGGTTGTTGATTGGCTGGAAGGACCTGTTGAATACGAAAAAGATGAACTCCCGGTATCTGGAGTAAGTCGTTCGTATCTAGTGGGTACTGCAAAAAATGGCCCACTTGCTAATGAGCCAATATATTTACTCTATGGACCAGGGATGGCTACTGATTACCCTGAGGGTCTTTATGTTTTAAATCCATCACCAGTTGAAGTGACGGAGTGGATGGACGGTGTGTCAAACCTGCCTGAAAGTATATCTAGTACTGACAATACTATTAAGTTGAAGAAGGATGGAGAACTGTTTGCTGCAATGATTGATATTGAAGATATGAAGGAGTGGCATGAGGCAGAAATTGACACTCTAACCTTTGAAGGACTGGAAGATATTCCTGGGAATACACTATATACATACAATGAATGCTTGTTTGCACGTACTCCGAGTGATCTGGTTGTAGAATACATCATAGACGTGCCATTTATTGATGATGAAGACGAAGGTTCGTACTCGACTCCAGAAATTAGCTACAATCGAATTGATGGAGATAGAGTGACAGGAGAGTACGAAATATACAATAGAGTTTCATACGGATGTGGCTCACTTTGTTCTCCTCTAAAGGTAGTGGATCGTACTGATGATGAGTTTGTAAAAACCGGTGTAACTGAAGATGGTTCTGAACTTTTTGTACTCAAAGATGTTTATGATGAGCGATATGACGAGCTATACACACAAAGAAATACACGAGCTTTTGTAGATACTTCAGATGGGCAATATAACGCACTTGATGAAAACAAATATGAGTATGAAGCATTCATTAATGTCGTACCTTTACTTTACTGGAAGGACCCCCTAGGCCGTTGGGTGGAGTTTGTTAACACTGAGTTTATTATTCTCGCTGAGAAATGTAAGCCTGTTATTTATCTGTATCCTGAAGAAGAAACTGACCTTCATGTAGAAGTGGAGCCTAACATTGGATTTACAAAGACTATCCCTGAGTACAAGAACGGCTGGAATGTTACAGCTTATCCAGACGGCACTGTTATTGATAGGGAGACTGGCGATGACTACGATTATCTATACTGGGCTGGTTTGGTTGAGGGGTATCCTCTCATTGAAGAAGGATGGGTTGTGGCGCAAAAGGATCTACCCGCTTTCTTTGACTACAGTCTTCCACTTTATGGACTTCAGGGTGAAGAAATAACTGATTTTACTGAGTATTGGATTGAGGACATGAATGAAGCTCCATACTATGCCGTGAGTTTTGTTGAGCAATCAATAATCGACGAGTTATCGCCACTATCAATTGATAAAGAACCAGATGTTGTGATGCGAGTTCTTATGTCAGCAAAACCTCTTGACCGACCTATTGAACTTAGTGCTCCTCAACTTCCAGATATTCCAGAACGAAGAGGATTCACAGTTGTAGAGTGGGGAGGAACTATTTTGCGGTAATTGATTATGAGTAAGAAAAGTCATTACAAACTACCACTGGTAGTCATACTGCTTAGTGCTGTAATTGCAGTAGTTATTTTAGCTATTCCTACAGAAGATGTAAAAGAAGTTGAAGAAGTTCGTGAGAAACGTGCCTTGTCAGACAATCTTCATTCTTCGTATTCCAAGGACAAAAATCTATACGGAATAAATTCAACAGATGGTGCTGAACAGAAATTTAATGACACAGTTTATGGAGGCATCGTTTCTCATCATCTGCTTGCAAACATCGACATGGCTAACTTTTTTTATGAGTTTAGTGATCAAAAGGTAGACAGAGTCGTGATAATTGGGCCAAACCATTTCTATCCAACAACGTTTCCAGCGCTATCGACTACTTATGATTACGAGACGCCCTTTGGAGAAGTTCGGACTGATAATAAATTTATAGATGGATTGAAGTCAGAGAAATTGGTCCAGATTGATGAAGGTACCGTTGATACAGAACATTCCATTTCTTCTCTGGTTCCATATGTAGCACATTACCTACCAGACGCTGAAGTTGTGCCAATCATTCTTACTCGCAATGCACCAGATGACTTATTAAAGGGATTGGCTGACTATTTTAAGAAAAACAATACTGAGAATACAATCGTCATTGCTAGTGTTGATTTTTCTCATCACCTATACAGTAACGCTTCTGCGCTACATGACCTGAGGTCTGTTTCAGCTATTAAAAGCTTCGACATCGAAAGTCTTAATGAGCTAGAGATAGATAGTCCTCAATCGATTAGTGTTCTACTGCAGTATCTTGAAGCAATCAACGCAAATGACGTTTCTATATGGCAACAAAACGCAGCTTTGATATTTGATGAATATGATATCGATGATGTTACATCGTATGTATTTGCTCATGCGAGAAAAGGGAATATCGAGGTAGTCCGGGGAGCAAGCATGCTCTTCTTCGGCGATACAATGTTGGGAAGAGGTGTGGAAGAAGCTATTGAAGATAAAACGGATTTGTTTTCAGGAATTCGTGGTCCAGAAGGTAATTTTCTTAAAGGATACGATGCTATCGCAGTAAATCTAGAAGGCGCTATCGCCAACGATGAGTGTGAACTTGAAGATGATGAACTCATCATAGAACCTGATAATTTAAAGTTTCTTTTACAGGAAAATATTTCACATGTAGGGGTAAAAAATAATCATTTTCAGAAATGTGACGAGGAGGCGTCTGAATCAATCGTTGAGGAGACAGGACTGAAGTCTCTTGGAGATTTTTCAGTTGTTGAAGGGACCGGATATGATGTAGCTGTAATGTCAGTTTATGCAGCACCAGTTTCGTCTGACACAACTTTAATAGTTGATGAAGTGAGGAGTTATGCCGACACGTATGAAAATTTGGTTGTGAATATTCATTGGGGAGTAGAGTACAGTACTGAGCCTACAAAAGCCCAGACCGAGCTCGCTCACGCCATTGTAGATGCTGGAGCTGATATCATCATTGGTCACCATCCTCACGTCGTCCAGACAGTAGAGAAGTATAAAGGTGGCTTGATCGCTTACTCACTGGGTAACTTTATAGCTGACCAAGAAGGAGAGCTTACTAAGAGTGGTCTAGCAGCCGGTGTATTCTTTGGAGAGGGCGAGAAAAAAATGTTTATATTTCCTTTTAAGCAAATCAATGGTGTGCCAGTACGCTTAACTCAAGCGGACTCAAGGGAAGTTTGTGAAAATGTGATTGAGTTTGTTAATGATGATTCTGTACATCCTTGTGTACTAACATCAGATAATTATTAAGGGGTTCAAATTTCCAAACATCTCTCGAAAAATACACAAAACGAGCCTTATAAAATAAGGCTCGTTTTGCTTCAGATTTGGTGGAAGACTTTGTACCAAGTTAGAACCTCTATTATTGAGATGGAGTGTACAAATTTACTTAAAGTAGTGGATTTTTGGCAATAGAAAGATTACAGCAATTGTTACTCTCTTCGAGCTTGACGTCTCCTGTATAATTACTAGTAATGGAACACAATCATATTAAGGTTCACAATAAAGCAGGTACTATGGGTCACTCAGTGAGTGATTTCTACCCACTCATCGGTATTTTGTCGATTGTTGTCGCGTTGACTTTTGTAGGGGTGCAATATTTCACTCAAGATTGGATGCTGGCTTTTATGGGCTATTTCTTCTTGATCTTCGGCTTGCTTAAAGTAATACGTATTCGTGGATTTGTTGAGGCGTATCAAATGTACGATGTGTTAGCGAAGCGGAGTAAGACATATGCCTACATCTATCCATTTCTCGAAGTTGGATTTGGTGTTGCTTACATTCTTGCGTGGCAAGTATCATTAGTTTCAGCTGTAGTAGTCCCTATTATGCTCATTGGTGCGCTAGGGGTGTACCTGAAACTGCGGGAAGGAGAAGAGATTCCTTGTGCCTGTCTGGGGACGGTGTTCAAGGTGCCGATGACATGGGTGACACTTGGTGAAGATTTGCTGATGGCAAGCATGGCAGCAATGCTTTTGCTATAATTACTTGCATGAAAGTCATATCTAGCCTAGTCCTCACTTTTCTTCTCGGTGCAATGTTCGTGAGTTTGTTCCATATGTCGATGGGTACGGATATGACTGGTGGTATGACGGATTGCCCATTTATGGCTCATGAGGAGGTGATTTGTCCAATGAACCTAGCGGACCACATTGGAGCATGGAAGTCAGTATTTTTATCAACTATACCGACACTGACATTTCTTCTAGCAATTGCTGGGGTAGCAATCTTCGTAGCCTCAGTAGCACCGAATCTCTTATATAAAATAAGGTACACTTCGCCACCACGGCTAAGATGGTTGGAGGTAAGAACCTATACTTTTTCATATCGACCACTCCAAGAACTGTTTTCAAACGGTATACTTCATCCAAAATTGTTTTAGCTGAGTAATAAAGCGATTGACTCGCTACTATTACTAGTTAAAAATTACACATGCAAAAAATATATCTACTGAGCGTACTACTATTTGCACCAGGCGTAATCAGGGCTCATGATGATGTGCTTCATACCGCATCTTCGTGGTACCAAGAGCCGATGGGCATTATGATTGCGCTGGTTGCAGTAGGGGCATTGCTTGGACTCGGATATGGATTGATAACAAAAAGGAAACACTTCGTTTCTGTTCCAGCAATCGTGTTGGTGACAGTAATGATTACAAGTTTTATCTCATTTGCCCCACAAAATGATACGTACGAAGCACAGTTGGCAGTTGCTGACTTTGGGGCAGGAAAATCAGTCACCCTATACAAGAGTCCTAACTGCGGTTGTTGTACTGGTCATGCCAAGGCTCTCGAAGAAGCTGGCTTTGCTGTCACGATTGAAGAGACCAACAACCTTGATGCCGTAAAACAGTCCCATAATATTCCTGCCGGTGGTGCAAGTTGTCATACGTCTGTTATTGGAGACTATGTAGTCGAGGGCCATGTTCCCTTGGAAGCGATTGAAAAATTACTAACTGAACAACCTGACATTCCTGGCATTGGACTTCCTGGTATGCCAATCGGCACGCCTGGTATGCCTGGACCAAAATTAGCCCCGTACGAAGTGTATCAGCTATCTGAAGGAGGAGAGATGTCTACGTATCTAACAATTTAATCAAATCAATAATTACAGCATCATGAATAATCAAACTATTTTAGTAGCTATCATCGCACTGCTCATCGGCGGCATCGGTGGCTACGTTATTGCAGATAAAGACAAGTCTGAAAATGGAGGAGGGTACTACAAAGAAGCGTCAGAAAACATCCCAATGGGTATGCATCGTATGTCAGACGGCACAATGATGGGTGACAATCTTGACGAAGATGACAGTGGCTACATGATGGGTGGTATGAACCACATGATGGATATGATGGTTTCAAGCGAACGTGAGTTCATTGAAGGTATGATTCCTCACCACCAAGAAGCAGTTGATACAGCCAAGGAAGTGATTGCTCGTGGTGGCTCTACCCCTGAAATCAAGCAGTTGGTAGAAAACATCGTGGTAGCACAAGAGAAAGAAATTGCTGAGATGAAGCAATGGTATCAGGATTGGTATGGTGAGCCGTACACAGATAAAGGTGAATACATGAACATGATGCGTGAGTTGGAAAACCTTTCAGGTGCTGAAATCGACCGAGTATTTCTTCAGGATATGATTGGGCACCACATGGGCGCAATTATGATGGCACGTAGTGTTCAACCATATGTAGAGCATGATGAAATTGCAGAGCTAACCGAAAACATTGTTTCAAGTCAATCTGCAGAGATTGCACAGATGAGACAGATGCTACAAAGTCTCTAAGAAATTTACTGACCAGATACACAAAAACCGCTTAAATAAGCGGTTTTTGTTATGGAACTAAACTTCTATATATTTCCATGTTCTGTGGAAGACTTTGTACCATGTTAGAACCTCTTTGATTGAGATGGAGTGTACAAATTTCCTTAAAATAGTTGACCTATGGTAGTTAGTTGACTGGGTAGAGTCTTGCCAGTTCAAACAGAACATTTAGTTGATGACTCACGTAAGTGTGCTTTTCATTATGTTTGAAGACCGTATTTTGATTCTGGCTTCTTCCGTAAGCATGGGCTGTGACAGTAGTGATTCTTCTATCATGAATAGCTTTTGCATTATCGTGTAGTCTTGTATGAGCATTTTGAAATCTGTTGTTGCTAAATGCAGCACCGTAATTTCCTGTCAGAGCACCAATGTTTCCATCTGCGATGAAATGTCTTCGTACAACTACATCATTAAAGCTGTCTATATCTAAAAGCCACCCTGATGCACTGACTGAGTAATTACCTCTACAAGATATTATTATTTCTAGTGCATGATTATATTGGTCTCCTAATAATTGTGCCCAATCTGCACGCGGGAAAGTATTTGTGAGACTAAACATTCTCCTGAGCTCTCTATCGATTAAACATATATCCTCAGTAACTCCTCGTTTACCGAATGTGTTTAAGAAAGGAGCAGACAAGTGATTTGGAACACGATTTGTAGGTATGGTTAGTTTTTTTAGAATTGCCC
>JABAZV010000007.1:825-1453 GCA_018608435.1 Patescibacteria group bacterium | reverse complement strand
ATTGCCCCATTGGCACCAGCAAGCGCCACATCATCATTTGGATTCTTAACAAATTCAATCAAAGCTTCTGGATATATATCGTTGCGTGTCAATGCAAGAGATTCAGCAATATAGTACTGCGGGTACCATCTCGGTGAGTTGGACAAAAATTTTATTTGTTGTTCCGTTAGAGCTCCGTGACTGATAAGAAACTTTGACACCTGATTCAGTAAGGCAGTATCGCCCTCTATTAGGTTTTTCCCGGAGCCATAGAATTTTCTTTTTATGAATCCTACACACTCCTTTGATTTGTTTGTGTTTAAGTTGGTTTGATTTAATACACTAATAAATTCAGCATGTATTGCTTGGTATGGTGTGTTTTTATCAAGCTCTTTAAGAATTTTCTTGAATGAAAAATCAGTTAAAGTGAGGTACTTCTTTAAGTAATTAGCCAGGGTAGAGTAGAGATGGGGGTACTTTTCATACATTTTCCAAATTCGTTTTTCGGTAATTTTGTTAGTATTGCTAACAGCTATAAAGAATTTAAGTCTTGAGATGTTGATGATCTTAAATTCAAAACTGGCCTTGGTAATTTCATCTTGTATTTCCTTTTGAGTCAGGTTTAGATGGGGTAAGAATGATCCTGGAT
>JABAZV010000007.1:0-815 GCA_018608435.1 Patescibacteria group bacterium | reverse complement strand
ATTCAGCACGTAGAGAATCCTCATCTGCTGAAAATAACCGAATATCATCTACGTAACGCATGTAACTTACGCCACTAATTCTTCGTTCGTCATCGAATGCTTTCAGTACCACTTCGGAAATCATTCCTGAACTGAGGGGGCCTTGAGGAATTCCATGGTTTTGGTATATGAGCTCCTCATGATTCGTTGCTGTCCAGACAGTTAAATAGGAACAAAGTTGTGTACAAAAATCATCACTAAATCCAAGTATTTTTAAATAATGGCTCAAAACCCCATGATCAATACTGTCATAGCATGCGGTCAGGTCAAAGCTTGCTGAATAAATCTTACCGCTATTAAACACTCTTTCAGCAGCTTTGTTGTAGCGCCTGTATCCGTCTGACCATTTTTTATAAAACCAAGGACTGTCATTACCTGCGTATTGGTGACCAAATATTTTTTTATTATATCTCGAATTTACTAGGGGATTCAGTTTTTCAGCAATAACATTACAAAATGCTTGGTAAACGACTTGATCAGTGACTGTAAGTAAAGTGTATGGTCGCAATATTCCTGACGGTTTTGGAAAAAATACTTTGCATGATGTACTCGGTTGATAGGTGCCAGTACGTAATTGCTGTCTTATGTTAAGTAGAAACTCGTCTTTAATAACTTCATGATTTTTATATGAGTTACGAAAATAGTCTTTATACATTTTGTCAGGATTGCTTTTTATCCAAGCCCAGGCTCTTTCTAAGTTTTGAAGACTATAAACTGTGTTCAGCATTGTTTTAGATTAAACATATGTAGAAAATAAGCAAGAATCTAGAATATAC
>JABAZV010000005.1 GCA_018608435.1 Patescibacteria group bacterium | reverse complement strand
AAGCAGCCGAACTTGAGATCGCAAAAACTGTTAGTAATTCAACTAAGCGGCCACGATACTTGTCTGCAAATATTGACGATGAATTCGGAGAAGAGTTCTTGGACTTTGATGTTGAGCACAAGCTTCCCTACTCAATCAAAGATCTTGAATTTTACTCACTACACAAAGACAGCATCAGCTTAGTATTTGGCGACACTACTGTGCGAGTGCCTTTGGTTGGACTCTTCAATGTTTACAATTCACTGGCTGCCATCAATTTCGCTCGTGCGCTTGAAATTCCAATAAATACTATTGAGAGGGCTTTGGTTAACTTACCGCAACTCAAAGGCCGTGTAGAGATATTTAAAACGGACCGTAACTCAGCTAAGCAGGTTACTGCTGTGGTTGACTACGCCCATACACCCGACTCTCTTACTAAGCTTTATGAAGCTTTTCCTGACAAACAAAAAATATGTGTTCTTGGAAACACTGGTGGCGGAAGAGACACTTGGAAACGACCAGAAATGGCAGCAATTGCAGAAAAATATTGTGAACACATAGTTCTTACCGACGAAGACCCTTACGACGAAAATCCAGACAAAATTATTAACGACATGAAACGAGGATTGAGCAAAGACGCATCAGTGGACGTAATCATGGATCGTCGGGAAGCTATTAAACACGCACTTACAATCACTCCAAACCATGGCTATGTTTTAATTTCAGGAAAAGGAACTGACCCTTACATCATGGGAGCAAACGGAAGCAAGACACCATGGAGTGATGCAGAGGTGGTGAAAGAACTTTTGTCTGAAATAAATACTTAGCGTAATAAATCAGCAACAAAAAGGTGACACTTTGTGTCACCTTTTTGCTGCAAACCTTCGCTACCCTTCAATCACTACCCTGCGTACACGCCAGAGCTCTCCTTCTGCAACAATTTCTGGCACATATACTGAACCTGTTTTTGTATACACTTTTGACGGCACCATGTTCCCAGCACTTATAATTAAAGCGTCATTCCATCTGGCCTGTGTTCTAAGCATCGCATCAAACTGTTGCCACAAAGACTCAGGCTGATGAAACCAAGCGTGCGAAATTGGGTGAGCCACAAAAGGAGCCTCGGGATGTTCGTTCATTAATGTTCTTACACCACGAGGGTCAGTACTTTCAAAACAAAAAAGAACGGCTGGCATAACCTCAGTAAAATCTGATTGGCTGATTTTGTCACCAACCTGATAAGATAATCTGTCATCTAAAAACGACACCAGGTCTCCATAGCCAATGGCGCTATATAGCCACCTGTATACAGTTGGCATATATTCACCTTGAGGTACTAAGTAACGTTTTTGAGCCACGGCTACACCATTCGTATTACTATCATACAAAGCTGCCTGCAACACAACCTTGTCGTTCTCTACCACTCGCCCACTATCTACAACCAAAGACTTATTATTGCCATACTGTTGTTTTAACTCTCTTAAATTAACTCTTGTTGACCTACTCTGATCCAGCAAACGTGAGTCTTCTGGGAAAATAATATAATCAGGCTCAATCTCAAAAGCTGCTTCCGTTGCAGCTCTAATTACAGACTGTCGACGCAAAGCATTGTTCTTGTCACGTGTAAACTGTGACGAAAAATCTGTCTCAACCACAGCCACTACTTTTGTATCAGCAGAATCTGGTGTTTGGTATATATAATCTTCTCTCCAGCTGGTTACTACCAACAAGACCGATATCACTCCAAAAAGAAGCTTCCAGCGCGGCGCTAAATTTAGTGTGCTGTATCCAGCCAACACCAGTAAAGCAAACAAAAAACTAAGAGCATAGACCCCCGCAACTGAAGCAAACAAAAATAAGAATGGCTGTTCGACCAAGTGGTAACCCGCGTAACCAAAACTGTAAGCTGCGTTAACTCCTCCACCAGGACCGATAAAGAAAATCGAGAAGACTAGCGATCCTAAAACCTCGCCAAACACCCAAGCCAGCGGCAACAACCAAAGCTCATAGAGTTTACCAAAACGTCTCGCTACATATATAACAAAAGCAAAAAACAAACCGCCACAACCAAGCCAAATTGCAATCGTGCTCCAATACAAACCGATCGAAAGAAATTGCACGTTACCAAACTCAACCGGCAGCCACTCAATAGGATAAACCGACCAAGTAACCCAAGCTGCGCAGGCAGACTTTACCGTCCACACCCACCACGAACCCAAAAACAAAGGAACTATATTCTTGTGCTGTTGCACAAAAGATACAAACCAAACCCCGCCGAGCAAAGAAACCCACCAAAATGAAGACCACAAAAAACCAACACCAAGTAAAAGGCCGATGACCGTAGTTTGAATAAATGTATTTTTAAACCAAGTCATGATACAAAATAATTCCAGCGGCAACAGAAACATTGAGCGATTCTTTGTGACCCAACATCGGTATTTCCACTGCTGCGTCAGACAATTGTAATGATTCTTCTGAAACACCGTCAATTTCATTACCCATTATATAAGCTACTTTTTCCGGCTTATTAAAATCCTTAAGTGACACCGAGGACGCGTCCTGCTCAACAGCCACAATAGTCACACCTTTATCTTTAAGGGCAGAAATTACAGCAGACGAGGAGTCAGCATGCTCCCACTCCACCTCTTCACAAGCACCTAGAGAGGTTTTTTTTATTTCTGGCTGGGTTCTGCCGAAGCGATCTGTCGGCAAAGGGGTGTAGCCAACAAGAAATATTTTAGACACTCCAGCACCATCGGCAGTACGAAAAATAGCTCCCACGTTGTGGGCGCTACGAATATTTTCGAGCACGAGAAACTTCACAAAGTCAGAATATCAGAAAACCAACACCCTGTGAAGATAACGCTAAAATACTTACTTGCATTATTTCACTCACATGTTACAAACTGGCATGACCCAGAAAAACAACAATCTTCGTGGTCGAGATTATTTTCTACCCACCTCAGAGTACGATTCTTTATTGAAGCAAGTAAAGGAAAAAGGATGCTGCAAGAATACTGACAAAGAATTTTTCCTAACGCTTTTTATTGCCTTTGTCGGAATTGGAATATCTGCATACATAATAACTGTTACAGACTCACTTTTAATACAAATACTAAATGGATTTTTTGCTGGTTTCTTAACAGTACAAATTGGCCTAATCAGTCACGATCTTTCACACAAATCAGTTTTTAAAAGTAAAAAAATAAATCAAATGGCAGCCACAATGACCTGGGGTATCGGCTGTGGATTGAGTGAAGAGAGATGGTTTGAAAAACACAATAAGCATCACCAGTCCCCTAATCACATTGGACACGACCCTGATGTAGAAATACCTTTTGTGTTCGAAGATGAACAAATTGAGTCACTAAGCACTTTTCAAAAAAAATATTTACTACCAAATCAGCATGTATTATTTTGGATCGGTATTTGGCTTGTTTATTTGCGCAATGTAATACTTACGATGAAACACATACTCAACAAACCAACCCTTAATTCTTTTTTGGAGATATTTTATATACTGATACATTTTGCAATCACACTTTCTTTCAGCTTCTGGTTTCTACCACCTGCTGTAGCAATATTATTCAATCTGTCAGTCGCTCTTGCTACCGGTGTTTACATGGCATTAATATTTGCACCAAATCACAAAGGTGAAGATATGTTGGAATCAGAAAATGAACATAACTGGGTACAACAAATAACCTTCACTCGAAACATAATTCCATCTACTTTTGTAACCTATGTATTTGGTGGACTTAATTACCAAATAGAGCACCACCTGTTCCCGACCATGTCTCGTTTTAATTATCCCCAAGCGCAGTTGATTGTGAAGAAATTTTGTAATGAACGCAGTATTCCTTACACAGAAACTACCTGGAGAGAATCATTAAAGGAAATACACGCTGCGTTGAAAAAAGTTTCACAAGGAGCTAAGCAATAAAACGATCTAAAATCACCGAGCCATTTAGTTGCACTGTCTCTGTATCATGATATAGTTTTTCCACTCTTAAAAAGACAGCTTTAATTAAAGCTGTACCTGAATTTTAAGAAACTTAAATCCCGCGTCCGCCCATAGCTCAGTTGGTAGAGCAGCAGCCTTTTAAGCTGATGGTCCCAGGTTCGAGCCCTGGTGGGCGGACACGGGATTTAATTATACCTAGTGTAGTTGAGTAAACACTTATCTAGCGAGCTATATGATTTTAAATAAACCCCTCACCTGCTGGTGTGGGGTTTATTTAAAATATTCTATTTACAGAAATGTTTTTATTTATTTACTGGCATGAGCTTTCAAGAATATTTTTTCCAGCAGGCCAATTTATCCCCGGATGGAACGCCAGAGTTTTATTTGCTTCATAAACAAAAGGAGGCACAATGTCGATGTTTTCTGAAACCATAGAACTAAAGTTATTATCTAGGCGGCGGACATTTATATTGCGTAATTTTAGATCGCTTTTTTTACCAGCTTCGCAAATCGATATCTTGTCACCGCTGGTGTAAACATCATCGATATAGTTTCCACTACTGCTCAAGGTTTCTCCTGCGACTGGTGCTTGGTATGGAATATAAACCACCGGCGTACCATCACGCGCAACAACATGTAACGCTCCCTCTTCATCAGGAAAAACGTCACTTTCTTCAAAATAATACTGACAGGTAGAATCTTCAATTTCGGCTTCGCAAATTTTTACCGTCTCTTTATTAGTGAGTTCGATGTTTGATAAATCAAAAACAAAACCGCTTTCATTTTTAATTGACCAGCCATTTAAATTCGCCACGCTGTCTTGACCCAATATTCCGCTAAACGCCAATGTTACAAATTCATTTCCAGCACCTTCGTTTGGAACGAAGCGAGTCACAGATATTGTTCCTACCGTGCGACTATACACAGCTTCAGCTGTTGAGAAATAAAGAGCTGGAATAGCTATCCCCAAAGAAACCAAAATTGCTATGATCCAAAAAGTTTTTGTGTGAGTTTTCATAAAATATATTTAATAAATTAACTTGTGCCGTAATAGCAAGCTCTCTATTAATTATTTTAGTATAGCACTCAGCATTATAAATAATCGCAAACTACAAGAAGTATCCAAAACAACTAACCGCGCAGAACCCAGGCTTCAAGAGCCAAATCAATATCACACAAACCAGCGTGTCCGTCATGGTAAAGACGAAGCAAGGAATCAGCCAATCTTTCAACTTCTCCTTCTTTGAATTTTCCAGCTGCTTGCTTAGCTTTTTGGTAAGCAAAACTTTTCATACCAGCTTCACTGGCTGAGCTTGTGATTGTAGCCAAACGCAACGCTTTTAACTGCCACCAAAGCATGCCGATAGTTGCCTCTGGCGGCTGTTTTCGTCTACGCGATACTTGCAGCAAAACCCACAACTTACGACGATCCTTATCCGCCAAAGCTTCTGCCAAAGAGAAAGCATTAATTTTTTCTACAACGTCTGCAGCATACTCCTTAATATCAGCAGCGTATTTTTGGTATTTTTTCTTCTCTGGTGCGAGCAGCTTACCTTCTAGAATAACGAAGTAGTTTTTAGACTCTGACATTTCTTTCAAGCTGTCTTTGACTTCACTTGAGCATTCAGTATTTTCTGCGGGCGAATCAACCAAGAACCACTCGTCATTACCAAACAAAGAAGTAGCTCCAAGCGCGTCAGAGATTTGACCGGTTTGATAAGCAGCCGAATCTATCGTAGACAAAGTTGAGTCAGGCGACATTTTTTCTTCGATGTATTTTGTCGCTGCGTCACGAACCTTACCTCGATCAGTTCCATAAAAAACTACATACATAATATCTCCATTGTACGACAAAAAATCAGCTGTAGCGAGAAAAGACTTTTTAAAAACAAGATAAACAAACAAAAGAGAATGACGTTTATCGCCACCCTCTTTTGTTTCTCTTAAGTGAATCATTTCATCTCATTCCACTTCTTACCCACTTTCTTCTCTGCAATGAGGGGGACACTGTGACTTTCCTTTTCCGTCAGAACACCTTCCATTAAAGCAACAATATCTGGCACAGTATTTTTTTGAGCATTAGTTTTAATTTCAAAAATTAACTCATCATGTACCTGAAGCAACATGCGCACGTCATCGGGTTTTTTTAAACCTTCGATATATTCATGCACCCGCAACATCGCAATTCTCATACAGTCAGCGGCTGTTCCTTGAATCGGTGCATTAATGGCCATGCGCTCTGCCTGAGCGCGAATAAACGGCACGCTAGATGTTATTCCAGGGAACTGCCTCCTTCTACCAATCATCGTTTCTGTATAACCGTTTTGTCGAGCAAAGGTTTTTGTATCTTCGAGATATTCTGCCAGCCTTGTAAAAGTATTAAAGTAAGCATTGAGAAATTCCTGCGCTTCTTGGCGCGGTGTATCTTCACCAAGATTTTGCCTAAGAGCATTTACTCCCATACCATAAAGTATGCCGAAGTTAATCACCTTGGCTTTGCGACGCATGTCTGAAGTAACGTCTTCCTGCTTTACAGCAAACACTCGTGAAGCAACACCAGCATGAACATCCTCGCCGCGCTTAAAGATCTCAATCATCTGCTCGTCGCCAGAAAGAATTGCAGCGATACGTAGCTCGATCTGCGAATAATCAATCGCCACCAAATCAAAACCTTCTTCGCAAACAAACGCACCACGCACCAATCTCCCTTCCTCGGTTCTAGTTGGTATGTTTTGCAAGTTTGGATCCTTGCTCGCCATCCGACCAGTGGCTGCGCCGGTTTGAAGCAAAGTCGAATGCACCCGACCGTCCTCACCTACTTCTTTTGGTAGTGCGTCGATATAGGTTGAAACCAGTTTTTGCAATTCGCGGTAGCGCAATATGTCAGGAATAACAGGATGTTCTTCACGTAGTTTTTCAAGCTCAGATTCTTTCGTACTACGTTGTCCGCCAGCGGTTTTCTTGGCGTTTTTCGGCTTAAGCTCAAGTGTATCAAACAGAATTTCGCCCAGCTGCTTGGGTGAATTTATATTAAACTCAACACCTGCATGCTTATAAATACTTTTTTCCAAACTACTTAACTCTTTATGAAACTTCTTTGATAATTTTTCCAGATACTTCGTGTCGAGTGAAATACCAATTCTTTTCATTTTTGCCAACACTGGGATGAGTGGTTTTTCTATGTCTGTAAAGATGTCATTCAAACCTTCTTCTTTAACTCTGCTCTTCAATTTTTTTACAATCCCTTCCCAAGTTGTCTCATCTAAAAATGAACGACCATAATCCATAACATCGTCGAAACTAGCATTAGTTCTCTCACTTTCTAAGAGCCACAGCAAAATCCTCGCCTCTTCCATTTCCTCAACACTCACTTCAGACGCAATCAGATCTGTATCCACTAGTTCGATATCAAACAGTCTCTTCACTCGATCAGTCACCGCCCTAAAACCAAGCTCACTCATGAGTTTTACTATCGCATCTGTATCAGCCAATGTTTGCCACTCTGTTTCTTCGACCTTAAATTCTTCCAGAGCGTCAGTGCGGATTGTTGCTAACATTTTTGAAAACTCCGCATCTTCTTTTCCCTCCTTCAGCAACCCTATTATGCGCGGCTTTATTCCAGCTGCCAGAAAAACTTCTTCACCGTCTTTTTTACCCAGCGTTTTATACATTTGTTCGACTGAGCCGAAGTTAGTTATGAGTGTTGTAGCTGTCTTCTCTCCAATTCCAGCTATACCAGGAATATTGTCTGACGGGTCGCCGCGCAAACCTTTGTAATCTGTCACTAGTTTTGGACCAAAGCCAAACCTATCCTTCACCGCTTGTTCATCGTAAATAACAGTATCCTTAACACCTCGCCTGAGAGTAAATACTTGCACTCGTTTTTTGTCGACGCACTGAAGCGTATCCATATCTCCAGAAGCAATTACTACATTTATGTCTGGTTCTTTCTTCATCATATAAGCGATCGTTCCAAGCAAGTCGTCGGCTTCGAAGCCGGATTTTTCAGCCGTTGGAATTCCAAAGACTTTAAATATTTCACGCGAACGTATTATTTGCGCCACTAGCGCCTCGTCAGTTTTTTTGCGACCGGCTTTATAACCATCAAAAGCTTCGTGACGATAAGTCGGTTCAGGTAAGTCATAACAAGCCACCATGTATTGGGGCTTAAAGTCTTCGATGATTTTTAGAAGCATTGTCGTTACACCGTAGAGAGCACCGGTCGGTTCTCCGGTTGGTGACGAGAAGTCTGGCAGAGCGTGGTAAGCGCGGTGCAAAATTGCGTGCACATCGAGCAGAACAAGAGTAGGTTTTTGAGTCTTTTTTGGCATGATTACAGTATACGAGTTTTGCAGGCAAGATACAAAAAGAGCAGTCTCTCGAACCACTCTCTTTATTTACGATCCACACAGCAACCTCTACACACCTCATGTCTTTTACTCACTATTTAGTGACACAAAAAAGAAATAGTGACCAAACATTTTACTGTAATTGTTTACAGCGCAGGGATAAAGCAAGAAGGCTTATAGCCACATCCTGTTACGTTACAAAAAGTTCCCAACGTTTTTCCGTCTTCGCCCAGAGCACCTCCACAAAAACCTGCAAACGATCCATCTTCGTTGAAATATTGAGTAGAGGCACCCGGAATATGAGCTTCTATTTTGTTATATTCATCGCACTCATACACAGGCGCCCCTGCGTAGTCACTCGGCAGATCGAATTCGATGGTGCACACCTGCGAATCATCCGTCATTTGAGTATTTTCATATGCTGCCTCGTAAACGACATTACACACTTGTGTGGCGTATTCTTTACACCCTTCTGGATCAACAAAAGGTTGGCAAGTATCTAGCAGCGAACCATCTTCTTCAAAGAAAAAAGTTGCGACATCAGCATATTTACTACCATCTTCTACCACAACATAAAGCCCACTATCGCAACGAGCCACTCCTTTGGCTGCACCTCTAAATATCTGCTCTGCCCCTTTAGGTGTTACAAATACGGTGTCTGATGTGCTAGTTGTAAGATCAGCTAGAAATTGCGGTATTTGTTGTAGAGGTATTTTATCTGACTCTAAACTCTCATCAACAATCACTTCCTCTACTGCCACACCTCCTCCACTATCTTCTTCCGTACTAAAGACAATGCCCCACGCCACAAAAGCAAAAATTGCAGCAACAAGCACTGTGACTGCAAACACAACAAATGAAATAATTTTATTGTCCATAACTTTAAATACATTTAATACACAAATTATTATAACTCTTTTCAACTTCTTTACTGAACGATAAAAGAATAGGCAAAATAAACAAAACACCAGTCAATCATCTAAGTCGTCAGAGTTAGTAATGAAAATTCAGCAACTTAATTTAAGTTCCTCTTTCTACTCAGTTTCTACCACCACCCTTCTCTCCTCACCTTCACCAATATCAATACTTACACGCACTGCGTCTGTTGGTACATATGACGAAATTTTATCTGGCCACTCAACACACACTACTGACCTGTCTTTACTAAACATCTCCTTTAATCGTAAAGGCTCTGCTTCAGACTCATTTTCAAAACGATAAGTGTCGATGTGCACCAATGTATCAAACCGCTCGTGCTCCAGCGGATAGATTTTCATAACAGCAAAAGTCGGACTTGTAACTGTTTCTGACACACCCAAAAATTTCGCCAGCTCTTGTGTAAAGGTTGTTTTTCCGGCACCCAAATCCCCCGCAAGAGCAATTATCACAGAAGGTTTATTTTCCGTCTCCGTAAAAATATCTATAATCACATCTTTAAAATCAACTGGTGTTTTTACACTGTAATTTTTTATCATTATCAAGACTATAGCAATATACTTCCGGTTTGAGAACAACTATAAATTATGTTAGATATTTTAAACACTAGATACAAAACACCACCTCTAAAGTACTCACCACAATAAATCACCCCGCTTCTGACGACATGCTAGTATATAGATATTATGGTTAAATTTGACGACAGTTACACAAATTCTCGAGTTGCTGACCTGCATACTCAAGAGGAAGAAAGGTATGTTGAAACAATGGCACCGCAGCTGGGTTTTAATTATATTAATCTTAACGGATATACAATTAACCCAGAATCTTTATCAGCTATATCTGAATCTAACGCCCAAAAGGCATTGGTAGCACCTTTTGAAATAAAACAAAAGGTTCTATCTATTGCTGCTAAAACACCATCTTCTCCTGACACTCAAGCTTTATTTGAGAAACTCTCAAAACAATATTCCCTACAAGTTTACATGTGTTCAACAGCCAGTTTAGAATACGCCTGGAAACGCTATTCAGATATGACTGATTCCACGGCAGAAAAAAAGGGTGTTTTTGAAATTGACGCCGATACAATTAAAGATCTTTCAGACAAAATAAAAAAGATTGAAGATGTTTTGGTAATACTCAAACAAATAAGAACAGCCAACACTCCTCGCCGCATCTCTGAAACAATCGAGTTAGTTTTTGCTGGCGGTCTTGCTCTTGGATCATCAGACATTCACATCGAACCTGAAGCTGGAGCCATTCGTTTACGCTATCGTTTTGACGGAGTTCTTCACGACATAGCTGACCTTGAGTCTTACATGCACAAAAGAATGATGTCACGTATCAAACTTCTTTCTGGCATGAAACTAAACTCTCACGCCGAAGCTCAGGACGGACGCTTCACTTTCAGCGCAGGGTATCGAGATGTTGAGGTTCGATCATCGGTTATCCCTGGCGCGCTTGGTGAATCAGTTGTTATGCGTCTTCTTGACCCTTCTGTATCAAGCTTCTCAATGGAGCGAGTAAATCTAAACCCACATATTCAAGCTGTGCTAGAAAGGCAGCTTAAAAAACCAAACGGACTAATCATCACAACTGGACCAACAGGATCAGGAAAGACGACTGCTCTTTATGCCTTTTTGCAAGAAGTACACACTGAAGGAGTAAAGATTATAACTATTGAAAATCCGGTTGAGTACAAACTGGAAGGTATCGTACAAACCCAAACTGGCGAACATTACACTTTCGGATCAGGACTAAGAGCAATTTTGCGGCAAGACCCTGATATTATTATGATCGGAGAAATCAGAGACAGAGAAGTGGCAGAAACAGCTATTCACGCCGCTCAAACCGGACACTTAGTATTCTCAACTCTTCACACCAACAGCGCCGTTGCTGGCTTCGCTAGACTTATGGATCTAGGTGTGGACTCGCGCACGCTTGGAAACTCTATAAACCTCATAATGGGTCAACGTCTAATACGTTTATTGTGTGAAGATTGTAAGGCTGGCTATGCCCCAAATGAAAGAGACGCTAAGTTGATACAATTTATTATGCAAAACCACCCGCACCCAGTTCCAGTTCCTGACCCGTTACTGATATACAAACCTGTTGGTTGTGAAAAATGTGGACAGAGTGGTTTTAAAGGTCGAGCTGGAATATTTGAAGGCGTCGTAGTAGACGAAGCTGTTGAAGAAGCAGTTATAAGTGACCCTCGTGAACACGTTATTCTAGCTGCAGCTAAACCCCAAGGGATTCCAACCATGATCGAGGACGGAATTGAAAAAGTAATAAAAGGAACAACTTCAATGTCAGAACTCCAGCGCGTGATAGAACTACCCTACCAAGAAGCAGGACTGCTAAACGAAGGACCAGAACACATAAACCCTGAAACTCCACAAACAAGCGGAGACGATGAATTTCTGAAACATGTTGTATAGAAAGGATCACTGAATCGGAAATCTATAAACAAACGGCGCCTTGAAGGCGCCGTTTGTTTATAGATAATTAATTTTACTTACTCAGAAAGCGAAATCACTTTCGGTCAATATTATAAAAATCAAATCTATGTTATTGTCAGATCAGAAAGAGGAAAACATTCGGTATTGAAAATTCCATACGATAACTCTCTAAGCAAGCTTCCAGCATTGAAAGTGAATACCGCGCTAAGAAAGTGCACAGCACTTTCACTCAAAAGGTGAACGCCGCAAAACCCCTCGCAACGTATCCAAGTTGCTTAGAGAGTTATTGTCTGGAATAGATCTTGATCTACGAAGTTTAAACTTCTTCTGAAAATACCTTTGTAGCGAATTTTAAACCAACTTGAAAATATTTTTGTCGTTGGTCGAGCTACGGAGAACTACTGTTAATCAACAGACTATCATAATACTTTATATATGTCAATAGCAACCAGCCAATTTGGGTTGTTTTTTATTGCCAGACTATAATGACAAGTAATTTCTTTCATTTTGTACGATACACAACCTTCTGAAACCACCTCGTTATCACCTCGTGACAGAAGTGTACTCACTGGTATACTAAGTTAAACATGACTGACTCACCAAAAAGCAACATCACAAGAGAGGGTTCGGAAAACCTAGACAGCACATTACGTCCTGAAACATGGGACGAATACGTTGGTCAAAAAAACACCAAAGAAAACCTTCGTATCCTGCTCACAGCAGCTCGCGAAAGAGGTCACGCAGCCGAACATGTTTTACTCTACGGACCGCCAGGACTCGGCAAAACTACGCTCGCTCACCTAATATCAAAAACTCTTGGTACCAGCATGAAGATAACTTCTGGCCCAGCTATAGAACGGGTTGGTGATTTAGCTGCTATTTTGACAAACCTCTCCCCTGGCGACGTTTTGTTTATTGACGAAATACATCGATTAAGCAAAAGCATTGAAGAAGTTCTTTATCCCGCCATGGAATCTGGTGTATTAGATATAATAATTGGCAAAGGACCATCAGCCCGTACTGTACAACTTGAACTCCCCCCTTTTACAATGGTAGCCGCCACAACCCGTATATCTCTTCTTTCTTCACCGCTACGGTCTCGTTTCTCGGGCGGAACATTCAGATTAGATTTTTATAAGGAAGAAGAGATATCAACCATATTGAAGCGTTCTGCATCACTTTTGTCTGTCGACATTGATGACAACATGCTGCTCAACATCGCCAAGAGATGCCGCTCAACACCACGTACCGCAAACTACCTACTCAAACGTTGTCGTGATTTAGCTCAGCTAGAAAACAAAGATATTGATACGGAGATTGTAAACAAAACATTTGAACTACTCGAAATAGACAAAAAGGGTTTAACAAAAACTGACCGCGAAGTGCTGGAAATAATAATTCACAAGTTCAATGGTGGACCGGTCGGCCTTAGCACCATAGCAGCCGCCACTGGCGAGGAAGCGTCTACTATCGAAGATGTGATAGAACCTTATTTGATTAGACACGGATTACTAGAAAGAACACCACGCGGTCGCACAGCCAGTCCTGAGGCCTATAGTCATGTCCAAATATGACAAGACTAAAAACAAATCACTCTGAAGAAAGATAGCAGGACAAGAGTGAAGAAACAAAAACATCGACCATACTACATTCCAAACACACAAATAAAAAATGCTATAGAATAGAATTGAACAAGATTAAAAGTGATTAGATATCATCAATATGTCAGGACATAATAAATGGAGTAAAATCAAACACAAAAAAGCTGCAACAGACGCTGTTAAAGGTAAGGTTTTTTCTAAGCATTCAGCACTCATTACCATGGAAGTGCGCAATGCAGGAGGCAATGTTAATGCTGCCACCGTACTATCGGCAATAGAACGAGCAAAGAAAGATTCTATGCCGAAAGACAATATCGAACGGGCTTTAGCAAAAGGAAGTGGAGCAGGCGGCGCGGTGATAGAAGAGGTTATGTATGAAGGTTTTGGCCCTGGTGGAGTAGCTCTTTTGATACAAGCTGTTACCGACAACAACAATCGCACAACACCTGAAATCAGACACATCTTCTCCAAAGCTGGTTTAGAGCTTGGAGTACCAGGATCAGCCGCGTGGGCATTTACAAAAACCGTCGACGGCTACACACCCACTTCCCCGCTTGCAATAGACGACCAAACCGGAGAAAAGCTAGCAGAGTTTATCGAAAAACTTGAAGACCAAGATGAAGTGACAAACGTATACTCAGCCGCCGACTCGGTAAAGGAATAGGTGGACGGAAAAATAAACAACCAACACTCAAAGGGTGCTGGTTGTTTTTATTTTATAATCACCACATTGGAGAAAAATTAAGTCTAAAACACGATTTATAAACTACGCTATAATACGCTCACAAATTTATATTTATGTATGCGTGTTATTAGTGTAGATCCTGGCTACGACCGACTCGGTGTTGCTATCGTTGAGTTGGTAGACCAAAAAGAGAAACTGTTTTTCTCTACCTGTATTCAAACTGACAAAAAAGCCCCCATTCACGAACGACTAAAAAAGCTTGGTGATGAATTTACTGAAATTTTAAAAAATTACTCTCCCGACACGCTAGGTATCGAAACTTTGTTTTTTAACAAAAACCAAAAAACTGCCATGGCAGTGTCTGAAGCTCGCGGCATACTGATTTATCTAGCGCAAGTACATAATTGTGTTGTTCATGAGTTTAGCCCGCAAGCTATCAAAGTCGCTGTTACAGGCTATGGCGGCAGTGATAAAAACGCCGTAATAGACATGGTACAAAGGCTCATTCCTGAAGCGCCAAAGGATGCCCTTGACGACGAGTACGATGCCATTGCTGTTGGTATTACATGTCTTGCACATTTCGGCCGAAGCCAGTAAAATCTGCCAGAACACCAAATAGCATAATCATATAAAAGCATGCTGTTTTGATAAAAGCAGAATTAATTACTCAAACACTATGACAAATTTTCAAACCAAGGAAGACGAGAACGCTATCGAAGAAGAGTCTGAAATCGATGATGAAGACGCCTCTCTTGATGATGATTTGCTTGATGAAATTAGTGAAGAAAACTCTGATGAAAGCGAGGATGAATCTCCAGCTGATAAAGAGAAAGAAGGGGATGATGAAGACGAAGAAGAGGAAGAGGATAAAGAAAGTGAAAAAGAAAATATTCCAGACGAAGAAGACGACGACGACTATATTGGAGGAGAACTAGAAGAAGACGCTGAAGATGTAGACTACGATACTTTTGATGACGTTGATGAGATGTAACAATAAAACTTAATACAAAAAAGTGCAGACACTTGGTCTGCACTTTTTTGTATTAAGAAAAGAAGAATAATAATAATTACTCACCTCTTAAAACACAAAGCTTCTTTTTACCGCGCTTCAAAACAGATATTCCTTTCTGCATCGCAAGCACGACATAATCAACATCTGTGATCCTAGTGTTGTTAATGGAAACTGCACCATTTTGTATAAATTCCCTTGCTTCGCGCTTGCTTTGTGCAAGCTCTGATCTAACAAGCAGATCAACAACATTTTCGTCAGCATTTACAATAACTGACGGGGCTGTTTCAGCGATTGTTGCAGCAACTAATTCAGACACGCCAGATACTTCTTCGTTACCAAACAGTATATTTGAAGTTTCTACCGCCACATTTACATTATCTGCTCCGTGAACCAAACCTGTCACTGCTGCTGCCAAAGCTTTCTGTGCGACTCTCTCTGCTTTATTTTCATTTTGTTCGCTTTCTATTTTCTCAATTTCAGACAAAGACAAAAGTGTAAAACGCTTCAAGTGTTCAATCACACTCTCGTCACTCATGTTCAACCAAAATTGATAAAATTCATAAGGTGAAGTTTTTTTATCATCAAGCCACACCGCATTACCTTCACTTTTACCAAACTTCTTACCAGTCGCTTTGTCGACAACAAGCGGTGTAGTTATTGCAAACGCCTCAGCTTGTTTTTTACGTCGTATCAAATCTACTCCTGATATTATATTTCCCCACTGATCTGAACCACCTACTTGCACAGTGCAGTTTTTTGATTCAAACAATTGCAAGAAGTCGTACCCTTGTAATAAAGGGTAAGCAAACTCGGTGTAAGAAAGACCTGTCTCGCTCTGCAACCGGTTGGCAATCGCTTCTTTTTTAATCAATTCATTGACTGTGTAGTGTTTCCCAATATCACGCAAAAATTCCAAGAGCTTCATTTCACCCAGCCAATCAATATTATTTACAAAAGTAATCTCGTGACCAACAAAAAAATTTTCAGCTTGTAGTTTTATTTTGGCAACGCATTCATTTATCTCTTCGTTAGTACGAAGAGTTCTTTCTGCATCTGGTTTAGGATCACCAATCATGCCAGTTGCTCCACCGACCAGAAATACTATTTCATGTCCTGCTTTTGCAAGGTGAAGCAAAAGCATCCAAATAACCATGTTTCCTACATGGGCAGAATCAGCCGACGGATCTATACCGTGATAAATAACTCTTTTTTCTTTATCAACCACATCCTTCAAATCAGCCGCTGAACACTGCTGAATAAATCCTCTGGCTTGCAATTCTGTCGCTAAACTCATATGTTAGTTATTATTTCGTCGTTAGAAGCTTTCTAAAACCCTATCATACTTATCGTTGCAATAACACCAGACATTCTCTCTGACTTATACCTCAGTTTTATCAGATATAAATACCGATAAATATGTACATGCATGAAAGCTGAGGTATACTTATACACAAACAAAACACACCTTATCAACAATTAATCCACTAGCTATTATTTATGCGCTTACGTTCTTGGTTTAGTAAAAACTGGAAAGATATTCTCATCGACCTGACCATCTTTGGTTTGGCTGCATTTATAATTGTTGTGGCGGGAGTATTACTATGGATTTCAACTCTAGAAATTCCTGACCTTTCTGCTTTTGATGAACGTCGTGTTTTGCAATCAACTAAAATATACGACCGAACAGGCGAAGTATTGCTTTACGACTTACATCAAGATGTTCGCCGCACCATTATTCCCTTCGAGGAAATGTCTCGTCATATAAAAAACGCTACGGTTGCGATTGAAGATGATCAATTTTATAACCATATTGGTATTGATGTGATGGCTATAGGACGCGCAGCTGTTTCTAACTTCCAGCAGGGAGACTTACTCGGCGGACAAGGAGGATCAACCATCACGCAGCAAGTTATTAAAAACTCAGTTTTAGACCGCGACAAAAAACTTAGTCGCAAAGTAAAAGAAGCAATTCTTTCAATCAAAATAGAAAGAATAATGACGAAGGAAGAAATTTTGGCTGTGTACTTAAACGAGTCACCTTACGGTGGAACTATTTACGGTGTAGAAGAAGCGTCTCAATCTTTTTTTGGGAAAAGTGCTCGTGATATTTCTTTGGCAGAGTCTGCCTACCTTGCAGCTATACCACAAGCCCCTACCTACTTCTCACCCTACGGAAACAACCGCGAAGCACTTAACGAACGAAAAAATCTTGTACTAGATCGAATGCGCCTTAATGGCTTCATTACAATCGAAGAATACAACGAAGCCAGAGATGAAGAAGTGGAATTTAGTTCACGCTCTGTATCTAGTATTAAAGCACCTCATTTTGTAATGCATATCGCAGAACAGCTCGCTGAAAAATACGGCGAAGAAGCAATGGCTGAACAAGGCTTCAGAGTCATTACCACTCTTGATTGGGAGCTACAGCAAGCAGCGGAGGAAATTGTCGCTAGAAACGCAGAAAAAAATGCGGAAAAATTTAGCGCAACTAACGCTAGTTTGGTAGCTACTGATCCAAAAACCGGAGATTTGTTAGTTATGGTGGGTTCACGAGATTACTTCAGTGAAGAGATAGATGGAAATTTCAACATTGCCCTAGCTTCACGTCAGCCAGGATCTTCCATCAAACCATTTGTGTACGCTAACGCCTTTCGTAAAGGTTATTTACCAAACACGATTCTCTTTGACGTAGCTACGCAATTCTCATCCAGTTGTGAACCGTGGGACAGAACCTCAGCAGATAATTGTTACGCCCCAAGAAACTACAACAACAAATTTGTCGGTCCTATCAGCATGCGCAATTCACTCGCCCGCTCTCTTAATATCCCAGCGGTTAAAACACTATATTTAGCTGGACTAAGTGACACTTTGAAGTTCACAGCCGATATGGGACTAACCACACTAAACGACCCTGAACGTTACGGCTTAACTTTAGTTCTGGGTGGAGGTGAAGTAAGACTAATGGACATGACTTACGCTTACGGTGTGTTTGCAAACGAAGGACTCAAAGCTGAACCACGCATGATTTTAAAAATAGAAGACAGTAAAGGAAACACTATCGAAGAAACTGAAGTAAGAACAAATAGAGTTTTAGATGAAAACATAGCTTACATGATAAGTGACGTTCTTTCAGACAATAATGCCAGAGC
>JABAZV010000011.1 GCA_018608435.1 Patescibacteria group bacterium | reverse complement strand
GCGGAGAGTAAGGGATTCGAACCCTTGAAGAGGTTTCCCCCTTACGTCCTTAGCAGGGACGCGCTTTCGACCACTCAGCCAACTCTCCATTTTTATTTTATTTACTTAGAGCTGGCTTCGGGTCGAACAAGTTCGTCCACCTCCCTTTGGTCGGAGTAAATGTCTCCCAGACATTTACTCCACTCAGCCAACTCTCCGTATTATAATGATGTTACTTTGTACCCACTCTTCCCTTCTGGAACTTAAATCTAAGCGAGTGTTAGACGCTGACAGAATAACATAAATAAGGGAGAAATAAAAAGGTCAGCGCCCGAAGGCGGCGACCTTTTTATTTCATTTGCCACAAACGGCACATTCCACCAAACTTAGCCAAACTTGGTACAATACAAACACCAAACACAATTTACATTATGCGTTTCTCCGATCCACTATCTGCCCACGTTCGCGTCGACGGCGCTCACCAAAAATCCCTCAAGCGACTCAACATCGAAACAGTCGGCAGTCTACTCTATCACCTGCCCGCTCGCTACGAGGATATTACTGATGTGCAGTCAGTTGGAGGTTTGGAGAAGGGACAAGAAGCTGTGGTGTACGGTCAGCTCTCTGGCCTGAAAACTCGCAAGGCTTGGAAGAGCCGGAAGCCGATCGCGGAAGGTATGGTTGAAGACGGTTCCGCTAAGATGAAAATCATGTGGTTCAACCAACCGTACATCGCAAAAATGTACACGGACGGAATGTATGTGAAATTGGCTGGCAAGGTGGCAGGCAGTGAAGGAAAACTTTATCTTAGTAATCCAGAAGTAGAACCGCTCGACTCTTTGCCGGTCGATCGGCACGACTCGTTATTTGTTGGCACTGATGCAAATTTAGACGACACGCTTTATCCAATTTATCGTGAGACAAAAGGAGTGACGAGTCGCTGGCTTTATCACACGGCGCTCAAGCTTTTTGAGCAAGGCGCACTTAAAGCTCTCATCGACCCAATCCCTAAAGAAATATTAAATAAGTACAATCTGCCCGATCTGCCCTCGGCTCTAGTCTTTGCCCATTCTCCGAAAAAAGCGAAAGACGCCGAAGCGGCTCGTAAGCGCTTTGCTTTTGAAGAAGTGTTTTATATTCAAATCCAAAAAGCTCAAGAACGAGCAGCGGTTAGTGCAGCGCAAACCTACACGATAGTTACCGGCAAAGATCACCTCGCCGCTTTTACCGATCGCTTTCCGTTTGATCTCACCGGCAGCCAAGCTAATTCAATCAATGAAATACTGAAAGACTTCGGCAGCAATCACGCCATGAGCCGTTTGCTCGAAGGTGATGTTGGTAGTGGAAAAACCGCTGTGGCCGCAACTACCGCATATGCCGTAGCAACTTCGCGTCCGCCCGAAGGAATGAAGTCGGGTGGAGAAGGCGCTGGCCTCTCTGCCATCGATTACGGCGCGCTTCAAATCGCTTACATGGCTCCAACCGAAATTCTTGCCAAGCAACACTTCGAATCTTTTATTGAATACTTTCATCATCTTCCCATCCAAATTGGCCTTATTACTGGCTCTGGTTGCATGAAGTTTCCCAGCAAAACCGATCCGACAAAACCAACTAAAATATCCAAAAAACAATTAACGGATTGGATCAGAAACGGCGAAGTGCCGATCGTTATCGGCACACATGCGCTCATTTACAAAAGCGTGGAATTCAAACATCTTGCTTACGTTATTATCGACGAGCAACATCGCTTCGGCACCAATCAACGCAAGAAGCTGGCCAAGAAAGACGCGCGCATTCCGCACCTACTCTCGATGACTGCTACACCAATCCCCCGCACTCTCGCCCTTACTATTTACGGCGATCTAGATATTACCCTGCTCGACGAAATGCCAAAAGGTCGCAAGCCGGTGAAGACAACTATCGTCGGCCCTGGTCAAAGCAAAGCGATGTACGAACATGTTGAGAGTGAGCTTACAAACGGCCGACAGGCGTACGTGATTTGTCCGCGTATCGACGAACCAGACCCGACCAAAGAAAACGCTCTCAATATGAAAAGTGTAATCGCCGAAGCGAAGAGACTGAAGAAAGATGTATTCCAAAACTGGACCATCGCTACATTGCACGGAAAAATGACCCCAGCGGAAAAAGACAAAGTCATGAAAGATTTTTCCGAACACAAAATCGACATTCTTTGTGCAACAAGTGTAATCGAAGTGGGTGTAAGCGTAGCCAACGCCACTAACATAATCATTGAAGGTGCGGAAAGATTTGGCTTGGCGCAATTACACCAACTACGCGGACGAGTAATTCGCGGCACACATCAAGCTCACTGCTTTGCAGTAACAGAAAGCAAAAGCGACAAGACCCGCAACCGGCTTAAGGCGCTCGCAACCGCGAAAAACGGTTTTGAATTAGCCGAACACGATCTACAATTCCGTGGCGGTGGCGAGCTTTACGGCGGAAAGCAAAGCGGCTTGTCTGACTTAGGCATGGAAGCGATCCGCAACTTAAAGCTAGTAGAAGCCGCCCGCACCGAAGCCAAACACCTCGTCGCCAAACATCCAAACCTAGCGCGAGACTTTCCGTTAATTCACGAAAAAGTCATCCATCTCGGTGCGGTTTTGCATATGGAGTAAACACTTGTTTATTCCGATAATTTAAATCGGGAGTTAAGATACAGCCATGCAATATCATTACAATGCCTCCGCTGACTCAATTATTCGCTCAAATGTTTCTCGACATTCGCTAGCTGGTCCCGACACGTTTGTCATTGAGAACATGTAAAAATTTAGGCCGCCTGCGTCAATAAAAACAGTCACTCCCTCGCCGCCAGTCAAGAGGTCTTCAGACTCTATCTCAACAGCATTTCCCAACCTAAAATTCCTGTCACTAACTACCGCTCCTGCTGGCAGTGTACGCGCGTTTACCCAAGACTCAAACGAATTCAGTCGTCTTGTTTTTTCCAGCCCGACCGAATAGTTACAACCAGGATAAGAGATATGTGGCGCGGAAGAATCTGAAATCTCTGTGTTTGAATGTAGGGTCATGTAGGTAGCGCTAATGAAATCTTCAGTATGGTCAAAATTTTCGTTTTCGCTACGTTCTAGAGATTTAGGAACAGAGAAAGAAACACCAAAGTAGCTTCCTCCTACCTCAATCCACTCGTCTGGCGTGTTTTCGCTGTCTGGCTGAACCAACAAATCATCATCGGATTGCGAGATATCAATCTCAGTATCTTCTTCAACTACTATAGTTTGCGGTGTACCCTCTTCTGAAAATGCTCCTCCATACCAAACCAATAAATATAATGAAATAATGGCCAGTGATATTACTACTAAGATCGCAAACTTTCTGCTCATGATTTTGATAATTAAACTAAAATTCAACCTCTCACCAGATATGCTAGCCTGATAATACTACCTGAAAAATAGCCTGACAACCCGTCTTGATGCTTAGAAAGTGCACTCTTTGTGATAAGGATCAGTGATTATCGGCACCATAATATTTATTCCGGCATTTGTGTGCAGAAGATTGATTTGGATTTATTTTGTAATCCACTCCATAAACATCAATTCAATTATTTGTCCGTCCTCCTTGATTCGAACCAGGGACCACGGCGGTATATCTTACGATACAGTTTCGTCTCACTCGGACATGTCCAGTGTCCGTCCTCCTGGATTCGAACCAGGGACCACGGAGGTATAAGCTCCGCGCTCTAACCAACTGAGCTAAGGACGGACACTGCCCACGTCACTCGCTCGACTCACTGTAAGTTCCGCGATCTAACCAACCAAACTAAGGACGGTTAACATGAAACACTATAGCGCACTCTGAATGGCTCGACAATACAAAGTTTCGTTTTTCTGTCCTGTTTTGCGAATTATAACGATTCTTTCTTGAATACTTAATGTATACTGTTACGGTATGAAGAGCTTGTTTACCGCCAAACGCATTGTTATCACAATTTTAATAATCATTATTGCAGCCGCTATTTTTTATTTGCGAGCGCAAAGCAATAAAGAGACTCCACTTATCACAACCACAGTGGAGACTGGTGATGTGCGCCAACTGGTTTCAGTTTCTGGCATTGTAGAAACTGAGCAGTTAGCTGAACTAGCCTTCCCTGTAAGCGGAATTGTGCGTTCAGTTGCAGTGAGCGCAGGAACAATTGTTAAGGCTGGCGATACGATCGCCAGCCTAGACACGCGCTCTCTTTTGGCAGACCGATCCGAGGCACAAGCTTCACTAAGTCAAACAATCGCCAGCCGCGACGAGCTCTTGGCTGGCCCAACAGTGTCTGCGCGCGACATTACAGCGGAAACATTGGCGAGCGCCGAATCATCCCTTGCAACTACTCGCATCAGTGAAGATAGAAAAATTAAAAACTCATATCAGGCATTGCTTTCAAACGACCTAGAAGCACGCACAGACGACATCAACGAAAGAGCCGTCGCCCCAAGCATAACTGGCAGCTACACTTGCAACAACGAAGGCTCTTACACAATTGAGATGTTTTCTTCTAAAGCTGATTCTGGCTACTCATACCGTCTTTCTGGACTCGAGAACGGCACCTACGAAGCAACTAACGATCAACCTGCACCGTTTGGAAGCTGTGGCTTATTCATAAGGTTTGACGCCTCTAGCAGCTATGACCGTTCTGCTTGGGAAGTAAACATTCCGAACAAAGAATCTTCTTCTTACACCACTTTCAGAAATGCTTACGAGTTGGCCAAAACTCAAGCTGATGGTTCTATCGCTCTAGCCGAGCAAAACCTAATGGTGGCTAGTGCAACCGCTGAAAACCAAAATGCTCCAGCCAGAAACGAAGCAGTCATTAGAGCAAATGCCAGCATCACTCAAGCCAGAGCACGCCTCGAACGTATCGACGCTGCCATCTCTGACAGAACCATTCTTGCCCCTTTTGACGGCACCATCACTGATGTAAATATTCTATCTGGAGAAACTGCTGGCGCGCTTCCGGTAGTGACACTTTTAGCCGACAAAGCTTTTGATGTTACCGCCCGTATTCCTGAAATTGATATCAGCAAAATCATTGCCGGGCAAGAAGCAGAAATGTACTTTGACGCCAATCTGATGGAAGTTGTTTTAGGCGAGGTTTCGTTTATCTCACCACAAGCAACTTTGATTGACGGTGTTTCATATTACGAAACAAAAATTGTCTTTGATGAAATGCCAAGCTGGATAAGAAACGGACTAAACGCGGATGTTGAGATTATTATTAAAGAAAGCCAAGATGCTTATCGTGTACCGAAGCGATTTGTTATAAATACCGACAACGGAGCTGTCGTTCTTAAGAAGCAAAATGATATCGTTTCGACCACTTCTGTGAAAGTGGTGCTTGAGGGCAATGATGGTTACACCGCTTTGCTCAGCACTGAAATTGAAGTCGGTGATGAAGTTGTGGCTCCGTAGAGACTTTTTCTGGTGAGGACGAAGTGTGGGCGCCCGCAGGGCGCCCACACTTCCGTCGCTACTCTGTAATGTTACAATACACTCATGCACATTCTCCGCATCGGACTCTTGCTCGGTTGGCGACAAATCCAACGAGCAAACAAATGGACAACTCTACTCATCATCTCGGTGATGATGCTTACCTTTCTTAACCTCATCGCAGTGTCAGGAATTTTGGTTGGTCTAATTACTGGAGCTGAAATTGCTGTTCGCGAGGAGGCTCTCGGAGATCTAATACTAAGCGAAAAAAGTGGCGAAGACCACATCCTTGAAACCGAAACCATCAGGCGCGAACTGGCTGCCTACCCTGAAATCCAAGCTTATTCCGTGCGCTTTAATGGAGGAGGTGTACTGGAAGCAAACTACAAAGAACGGCGTAATTTAGCAGCTGAGCGTGACACTGCTTCAGTGCAGGTAACTGGCATCGACCCTGCTCTTGAAGACAGCATGTCTAATCTCAGCACCTACATCATTGATGGTGAATACCTCGATCCCAACGAAGAAGGATACATCCTAATCGGCTACTACTATCTTGAAGAATTCGCTCAGCAATTTGGTGATATTTTTGACACCGTCTCTGGAGTATCAGCTGGCGACACAGTGCGACTGACAGTTGGAAATGTCTCCAAAGAATTTAAAGTGAAAGGAATCGTGCAATCTAAAGTTGATCAGGTTTCACTAAATACTTACATTCCAGAAAGAGAGTTCAGACGACTGTTCGGCAGACTCGATCGCAACGCCGACCAGATTGTTATACACATGAATGAAAACGGATCAGAAACCGAACTTAAAAACATTTTTATAGAAAACGGTTTTGACGATTTTGCCAAAATACAAACTTATGATGAAGGAAAACCAAAGTTCATCACTGACATCAAAAACACCTTTAACACTCTCGGTACGTTTATCGGATCGATTGGTATTGTGGTCGCTTCTATTACCATCTTTATTATCATCTTCATTAATGCCATTTCTAGGCGGCAACAAATTGGAATCCTAAAAGGGATCGGCATCGACAGGCGAGCTATTGAAATAGCTTACGTTCTACAAGCTGCAGTATATGCGCTGATTGGCTCTGGACTTGGCGCCTTGCTCACTTACGGTTTTTTGATTGGCTACTTTGAAGCTAACCCAATCAAGTTTCCTTTTAGTGACGGCATTTTGGTAGCGCCGCCAGAAGAGACGTTTATTAGATTTGTTGTTTTGTTCGCTGTTACCCTAATAGCAGGATTCTTGCCAGCTTGGCTAATCGTCAAACAAAATACTCTCAATTCTATTTTGGGTCGCAAGTAGCCGCCAGACATCTACGCTAGTAATTTAGTAACTCATCAAGAAACACAAACCTCTTCACACTCTTTCTGTTATCATAAACATTATGTCAGCCATCATTCAAGCCACCAATATTCATCGACGCTTTGGCGAAGGCGCACTCGAAACACACGTACTAAAAGGTATAGATTTTTCAGCGGACGAAGGGGAGTTTGTCGCAATAATGGGAAAGTCAGGAGCAGGAAAATCAACTCTGATGTACCAACTGTCTATTCTGGACGAACCAAGTGAAGGCACAGTGCTCATAGGAGACACTGAGATTTCGTCTTTCTCTGAACAAGACAGAACATCATTCCGTCTCAATACGCTTGGTTATATTTTTCAAAACTACGCTCTAGTACCCGACCTTTCAGCGGCCGAAAATGTCATGCTGCCACTACTAATGCGCGGTAATTCTTGGGCAGAAGCTTTAGAAAATGCACAAAAAGTAATCGACAGTGTTGGAATGGAAGGTAAATACAATAATTTGCCAGCCGAACTTTCAGGCGGTGAACAACAACGTATCTCAGTTGCCAGAGCCATTGCAGGCAAACCAAAAATACTTTTCGCTGATGAACCAACCGCCAATTTAGACAGTGTGTCGGGGCAGCAAGTAATAGACCTCATGACAAAACTAAACAGCGACTACGGCCAAACAATCATCATGGTAACTCACGAACGCGAATACGCCATGGGCTGCAACCGTATTATTCACCTCGAAGACGGATTGGTTGTGCACGAAGAAAGATTACGTGAATAAAGTAAACAAAAAGAGCGCGGTCGAAAGCCGCGCTCTTTTTGTTTATTTTATCTTGCCTGTTTTAGTTAATAGCTCTAAAAGAAATTACTCAACAGTAACCCACTTGCCTGATCGCTTAACATCAAAAGTAAGATCATAACCTTGTCGACTGTCTTCATCATCAGGCGTAATCCATACTACTGGACGATACAAGCCTCGCTCAAAGTAATCGGAGTTAAAGTATGCTCGCATGTCGGTATAGCCATTTTCAGCTGGCAAGCAAACCACTTCAAAAGGCTCTTCTTCATCATCTTCCTTTGCCTCTTCAATCTCTTCCACGTTCATCACCATACGAATTAGTTGCGCTCCATCAGCATTTCCATCTGACCGCATTGCTACACACATTAGCTTATCTTCACTTTCATCTACTCCCTCTACCCGAAACTCAAGAGTCACGGTGCTCTCAAGTGCAATGTTATCTTGCTCAACTTCGATATCATAGATATTCTCTTCTCCTCGTTTGATATAAATATCATCATCTAAGTCACCAATAGAGAAACGTAACCAGCCAGACTTTGCAAGCAAAGGCCATTCTTCTGCTTCGTTAAGATATACAGAATCATTGTTGCATCCAGCTGTTGGACAACTTAGTAATTCAAGTCTTACCAAGTACTCACCCGGATCACCCTGTCTGTATCCATAGAGTATCGAAACTTCGCCCTCACTCTGCCCCGACTCAATCTCAATCAGTCTTTTTCCGCCACCATAATAACCACTGTATAGCTGTGTGTTTTTAATAACCAACATCAAAGCAGTATTCTCTGGCACGCTTTCTGCTTCGTACCGCAAAGTGAAACTTTCTACTTCCTCATCTTCAGCCGCATCGAAGTTAATACCATTGAATGGTTCAGAGATATCAATTTTTGCATCTCCAGCAAATACTTTTTGCTCCTGATTATTTTCTACAACAGGCATGTTAGCTTGTTGTTTAGCAAGTTCAATTTTAAGTAAAGTTATTTGCTGGTTCAGCAATTCTATAATCTGAACAAGCAAAGCGTCACGCGTACTTTCAGGTGTCGCTGCTGAAACAGGCTGTCCGGTCACAAACAGAGCTAAAATTAATGCCAGCAATACACTCTTAATTCGTATGTTTTTCATTGCGGCATGATAATACACATTTTAAAAATGTCAATGAAAAAGATGCGCAGCCACAGGCCGCACATCTTTTTCTATCGCATTTATCTTCCTCTATTTTGTTACTTTCTATACTACCGGCTGCTGTGCGTCTGGTCGAGCTTCCAAACCTCTAGTTGGATCACCAATCTTTTCTTCTTCTTTATACATATTGGCGTAAGCGTCTTCTATCGGCACGTTGTATTTTTGCAATAATTCCTCATACTCCTCACGCTCAAGAGTTTCTACTTCAGCTAGTTTCTTAGAAATTTCATCGAGGGCATTTCGGTGTCGAGACAAAATCTCACGAGCTTTTTCTTTTCCTTCTTCAACAATTCGAGTTACTTCTTCGTCAATAGCCTTAGCTGTTTGAGCTCCGTAACTACGATCTTCTGACATTCCGCCGCCAACTAATCTGCCGCCCGAACTCTCAAATGCAACTGGACCGATTCTATCGCTCATTCCATACTTCGTAACCATGTCACGAGCCAAACTGGCCACAACCTGCAAGTCATTACTAGGCCCAGTCGACAAATCGTTAAACACCATCTGCTCAGTCACATAACCACCAAGAGTCATAGCGATGTCATCGAGAAATTCTTTGCGGGTGTGCATTCTACGATCTTGATCAGGCAATTTTAAAGTATATCCAGCCGCCCTGCCGCGTGAAATGACCGAAATCTTCTGCACTGGATCAGCGTAAGGTAATGCCGAAGCAACCATCGCGTGGCCAACTTCATGATAAGCAGTAACAAGTTTTTCGTACTTATTGAGCACGTGGCTTTTGCGCTCAGGCCCAAGCATTACTTTTTCGATCGAACGAATAACATCAAACTGACCCACCTTCTTACGTTTCTCTCGCGCTGCCAAAATGGCCGCTTCGTTCATAAGAGAAGCTAAGTCCGCACCGGAGAAGCCAGGTGTTCGCTGCGCTACGATATCGAGATTAACATCTTCTTGTAGAGGCTTCTTGCGTGCGTGCACTTTAAGAATAGCTGAGCGATCTTTCCGGTCAGGAAGATCAATAGTGACGCGACGATCAAATCGACCCGGTCGCAAAAGCGCAGGGTCAAGCACATCTGGTCGGTTGGTAGCTGCCATCACGATCACCTTTGCGTTTGGTTCAAAGCCGTCCATCTCGACAAGAATTTGATTGAGTGTTTGTTCGCGCTCATCATTTCCGCCGCCAACACCAGTACCACGAACACGGCCAACTGCGTCGATCTCGTCTACAAAGATAATTGCTGGCGCATTCTTCTTAGCCATCGCAAACAAATCGCGCACCCGACTAGCACCAACTCCCACAAACATCTCCACAAACTCCGAACCAGAGATGGAGAAGAAAGGCACGCCAGCTTCTCCAGCAACAGCTCGAGCAAGCAGAGTCTTTCCTGTTCCGGGAGAACCCATCATCATTACACCTTTTGGAATTTCGGCGCCAATATCGAGGAACTTCTTAGGGTTCTTAAGGAAGTCAACTATCTCTTCTAACTCACGCTTCGCTTCTTTTGCTCCAGCAACGTCTTTAAAGGTAACCTTATTTTTAGCATCCTCTGGATCAATCATGCGAGCTTTACTCGAACCAAAGTTAAGCGCCTGCATGCCAGTACCTTTTACCGATCTGGTGAAGAACCAGATGATAATACCAAGGAAGAACAACGGGAATAGAAACGGAGCAAATTGCGACAACCAAAACACAAAGCCAGTTTCGCGCTGAACATCTATCTGTACAGTCGCAAGTTCTTCAGGAGTTACACCAAGATTGGTTAGAGACTCTGTAACCGATGCATCAATTTCACGCTTGGCTTCAGCTAAATTACGAGTTTCGTCATTATATGCAACTTCTAGCGCCGCGCCGCGAACTGTAATAGATTCAATTTCGCCAGCCTTAACTTGCTCAACCACATCAGTGATAGAAATTTTCTCAGGCTCAACACGAGAATCAGTCAAGTACGAAAACAAAGCTGTAACCAAAATCAACAACAATATTGTCGACAACATGTTGTTCCAAAAGTTTCCCGGTCCGAGCGGAACCTTTTGTCCGTTTTTGCCAAATTTTTTGTTAGCCTTTTTGTTCACCGAAGGAAGGATGGGTTTATTATTCTCAGGCTCTTTCGGAGTCGGCATTTCAGACTGGTCAATTACGGTCGTATTGTCTGGAATCGATGTGTTTTCTGCATCCGAATTGTTTTGATTGTTGTTTTCTAATTTATTCATAGTTTTCATGTATAGAACCGTCATTATACAGAAAAGCGACACAAAAGCTAGATTTTTGTGTTGTAGTGGGATGAAAGTTTTATTTGAGCCAAAAATAGAGCTACAAACTTTTTAATAGAAAAAACTGTGAATAGTCTACTGCTTGTCTTTTTCTTCTAAAGACAACAAGCCGTGCCACCAAGTACGCGAAGCTTCTACCGTGGCAGCAATCTTGTCTGCGTTTTGCTCCACCCCGCCGATAGAACCATCTCCCCACACCACTGCAGTTGGCGTTTCGCCAGCGATGGCTTCAGCAATAGCTGCGTCGCGAGTTTCGCGTCTGGCGTTTATGGCTTGGGTCAGAATTCCGTTTAAGCGCAGACGAAATAAAGTTCTGTTCAAAAGCCTCTCGACAAAAGCAATCTGACGGAAATCAAGATCATTGTTAGTGACTATAAGTGCGTGCGTCGGCTTTAATTCTTTAATAGCCAAATCAATCACATGCGGATTTGAAAATCCTCCATCTGCATAATGCACACCATCAACAAAAACTCGGTACGGCGATACATTCTGCATATTTATTGATGCATGCAAGCTAGTGAAAAAACTATCTTCATCTGTAGAATGCAATAATTTTGGTAAAGCTGTTTTATACTCGGCTGCTCCAAAAAACAGCTCGGCTGGATTTTCAAACGCTTTTACCATATCTATTTTACGTGTTTCATGTTCACGCAAAATCTTGATGATTGATTTTGTGTCAACCTGATTCCAAAACCGCCATGCATTTATAAGTCCAGAATTAAGACAATCATTCCGTAGCACTTCAAGTGCACGACCACTGGTGCCAGCTGCAAAATAAGCTGCTATCGGCGCACCGGAAGAAACCCCAACCAAATACGAAAATGCATTTGTGTAGCCACGTTCCTCTAGTGCTAGTGCTGCTCCCGTTCCATAAGAGCCGCGCATCAAACCGCCACCTTGCAAAAGCAGCGGTCTGATATGTTCGTGTGGTTTTCCAGCATCCATCAAGAGCTTCTTTTCTTGAATCGCTTTGATCACCGAGTGATCACCCTTAAAAATCATATTAGAAGTATATATTTATATTCATTGATTTCCAAATTTAATCTATGTAGTCATTTACGATGTGCCATTTTGGTCTGTCCCAACTAGCAGCAAATTCTTCTTCTCCTTTTTCAATGACAGACTTTTTCTTTTCATTGCCATCCAAGAAAAGAACTAATGTCATTTCAGACTCGTCAGAATCCAACTCATCAGCATACTTTTCTGCAAATTCGTTTGGCGAAACTATTGGCCTGCCGTTGAATTCTTGTGGCTCGATAGAAAGCTCTTCAATATCTTGATACGCCTTATATACCAACTCAGAACAAACCAAAGCATCATCAGTCACGAAGTTAAAGTCATAGTCATAAGGTTTACCTAAATGTTGTAAAGCCTGCATGATTATTTTAAAGTGTTTTTCTTTGTCTAGATTCTTTACTCTCAAAACCCCTAAAGAATCTGCATTTGCACTTCCTTCAAGTGACATCAAAACAACACCCGGTCGCTTAGATTCAATAACGGCATAAGGAAAACCATCTTCATCACCTCCTTTAAAAGCAGCATAAGCAGCCACATTTTCTTTCTCTAGGTAATCAGAAAATTTTAAACCTTCAAGCGAAGACAGGTCGACAAAATACTCATCCAAGTAATCTAGTGTTCCTATATGCAAAGCAGTGTGAGTCCAAAAACCAGGAATACCAACATTGGTCGCGTGCCATTCTCTACGTTCGAGCAAAATATCTCCTGGTAGGAACTTATCTTTATGCTGTTTTATATACTCAGGACTAATATGATAATCCCGATTAGTAGTTCTAACATAACTTATTTGAATCGCAGATTGTTTCTGTATAGGAAACCATAACTTAGCAGAATTTTTCTCCAAAAAGTTAAGCGGTTTCTTTGCAACTAGTTTCGTATAAGAATAAATTGAATCGTCGATATTACTCATGTATTCGTCAACCAAACTTTTTATCTCTCCGTCTTCTGCAATACTAGAATAATAAGCTCGACCGGTGTTCAATCTCAAAATCTCATCGGCATCCGTAAGCTTACTTTCTAAAACAGAATAAGTACCACTCCCAAATCCAACATCTTCAACCGACTGATTTAGGTAAGTGACTAAGCTATTATCACTCCCGACATTCTCTTGCAATCTCAAAGCATAATTATGCTGCGTCAAAAAAGACACATAACCATTTTGAAATGCTTGTCTATGTAAATCGCTTTTTGTTAAAGCGTTGATTTGGTAAAAAGTAACGTAGCGTTGTTTAAGCAAATCTAACTCAAGCAAAACCTCAAGATAATCATTCCAAAAGACTTTCAACGATTCTTTTTGCTCTCCCGTTACATTATTAAAGTCAACTGCAAAAAGATCTTTCTCTTCTGCTTCTGCTAACAATCTATCCAATCTTTCACTCAAATACAAAATTACAGTCTCGTCTTCAGTCAAGCTCTTTGAAATTTCTTCATCTTGCAAACCTATGAACGGTGATTTTACGGGCGGGAATATAACCAAAAATACATAAATAATCCCAATCATCACAGCTCCAAATACAATGTGTATCCAGTATGCAGTAAAAAATGAAGTCACGGATTCTTGGTGTCGCAATATCCATTGTTTTTTTAGTGTGATTGAGTAAATGAAAAATATCCACCCAATACCATAAATAACCAAGGCCAAAACTCTATGGTAAGGGAACAAAAACTTTGTCGCAAAAACAACAATAGTTACTACCAAACAAACAGTAGCAAAACTAAGTGCCATCCAAAAATTCATAAGTCAATAAACATTATTTTAATTAAACTGATTATAAGTCTTTTACATAAGACTGTCTTGTTTACTGTCCATAAATCCTAAACCGAAAATTATGCTAGAATTTCGATATGTCATTAATAATCCACTACATAAAAGGTTTTGGGTACGCTCTGAAGGGCGTAAAACACGCACTCATGACCGACAGAAGTTTTCGTTTTCAAACATTATTTATTGGTCCGCTGGTACTGATTGTAGCTTATGTATTTTGGCCTTTGTCAGAAATAGAAATATTATTTCTAGGGCTAGGGTGGATATTGGGTGTAATAACCGAAATCCAAAACACCTCTATGGAAGCAGCTCTCGACCACCTGCACCCAGGAATCCACGAAGAAATCGGCCACAGCAAAGACATGGCTTCAGGTTCCGTACTACTTTCCGGAGTCTTCTTAATGTTTGTAATAATCGTTATTGCACTTACTTAAATTAATGACTGTGTCCACCTATATCAACAACCGCAAAGCTCGTTTTGATTTTGAAATCCTCGAAACTATCGAGGCTGGTTTGGAGTTGCTCGGCACGGAAGTAAAATCTATTCGAGCTGGCAGGGGTCGGCTGGAAGGAGCACATGTATTAGTGCGCGGCGGCGAGGCGTATTTAGTTGGCGTAACCATCGCCGCCTTTCAGCCGGTCAATACTGCCAAAAGCTACGATCCAGAAAGGCCACGCAAATTACTGCTTTCCAAAAAAGAGCTCATCCACCTCGAAAGACAGACAGAAACCGCTCGTTTGACAGCAGTACCTTTAGCATTGTACAATAGCGGAAGAAATATCAAGCTAAAAGTAGCGATCGCACGCGGAAAGAAAAAACACGACAAACGAGAATCTCTAAAAAACAGAGACAACAAACGCGATATTGAAAGAACATTGAAAAGTCAAAATTAAATAAATTTGGTTATTCAAAGGTGGCAATTTAACCACCGCAAAAAGAGCAAATCATGGATCCACAAGAAGGCACTCCAGTAAGTGATCTTGACGAATTCGCCGACAATATTGTCCACCAGGTAGGAGGAGACGACGAAAGTGAACTCAACCAATTGTTAGGCAGTGTTGTAAGACGAGCATATGGAGGAAACCAGTTAGCTTTTTCGATTGATTTGGTCACACTCGTAGAGGGTCACGCATGTGCGCGTAGTGAAAGCAAGCTCACCTGTGAATATTTGCATCAAAAGATTCAGGAGTGGGCCGAGAAAAAACTGCGCGCGAAAGATTGTACACCTTTCATCTCGGTCAGAGGCAACCATTCGGAAGAAACCTCAATCCATTAAACAATCAGAATAAAAAAACAAAAATAGTTCTTTAACAGGGAAAAAACAAACTTCCCTGTCACCTTTGAGTAACCAAATTTAGTACACCATTCCCACAGTGCAAGTGAAAAAGTATTGTAGAAAGATAAAACTACTCTGAGATACTCTTTCATCTCTACCGTGGGGGTGCCAGGCATCGACGGTTGGTCGTGTCGGATGTGTGCGTGTCGAAATTGGAATCAATTCGTTAAAAGGTTCCACCTTGTATTTGCAAACAAAGCAATACCAAGTCCTTACGCTAACGCGTTTGGACTCGTACCCGCAGTAGCGTAACCATCCGCTCGCCGGTGCGATGCTCCAGCAGTAAACGCCTCATACGCTGCTCGGGGTAGAATAAACATGAGACTTTGGAAACCTCTGTCGTTGTCGTAGGTTTTCGAGCTTTGTAACAACTCGAGTCAGTAGCGTTTTGTTTTTCCTCTAGCTACTTGCCTTTAAACAGGACTTGCGCGCTGAGATGAAGTTTTACTCTTCATTCAAGAGTATTAATAATAGTGCGTGACCTAAAAATTCCCTCAGCGCGTAAGTTCTGATCAAGGATCAACTACACACGTAGATCCACATCCGCACCCTAATTCGGACGGGGGTTCAACTCCCCCCACCTCCACAACTTTGTATCGAGGACCCAAATTTTTTTAGAATAGCCTTTGCTAGCAACATCGTTTGCAGGTTCTAACAATTTGTCCTCGTCTATTATCTGAAGAACCACTTCCTGCCAGACATGGAGTGGTTTTTCCGTTTGCAGTCGTACTACCCCATCTTTCACTATGTGTGTATGTCCAAGAGCTGAGAGAATCGTCTTCTGTTTCTTCAAGTCACCGTTCTCGAACTCATCGACTGCACGTTCTGCAAAGGTCATGAGACGTTCTGCGTTTTCAAACCAGTTAGCTATACGTGCATCGATTGAGTCTAGACTGGTCTTTAGTCTTCTTTGTTCTGACTCGTACTCTTTCTTTCGCTTAATATAATCTTCTGGCTCTATTTCCTTATTTAGTCTCATTTCGAACAAGCTGTCTAATTTCTGACACACGCGGTTGTATTCAGTCTGCTGGTTGTAGAGTATGCAGGTTCTATCATTCTTCTCTCGTTCGTGCTCTTTCTTCAACTCGTTCATTGCCCATTGATGAAACGCTGGTGAGATACGGAGGGAGGATAAGAATTCAATAATCTGCTTCTCTATAACTGTTTCCGTCATTGAACCTTGCGAACAACCCTTTCGGGCACTTCCAGTGCAGTAGTAATAGGAGTAGTTGTGCACATTACCGTTCTTCTGATGCTTTGTCTTCTTCACGCACGTCAGACTGAGTCCACACTCACCACACTTTAGTAAGCCAGTATACTTATGTTCCAACACTTTCGGGCGTGGAGCTGCGCGACCAAGTATTACTTGGATGGCTTCATACTCATCTCTGGAGATAAGAGGTTTGTGAGTACCTTTAAACCAGTTACCACTCCCGCGCGGGTACTCAAACTCACCGTAGTAGAACGGGTTTTTGAGTATGTTGTACCAAGAACTCATCGACAATGGCTTTGGAATTGGATAGCGTCTAGTTGGTCTTGTACGCATCCCCCACTCCTTTGAAGCGATCTTGCGCACCTCATGTGGTGTATAACCACCAGTCAAAATATAATCGAACATCTTACGCAATATTTGAAAGCGTTCTTCATCAACGAGCACCTCTTCTGACTGTCCGTCTTCACGGTACTTACTGTTCTTGTATCCAATTGGAGCAATACTGGGTCTGAATCCACGAGCAGTCGCCTGGGCTTGCCCTCGCTTGATGTGCTTAATAAGATCAATGACATACTGGTTTGCCATACTGAACTCGATAGCAGTCATTACTGCGTTCTCATCCTGATACCAGTCTCGATCGCAAGATTTTACATTTTTGATCTGACCTTTCTGCAGCAACCATCGAATGGTTGCATCATCGATTGGATTTCTGGCCAATCTATCCATTTTGAAACACAAGATGCCATCAGCTTTTCCATCCAATATCAACTTAATCATCTCGTCAAAAGCCGGTCGATTGTATGGCTTACTGGCACTTTTGGTTTCAACAAACTCCTTAACAATCTTTAACCCCTGGCCAGACACATGCTTTTTAATCTCAGTTAACTGAGAATCGATTGACGGTACACCACGCTCATCCTCACCACCTCTGCTTTCGATTGAGCGACGAGCCTATATCACATATTTAATTTCTTTATTTTTTTCTTTGTTCATTTAATTCAACTAATAATGCTTCGTCTGATAATTTTTCTAACTGGTCGTATTTAACGTCCAGCAACTCACTCAAGAGTTCCTCTTTGGAGTACGACTGAAGCACTTGAATGTAATCTGCCAATACTGCTTCTTGGAAACTGAATCTATCCATATATAGATATGGTATTAGGCTGGTCACGTATGTACACATCACTTCTATACATGCCGTTTCAGTCTCCAGACTTCTAAATCTTTTTAAATTTCCCCCATTTTCATACTATTGTAGGGATATTTATTGATTAATATTTATTATTATCTATTGTGTGGTTCAAGATGAACCTAGTACCTAGCTCATTAAGAATCTAGTACTAGGTCCACTTTGAACCAGCAATAGGTTCAATTTGGTCTAGGCTAAAGTGCAATTTTCACTGACTTTACTGTTGCTTTATAGCAGTTGTTAACGAACTCAACTTCTGCCTGACCACGTTTCTTTGCTTCGTCACTTAGTCGCATAGTGAAACGGCTAGGGTAACCTTTGCGACGCTCTACTTCGATGAAGCCTTTCTTCTCCAGTCCGCTGATAGCACGTTTTACCTGTGAAGCTGACAAGCCAGTTCCACGATTCTTTTTTATACCGTCAGTAAACTGACTTATAGCGATCGTGTCTGACTGCTTTTTCCAGCCAAAAGTCTGGCGGATAATGAAGTCAAGCACCTTTTGCTCTGAACCTTTCAGCACACACCAGTACTCCTGCATTATCATGGGGTACTTGATGAATTGCTTACTAGTGCTGTAGTGGTCAAAGCCAGGGAACTGAAATTCTTTTATTCGTGCCATTAATCGCATGCACGGATGATGGGACTGAAGTACTCTCTGGATTTCACCATTCTTTCTAGCGACTCACTTAGTTCTCGTAGCACAGCACTCATATCGTCTAAATCAACTGAATCGAAGTCTGTCGATGGGTACCCAGCTTCATTAATTTTCATTCGAAGAGCCTTGGCGAGAACCGCAGGTGGTATTTTGAATCCATCTCCTCCCTCTTGGTAAGTAGTCAGCTGAATTGTTGTTGTGACTAATTCAATTAATGTTTCGTTCATATGTAATTTCTTTAATTTTTGGAGAACCATAGAGAACCTTATAGA
>JABAZV010000009.1 GCA_018608435.1 Patescibacteria group bacterium | reverse complement strand
CATCGTCTAACGGCTAGGACACATGGTTCTCATCCATGAAATCGGGGTTCGATTCCCCGTGGGATCACCATAGCTTAAATTGATACCTGTCTCGAACACACTCATCCACTTAGACGGCTCTAACACTATGTTTTTTGCAAATGCCTGTCGGTTCGAGGTGGCAAATTTAACCATCTCGCGTTTTTGCTCCTTTGCAGCAGAAACATAAGTTAAATAAAGGTTTTTAAACAGTTCGAGTAATTTTTCAAGTCTGTCTATTTTTGCTGCCTTATTATCCCTTTCTTTCACTGTTTTCTTCCAATTCGCTTGCTCAATTAGAATTACTGCCTTTTTCCGTTCATAGGTCTCATCATCGAATACTCCATCAAGCAATTTATCTTCAAGTCGTGACAATCTTGCATCTAGTTTTGTTAGTTCAAACTTTGCGTTTTGTATTTTGGCTTTGTCGTCACTGTAATCGAGCCATTGTTTAAAAGAGTCTCGTAGCTTAGTGGCTTGTGCGTCATTGAGGGTATATCGTTTCAGATTTTTCGCCATAGCGCTTTCAATTTGATCTTCTCGCACAGTTTTGGTGTCACAGTTTTTCTTATGACACCGATAATAGACCCTGCCCTTTTGCAATTCCGGAATCATCGCTCCAGCACAGTAGCCACAACGGAATAAGCCACGATAGACGTGATTGTGTTTAGTTTCCTTTTTGTTGTCTCGACCAGTACGAACAGCAGTCACCTGATCGAATAAGGTTGACGACACTAATGGCTCATGAATGCCGGAATATACTTTTCCACTTTTCCTTAATTTTATAATACCGACATAGAATGGATTGCGAAGAATCTTTTCTATCCCAGTTTTGGCCAGGGGTTTCCCACTATGATTGAGCAAACCTATATTTTTTGATTCCTTCCGCATTGACCACAGAGAGTAGTTTCCTGTCGCGTACAACTGAAACAACTTCCTCACCAACGGCCCCCGCACCGGATCAATCGTCTTCGCCTTCCCACCCCCATTATCAACATACCCTATCGGTGCTCTAAATGGATACAAACCTTGACCTAACCGCCCCTCCATCCCTTTAATCGTTTCTTCCCTTAAATTACGAATATAGTCAGCCGCAATCACCGCCTGAATATCAGCAGTTAGCCTGCCACCCCGCGAACGAAAATCCAGGCTTTCAGTAGCAAAGTGAATATCAATACCAGCATCAGCCAAGTCACCAATCTTGGCCCAGTCAGCAAAGTTCCTGGCAGAACGATCAATCTTATGAATAACAACACCAGCGGCCTTTCTCTGCTTCAGAGCGGAAACCATACTGTTAAAAATAGGCCTGCCACTCTTGGCGGCTGTTTCTTTCTCTTCGAACCATTTTGAGATTGTTATTTCATTGCGGTCAGCAAAGTTTTCAATCGCAGCCTTTTGCGCTTCTAGAGAAACGCCTTCTCCTTGTTTTGCTGTTGAAACGCGGGTATAGCCATAGCACTGCTTCATAATTCCTTTTTATTATTCTCATACTCTACCAAATCCTCTCGAAATGGCGAGTCATCGTCCCATGGCCAAGTACCATCACGTTCCATTTGTTCATAGATACGTTTGCAGATTTCAAAGTATTGCTGGAGGGCTTTGTCTTCGTTCATACAGTTTCAATCGTACTGGAGTTACCGTCTATACCTAAGACGCCCCTGATCCTCAGATATGCATCACCGATAGCTAGGGCGTCAGATCTTATGTGAGGTTAGTCACACAGTTGGTTTGCTAAGAAAGCAACGTGGTAGTACTATCGAATGATAGAAGGTGGTTAAGGTTAGATATACAACATGGAATTTATTAAGAAAAAATTCGCCTTTATTGCATTAGCTCTGCTGGCAGTTGTTTTGGTGGGGTGTGGAGGTGGAGGTTCGTCGCCGGATAACGATACTGAATCTCCAGCCACCAATTTAGACGAGAATGATTTAAATGATAGTTCAGATGCTCCAGTTACCGATTTATCGGATGAGGAAATTGAATGGCACCAATCAGAAACTCTTTCTAACGGAGTTCGTTATTCATATGCAACATTTGGTAAGCCTGGCACTTTGATAGTCAACCAAGAAAGAGGAATTACACAAACAATTCTAGAAACGGTAGACGACACAACCGGAGAAGCACGCCCACAATACGCAATCACATTTATTGAAAACGGCAACCAATCATCACTTGTTGACTGGTTTGAAACAAATGTCGATTTAAGTGGTTCGATTATAGCAAGTGGCAACTATATCGCTGGCGCCACAAACAACGGTATTGAATATTTAAATATCACAGGACCTATTCCGCCTGAACATGTTGGCCCCATACCGGACCTATATGCATTTTCCCCTAGTGGCGACCTTGTTATCGTTATTCAAACAATTCAGCAAAGCCCAGTTCTTGCTGCCAGTTCACAAAGTTTTCGCGATGTAGTTTATCTCACTATACTGGAGTCAATGACTTTTCAATAGTTTCGCTAGTGTGCTCGCAAAGTCAATTTAAGCTCTAATAAACACGAGGAACAGAACAGTGGTTAGGAAACAGATAACGTGTAGAGATTTTCTGTTCGTTTCTTTGTGGATCCTATATTCATCCTCCTCTGTCGCGCAGGAGTGTGGAGATGCGTTGGGTAATGCATATCGTGGAGTAATTCCCTATTCCAATGCACCAAATATGGGTTCTGGTACGTCATGTGGAGGAGACTCATTGAGCCCGTATGGATACAAGTGGCAGTGTGTCGAATTCATTAAGAGGTTTCACGGAACTAATAATGGGCCAAATAGGTGGAATCCTAATAATGACTGGGCTGCTCTGCACTACGCTTATAAATACTATGGAGGTGCAGCCAAGCTGGGCTTGGACTCGTTTCCTAACGGCGGAACAATAAAACCGAAACCCGATGACATCATAGTGTTTGATCAAGCTAAGTCAATCGGTGATATCTACGGCCATATCGCCATAGTTACTAACGTAACAGAGACTTCAGTAACCATTGTGGAACAAAACAGTTCTGGTACCGGCTACACGACTCTTTCAGTAGATACAACAAAACCGGGATACTACGTCAATGATATGGGGAAATATCCCGTTTTAGGCTGGTTGCATGTGATGAAAGGTGTGTTTATTTTAAAGAATAACTTTGTACACATATTTCTATAGACAGGTTATTATTAATGCAATTTAGAATAATTATTTAAAATCCATGAAACTTATTATTAGTATCGGCTTTTTGACTTTTCTTTTGAGTCCCTTTATCACCTCCGCCCAAACCACTCCATCTATGGACGAAACTATTGCAGAAGAATCCACAAACACCGTGGTTGTCAACACTGGGCGTGATAGCAAGATAAATGTACGCGAAACCACAGGCGGCAAACGACTTGGAACACAAAAAAACGGAGCAGTTGGCGTCATTATTGACGGTCCTGTGATCGTAAAAAAACGCTCGTGGCACAAAATCGACTTCATTACCGGTGTCGATGGCTGGGTTGTATCGAGCATGCTCGAAATGCAGGCAGAGCCAGCTCCTGCATTCCTTCTCATCTCACAAAGCGTTGAGTCTGTTACTGACACCACCGCACTCATAACATACCAACTATCAGAAGCTGGAACAGGACAAATAGAATACGGAACAACTCAAAATCTAGGCACACTCAATAACAAAGATAATTCATTAAATTACTCTATTCACAGACAGACACTACTAAATCTTACACCTAAAACAACGTACTATTATCAAATTACCTCTGAAAATGCAGCCGGTGTTTCAGTAACTTCAGACATAAAAAGCTTTACAACGAACGCTCCTCCAGTTTATGCATTTTCAAACGGCGACACCATAACTGTAAACACCGGAGACGGATCAAACATAAACATACGAGCAACAGCCAACGGTACCCTTCTAGGACAACAACCAGATAGTGCTCTTGGAACAGTAGTTGGCGGTCCTGTTACTACTGGATCATTTGTCTGGTGGAACATTGACTTTAACTCAGGTGTTGATGGATGGGCTGCTGAAGACTTCATACAGGCTTATGTGCCACCTGCTCCAGCGCCTACACCGCCATCAATCACCACTGACAAGACAACTTACGCTCCAGGGGAAACAATAACGGTTACTGTTGCAGGTAATGAGACCACTCTTGATGCGCAGGCACGTGCTGAGTTGGCATTGCCGGGTCAAGCAGCAACAGAGGGAGCCTACAATCAGGTGTATCAATACCTTGATGGCACAAAAAACATACCAACTACCGCACGACAGAATGCAACCCTTACCTTCACCGCCCCAAGTGAGGAAGGTCAGTATGTATTTGAGCTTTACGGTACTATTTTGTTCAGCAACCTACTTGACATTTCGAACGTGATAACAGTAGATGCGGTAGCGCCACCCACCACACCTACTCCACCAACAAGCGGTCCAGTGAAAGCATTCCCCGAAGCAGAAGGACACGGAGCAGAGTCTATTGGTGGACGTGGGGGCATTGTTGTAAAGGTAACTAACTTAAACGACAGTGGTCCCGGAAGCCTTCGAGAGGCACTACTGATGACTGTACCGCGTATCATCGTCTTTGATGTGTCGGGAACGATTGATCTTCAAAGTCGCATTCGACTGTCTGCCGCAAACAGTTACTTCACTCTAGCCGGACAAACGGCACCAGGAGATGGAATTACCGTGCGCAACCATCAAATATCTTTTAGTGGTGTCGAGCATGCGATTATGCGACATATTCGTATTCGTCATGGATGTCCAGAAGGATGTGATATCTCAACAGCTGATAGTATTAACATTTTTAGTAATTCAAACAATATTGTTCTAGATCATGTATCTATGACCTGGAGCTCCGATGAGGCTATGAGTATTTGGGGTAGCAACATTAAAGACATTACAATCCAATGGAGCCTTATTGCTGAAGGTAACTTTCTCTGTCGTGCGCCAAGTGGCGAAAGCGGTCACAACCTAGGCCCCCTCTTAAGTGGCGGCACAAATCATACTGAGATTACATTTGCCAATAATTACCTAGCACATATGTGCTATCGAAATACTAAACAAGATGGTGGTTACTATGAGTATATTAACAACGTTAGCTATAACAACTCAGCCTTTGAATTTAATTTTTCACAAAATCATCTCGGCGGCCCAGACTCGTATCCAGATGTGATCGGACACTATTTCAAACAAGGACCACAGTCTAGAAATAATGCACCGTTTGATATCGCTCGAGAGCGTCCAGACAGTGATGGTCCGTGGAATCCTATTAGCCTGCACTTAAGCGACATCACAGCAATCAACAAAGAAGGCAATACACACTCATTGTATAGTAACGGTGACCCCTACTCACTTATTAAAACTCGCTACTATGGTGGTGCTAGCGGACCTGGAACATGGTCCAAGCGAACGTCACCACACTCAAATCAGCCTGCATATCCTGTAGCACAAGTATCTTCTACTGATGCGCCTGCAAAGGTACTCCCAACGGTTGGAGCAAGTTTGCCAAAGCGTGATCCAGTTGATACACGTATTGTGGGTGATTTCTACGACGGAGGCATTTGGAGCGAGTCCAATATACGGCAATACCCAGTCATGAATACATATAACGTGAAGCCAGACTCTGACAATGACGGCATGCCCGATGATTGGGAAACAGCCAACGGACTTAACCCCCTTAATGGTGATGACCACAGCGGCGATAGCAATGGTGACGGCTATACAAATATTGAAAATTACATAAATAGTATTGGTGTCTCAGAGACAACACCAGCGCCAGCACCAACCACACCAACATCTAATCGTTTTTCAAACGGCGACACCATAACTGTAAACACCGGAGACGGATCAAACATAAACATACGAGCAACAGCCAACGGTACCCTTCTAGGACAACAACCAGATAGTGCTCTTGGAACAGTAGTTGGCGGTCCTGTTACTACTGGATCATTTGTCTGGTGGAACATTGACTTTAACTCAGGTGTTGATGGATGGGCTGCTGAAGACTTCATACAGGCTTATGTGCCACCTGCTCCAGCGCCTACTCCAGCTCCAGCAACACTACTCTTCGAAGCAGAATCAATGCTTCTTAGTTCACCAATGCAAACAAAACAAACAGAAGGAGAAACAGTTATTTACTCAAGCACAGCAGGTGCGGGAACTGCAATTAAGATAATTACTATTCCAAGTACTGGATTATATAACCTACGAGTTCACGCTAAGACACCAAACACGGGTTCAGATTCATTTTACTTTACGATTGGCACTAATGCGCAACGGACATTCAGCACTCCAATTAACACCAGTCTTGCTTGGATTACCTATAGTGCGGGTCTTTCACTAACAGAAGGTAACACCACCCTGACAATCCTTACTCGTGAACCAAATGTTGAGATAGACAAAGTGGAGCTTGTGCCGGTTGGTAGTTCAGCGCAATAACCAAAACTAAGCTCATGGTGGCCCATCGTCTTTCGATAGTTGCCAACATGGACAGAATCGTATTTGTTAGACCACTTGAATTATGCACAAAAAACATAAAACAAGTTACAGTACACAACTCCTTGGCAAAACTCTATGCAGCAGAAGCACTCTTTAGAAAGATGGCTGACGCTCAAGGTTTCCGCCCATAACAAAAGCCTCGACTTTCACGTCGAGGCTTTTCTATAACTTTATCGTAGCACTAATTCTTAAATCTTCCCCACTAGATCAATATCTTCTGTCATAGCATCGTCACCTTCAACCCACGAAGCTGGACAAACATTAGCTGGGTTGTTACTAACATACTTAGCAGCTTTTAGTTTACGTAGAGTCTCGGCTGCACAGCGACCAATTGCGTTGTCATTTACTTCTATTGATTTAATAACACCGTCTGGAGAAATAATGAATGTGCCGCGCAGCGACTTCCCTTCTTCAGGTATCAGAGTTCCGAACAAGTAAGACAACGCGTGGTTTTGGTCTGAAGCCATTGGATATTCAACCTTGGCGATAGATTCTGAAGTATCGTGCCAAGCCTTGTGCACAAAAGCAGAGTCGGTAGAAACGGCAATTATTTCTGCTTCTTCTGCCTGAAACTTTGCGTATAAATCAGCTAGTTCTGCCAGCTCAGTGGGGCAAACAAAGGTAAAATCACCTGGATAAAAGAAAAGCACCGTCCATTTTCCACGGTAATCATTAAAGCTTTTAGTGATTATATCACCGTTTTGAAATACCGAAAAATCAATCTCTTCCGGCACAACATCACCGATAGTAAAAGGGATAGAATCTGCGGCGCAGCCACAAGCACATGTTTCGTCCATAAAATGTGAATCTATATTATTAATTAAAAGCATGATAACACACTGACAAAAACAGCATCTGCCCGCGCATTTTATCAGCATCTTTGCTACACTCAAATAAACATGACAAAACCACCAGTCATAGCCATAGTTGGACCAACCGCTTCTGGTAAAACATCACTTGCAATCGAACTCGCAAAAAAATACGGCGGTGAGATTATCTCAGCTGATTCACGGCAAGTGTACCGCGGACTAGACATTGGTACCGGCAAAGTCACGCCTAAAGAAATGGCTGGTATTCCCCACCACCTGCTCGACGTCGCCGATCCAAGTGAAGCGTACACAGCGATCGATTTTAAGCGTGATGCAACTGCAGCAATCGAAAGTATTATAATGCGCAAAAAACTTCCCATCATCGCCGGTGGAACTTTCTTCTATCTGGATTTGCTGCGCGGAAAAAATAATTCTGCTCCCGTGCCACCAAACCAAAAATTGCGCCAAGAACTAGAAAAGCTTTCAACCACTGAATTGTTCGAAAAACTCCAAGCATCTGACCCAAAGAGAGCAGATAGTATCGACCCACAAAACAAACGCCGACTGATTCGTTCGCTAGAAATTGTCGACACACTCGGTAGCGTTCCGCCAGTACAAGGAGCTGAATCTCCATACGATTGGTTAATTATTGGAACCGACGTTCAAAAGGAAGACTTGCGAGACAAGTTTCAGAAGCGCATAAAGCAGTGGCTTCAAAACGGTTTTGCAGCTGAAGTGGAGAAGGTTCACAAAAACTTGTCTGCAGAACGCTTTGCGGAACTTGGCTTTGAGTACACCTTGATGAAAGAAAGACTCGACCAGAATATTGATGAGGAAGAATTAATTGAACGCTTTGTGCAAAAGAACTGGCAATATGCCAAACGCCAATTAACGTGGCTGAAGCGCGACAATGAAGTAGTTTGGGTAAAGCCGGAAGATGACATGAAAACTGAACAAGTAATTGATAGTTTCTTGGATAAAGGCTGATGATCTTAAGTCAAGAGAATTCAGACAAAGCGTGTGGTGGGTGGCAGGGCTAAAGCCCTGCCACCCACCACGCACTGCACAACCTTCACTCAACACAACACCCTTCTTTCATTCATTGACCGCAAGCCACATTTCGCCTACTATAGTGACACGCGCAAAAGCGCAACAACAAAACAAAATCATACAAAGGGCCTATAGTTTAGTGGTAGAATTACGGATTCCAAACCCGTCGGCCGAGGTTCGAGTCCTCGTGGGCCCGCTTTGAGAAAACAGCTTGCATTTGCAAGCTGTTTTCTTTTACCCCACGTGGTAGTTCAGAACTTATTGTATTGACAAATCACTAAAATGTGCTATCATCTTTAACAGCAATCTAGCTCATCACAACTGGAAGGATACCCTACTATGACAACCGCAACTCGCTTCTTCGGTCTGAACGATTTTCTGTCGCAGCTCATTGAGCGCTTCACCAAATCGAAAGACCAAATCACCAAACAGGACGTTCAACGTGCAGTTCGTCAGGCGCTTCAAGCGCAAGACACATTGCAAAAGCTGACTTCATTCGGCGAACGGGTCGAGACGGCCCGCAATCATCTCAGCGGACCCGCCTGGACCACCTCACACGGCAAAGACGCATTCTTGCGTCACGTGTACGGGGATGCACCCAGCTATCAGTGGTTCTTACTCGACCTCGACGAGGAGCCGACGACAGAACAATGGCGTTCCATCGCTGACCAAATCTGGCCCGACGGCAATATGCCGATGCAGATGTGGGCGGACGACGGCTGGCCGCAAGTCGGTGCCATCGAGACTGAAGGGCGTACCCGTATCAATGACTGCTTGCAGCTACGGATTCGGGGAGCGAGTCAGGTCGTGACCGAACTGCGCATCGGAAGCAAGGTCTTGCCACTCTTCGGGGCTGGCTGGACCGAGCTGTGGTCAAACTCATCGTGGGAACCCAACACGCCATTCTTGCGGTTTGACCATCTCTACGAACACGGTCTGCCATACGAAACCTTCGCAGGCGAAGTCGAGCATCACGAAAAAACGCTTCGCACCCTGAAGTACGGACCTTCCGCCGACGAATAAGGCTATTAGATAGTCTTCATCACAGCCCCAGAACAGTTCGTTCTGCGGGCTGTTCTTTTACACAACCAACTCCTGCAACATTTCAATACTCGAACGTATGTACTCCCTCCCCCCATACAGTTCTGAAAGCCAGTTTTCTTGCCCGCCTATATAAAAAATCACACCTAAGGTGTTTTTTATTTACTGAACACACATCAGACTCATTATTTGCTAAGAAATAATATTAATCTGTAGCGATATCACGATTTCGTCACCCACCCTAATCTCCGTCTGCAATGGGGTCAGAGTTAGGGACTTCCTCTGATCCATTGCTTGCTCTTGTGTCAGAGGTTGTGTAAATTGAAAAGTGAGGAGCTGTAGCGTAATCCACTACTTGAACAACACTTTCTTCAACGCCACCTAACACCAAAGCTTCTTTCTCTTCAGGTGTTTGCACTTCGTAAACAGGTCTTAGTCCGTTTGCATTCGCAGCTGCCACAACTCTGTTCACCTCATCAGCCGTCATTCCACCGACTTTACTGTAATCTATACAGGTTCCATTATAATGACATGGGTTGCTGTGAGCGTTGGTTGTCGGTGGCATTGCTTCGGTTACCCTAGCTTCTGATACACCAGCTACGCTATGCATTGCAGCCAAGGGTCCAACCATGATTGGATCTATACTACAGCTAGCACTATCCTTACATGGCACAGATCCAACCAAAGTAGTACAAGCGCTACCTGAACACATAGTGGCCGGATCACCTAGACTGCTAGTAATTTGTCCTCCATCGCACGAAATCTCAGACCAAAGACCATACCCGCTCACGTCTCCTGTACCGCCTTTCAAGAGACCTTTCATGATAGTATCTACCAAAAGCCAAGCTGCAAGCACAATCATTATTCCTACCAAAGCATTGACAATCTTCTTCTTCGCGTCCTCTTTTGCTCCAGGGTTACCGCCTGAAGTCACCAGACCAAAACCAGCCACTGCAAGCAATACCGCAAATACAACAAACAAAAGTCCTATTAGCGAAACCAGAATTTGGTTGCCCATGTCAACCAAATTACAAAGATCACAATCCGCTCCTGTGCAAGTAACAAAAGGTGCTGCTGAAGAGATTTGTGGTAATAAAAATAGCGTTAGTGCTACAGTTATTTTTGAATATAGTTTTTTCATATATATATGATACTACACGCTAAGGTAAATTTATCGCATTTGAACACAGGCTGAGACCAAGGTTTTGGCCAGACAGGTTTTCATTTATGTTCGAAGGAGTGGTCACGCTAACATCCAAGTCGCAGAGCTCGTCTCCAATAATACCTAGGCGTATAGACAGAGCTCGTTCAGCTTGACTGCGAGTGAAATTAAGATTTTCATCCTGCAAAGAGATAACGATACTGCCATCATTAAAGTAAAGTGTTTGATACACAGGAAGTCCATTCGAACCAATCTCTTCATCAAGCAAATACACACCAGATGTTTCATCCCATATCTTTACATCTCCATCTTTTAGAAAATCTCGCGTTTGCTTGATGAGACCTTCTTTTGTGCGCACTCCTGTCAACATAATAATTTCTTGTTGGTTGCCAGCAGTATTTTCAACGCCTAAAGATTCAGATGAAGAACTAGGCTCAATCTCGTATGAAGGGTCTGGTGCGGAAACAAATTTCCATGCAATAAACACGACAGTCATCACAAAGATGAAGATCAGTAAAAATGGGAAAAGAAGATAGGATCGGTTCATAGAAAATATTTATCAAATTTACTACGTCGTAAAAACATGATCGATTCGAGCTATCGAATTATCTACAACAATCAACTTAGGGAGTTCAGATAATTCTAAAACATAATCAGCAGCAGCATTCTCTGTCATTAAAGCTTCGTTATATATTGCGTCGTACCTTTCATTCAAATCAAGAAAACTAACTGTCGGCTGAACTACACACTGAAAATCATCCCACGGACCAAACGAAGTAGAAAACGAACCAACTATCAAAGACTTCATCACAAAGTCGATAATAATCCAACCTGCCAAAACAATGACAAACCCGACGAAAGTATTGGAGATAGTTTTGCGTGCTGCGGTTTTAGCTTCTACACCACCCACAGAAGTTACCAAACGGAAACCGGCCCACATGAACAAAATAGTCGCTATGATAGTGAGTATGCCAACCAGCCAATTGACCACATTGGAGACAAGCTCCATCAAGTGGCAGTATTCACAGGCAGATTCCCCTGGACCCCCACAAGGAACAAGACTGGCTGCCAAAGACAAAAACGGCACAACTAAACACACAGCTGCTAAGCTTAGTATAAGCTGACGCACATTCACACGTTCAAACATTATTAGAATGATATCACATACGTTATTGTATTAACGCGACATACCACACCAAAGATTAAACATGATTACAAAAACCTGAGAATGGTTAGCGATGTTATTACAACCATCCTCCAGCTACACTTCCCTTCCTCTTTTAAAAATCACCGCAATGTGTTATTTTGTTGGTGTTTGTAAAGAACGAACAAAAGCAGAACAAAAACATTCTTTACAAAATAAACTATGCGTCGGTGGCAGAGTGGTCAATTGCAACAGGCTGTAAACCTGTCGGATTTATCCTACACAAGTTCGAATCTTGTCCGGCGCACACATTAAATCGTCCCTATTTACAAGGACTACTGCTTTGGGTTGGAATGCAAGTTCGAACCTATTGGACTAGCTGACAATAATTATCAACACACTTCACTTCTCCATTGAACACGAGGTCACACATTATTTCTGACGGATTCAATTCACAACGATTTTGTTTCTCTGCCCTAAAATCTTTTAATCCATTTGTACTAATTGCTGCAAATTCGCAATCTTCGCAATCTGGTTGCACCAGTACACAATCTGAATCCTCAACACATTGATCAATCTCATTAACACTGGAAGTATCGGTCACTGGCTGCGCTACAAAAACTTCCTTCACAACAACCCTCTCGACTTCCACCACTTTCAGAGGAGCATAAGCATACCCTATCCAGCCTCCAATAAACGGCAAAATGATAAATAGTGCCATTGCTAGATACTTTGATATGGGAGTGATTGTGTGAAGTCGTGACACCTCAACAGCTTCTTCTTTGATATTTTCTGGTTCCATATGGTTTAAATGTTAACACACAAAATTCTAACCAATTGCAGTTCGGCGCACAATACTTGTTAACCTTGCAGCCAAACACTAGACACTCATACTAATAAGATGAATAGGTTTGACTTAAGATATATGAACTTAGTAGAGCAAAAATTAAAGAAGATTATCAACAAGAATTCGAACTTCTTGCATTCCAGTTTGCACGACTTAACAAACTAAACAAACTAAACAAAATAGTGTACTGTCCTACCGAGATTACACACAAGTTCTTTCAACAGCAAGAGATTATTCTTATGAAAGGTCTATTTATTCTGACTACTCTCTGTTCCTTAATGCTCATCAGAGTCAGCTTTCATTTAGCGACAAATGGAAATACAGTTGATGCAATCATGGCTCTACTGGCTGGAATGGTTCTGTCTTAGTCCGGTAAGGTAAACCACGGAACATACAAGAAAGAAAAAGTGCAGAAAAAGCATAACGACAAATATTCACCAGCGCTTAAAGCAGCCTGTTTCAGAGGCTGTTTATATGCTCAAAAAAACATCCCTGCAACCTTCATTGAAATGAATTCATAAATAGGGTGCAAAATGGACGAATATTTGCTATGCTTGGTCATCAATTATCGAAAGCGCCTTTATTAGTGGGCGTTTTGTGGCGCAGACAACACAAACGATTGTGAACGTGTCTACACTCAGGTATTTTTATTCGCTAATGATTTTTAAGCTATGGCAAAAAAACAAAAAACAGCAGCTCCCAACATAATCAAGCGACCACCGGTTGTGGTTGTCATGGGTCATATTGACCACGGCAAATCAACCCTGCTTGATACAATCCGCAAGAGCAGCATCGTCGACGGCGAAGCTGGTGGCATCACACAACACCTCTCTGCTTATGTTGTGTCTCACAAAACCAAAGAAGGCGTCGAGGAGAACATCACCTTTCTCGACACTCCAGGACACGCCGCCTTCCAGAAAATGCGCTTGCGCGGCGCTGACGTGGCAGACGTCGCTATTCTTATGGTATCAGCTGAAGATGGTGTAAAACCACAGACTCTAGAAGCGCTGGAGAGTATTAAAGCGGCTGACATTCCATACGTAGTAGCAATCAACAAAATCGACAAACCTGGAGCTGATATCCCAAAAACTCAAGCTAGCTTGGTTGAAAACGAAATCTATATTGAGGGCATGGGCGGCGACATTCCTTGGGTGCCTGTGTCAGCCAAAGCAGGCGAAGGTATTAATGAATTGCTCGATCTAGTGGTTTTGGCGGCTGATTTAGCTGAACTCACAGGCGACAGTAACGCCAGCGCTCGCGGAAAAGTAATTGAAGGAAAAATGGATCCACAGCGTGGCAACACAGCAACTCTGCTGGTAGAAGAAGGAACGCTTAAAAGCGGACAGTTCGTAGTGACAGGTGAAACTTATTCTCCGGTGCGGATCATGGAAGATTTCCAAGGCAAGCCTGTAAAAGAAGCCGGCATAGCAACACCAGTAAGAATAGTTGGATTTAATGACATCCCTGTAGTAGGCAGCGAGTTTATAACCGTAGAAAGCAAAAAAGTTGCTGAGGTAAAGATGGAAGAAAACCGATCTAGTGCCAAAAGTACAGAATCAGAAACTACCCAAAAATCAAAGCTGCCAGTTGTCCCAGTGCTAATCAAAGCCGATGTACTCGGAACAATCGATGCAATCAAGCACGAACTTGATAAGTTTGAATCAGATCGAATTTGTGTGAAAGTAATCGACAGCGGAGTTGGTGATGTAAGCGTCAGTGACGTACAAAATGTAAGCGCTACACCCGACGCAATTATTGTTGGGTTTAACGTCAACGTTGAGCGACCAGCAAAAGATTTGGCTGAACGTCTAAATGTTGAAATCGACACTTTTGATATTATCTACGAACTTTCAGAATGGCTAAACACTGCCCTAAAGAACCGCACACCAAAGAAAGAAGAAAAAATCGAAACTGGTTCAATCAAGATCTTGCGACACTTCAGCGTACAAAAAAACATCCATGTTCTAGGAGGACGAGCCGAGGAAGGAACTATTAAACTCAACCAAACAGTTAAAATACTTCGTCGTGATATCGAAATCGGAACCGGAGTGATAAAGAATCTCCAACAAGCAAAGTCCGATGTGCAACAAGTGGAAGAAGGAGAATTTGGTATGCAGCTAGATACTAAGGCAGAAATTGCGCCCGGAGATTATCTTAAGCCGTACGACACGGTGATAACGTAAGGTTGCGGGCAGAGTGGCAAAACGCAAAGCGGTTTGCCGCCCCACCCTACACCATCCTTTCAAACATTATATTTTATGTCAGACCGCACCGAAAAAATTGGCCACGTTCTATCTGAACTAATAGCCACATATATTCAACAGGAAGCCAATACAGACCCTCTCATCACTGTTACACGAGTAGACGTATCACCAGACCTTAGTACGGCGCTTGTTTTCATTACAACTATTCCAGACGGCGGTGAAAAGGACGCGCTGATTTTCTTGAAACGTCATGCCGGAAGCTTGCGCAAGCATCTAAAAGACAAAGCCTACCTAAAGCGCATTCCTCACCTAGACTTCATGCTCGACGCTGGCGAGCGACAAAGACAACGCTTTGACGAACTGCTCAAAGAAATAAAAGAGAAGAAGTAGCAGAAGTTTGACCAGAGGATTTTAGACCAATAAAAAACAACGCCCATCACGTAAGCGTTGTTTTTCTTTACTGGTCAATCGAGTGACTTAGTGGCTCACCATTGGATCCATTGTCTTTGCTTCATCGATCCATTTCTGAACTGTAGCTGCAGACGGAACACGATTAGTTAGGTTTTTCTTTTCGTTAATTTCAGCCATTGCTTCAGCTAGATTTTCAGCGTTGCGGTTGCGCAGCTCTTTTACCGTGTCTACTTCTGCCTCTTCAAGCAAGCCAGCAAACTCTTCGGCTACCCTGTTAATGCGCATTAGGTCAACCAAGTTTACCCCTTCGAGCATGTGCTTTTCTGAAATTCCAGTTTCAGTTGCTACACCTGCGCGACCTTTCTTGTCGCCACAACGACGCAGCAAGTATTCTGTTGTCTGAATATCAGCCCCGCGCAATTTTGCTGCGTACTCAGGTCCTACTCCTTCGATTTCTTCAAATATGTATAATATATGCGAATATTGCCTTCAATAATTTTAGGTCAAAGTATTGCAAGAAAATAATAATGCTCGACAAAACAGCATTGTCACAAAAATATATCTGCATATTAACGCAAAGAGCGGGCGCTTCGCACCCACTCTTTACCTTCTTTTTTCCTTCTTCAGATACCTAAGCTCCTGCAGGTAAAGACTGGCAAGGCACACCGTCTTTATTACCATCAAGACGATTCACGTCACCCTCAACTCCTCCAGCATTATCAAAGAATATTTGGGATTCAGGTTGAGTGGCAAAATCATCACAGTTATAAGCATCAGTTCGCTTTGCTCCTGGCGTACCGGCTGGCACTTCATTACCATTAATATCGCGTAGGATACTTGTAAGGAAACCACCATCAGCTGATGCTTCTAGGTTTCCTTCTTCATCACGTTCAATCATCGAGTCAGACAAAGAGCCTGTTTCCATAACTGTCCCAAGATCAATATCTGTTTCTGACATTTCAAGACCAAATGCTGCCAAAAGCACTAATCCGATGCCGAACATCCAAATTCTCAAGCTTTCAAATAAAAATGCTATCACGGCAACAACTACGAGCAATCCACCAATTATGTAAAGCCGAGCTTTTTTACTATGACGCCAACTAGCTGGTTTATTTTTTGTTGTTTCTACTGGCTCTTTCGCCAGTTCTTTTTCTGTTTCCATATTTCTAGTATACATAAGATGTGGCATAATGCGAGCGTTTTATTGGACAGAGAAAGCGCTAGTTAAATGACCAAATTGTTTTATCTAAAATATTGAATGGAAATTTTCAATCCAGCTTTAATTTCTATATTTGATTTTGGCGGCAAGCTACTTTTTATTATCGATAATATCAATAACATCTTGAGCTGATTGGGCACCCATTATTTCTTCTGTAAAGGCTAAATTATTAAGTCGGTACAAAATAAACATCACAGACACGATAGAAACAACAAATGCTGCCTTTAGTACAGACGGCCATAATAATCCAACAGACGGCATTGTACTAACTGTTCCCACTAGCATAGCTACAAAAAAGATTATTAGAACCCACTGTTCAAGCGGGACTCGTTCATGACTAAGCGCAAGCATTGACTTACGAATATCTTGCGCCGCACCAAGACTTTTAACGATAGCGCCAATAGACTGATTGGATAACTTTGTAACTTTTTCTTCAACTATATGTTCCTCGAGCAGATTGTGCATTGAAGATATTGTCGTCGATTTGTTTGTAAAATGATAATCCCACCGCTTTGAAGAAAAGATTTTTTCATAGTGAGATTTTACAACAACAGCGATTTCTTTCTGAAGAGATGAGGATATATGTCCGCTTGTTCGATAAATATTTGACATGAGTCCATCAAATTTAGTCACGGTTTCACGAACACGATTAAATCGGCTAGCTTGTCTCGATATAAAGAAACCAGTGAAGATAGAATAAAGAAATGTTGAGATAGAAAGAAAAACTTTATCAACCGGCTCAGCAATTGTGAAGTTATAGTACACCCAGCTTAAGCTCGGCAGAACAACCAAAATTAAAATAACGTAAAAAAACTTTTCATTATAAAATTATATCAGACTAATGCTCAAATTATAATTATTTTTTAGATTCTAATTACAAATTAAATAAGAAGTCGGCGCCAAGCGCCGACTTCTTATTTCACCAATAGACAAATTGTGCCCGGGGCGGGAATTGAACCCGCACGCCGTTTAAAAGGCAAGGGATTTTAAGTCCCTCGTGTCTACCGATTCCACCACCCGGGCGTAGACATAGTCTTTTTGTAACCTTATTACTGTAGTCCGTACGATATTTTGCCAAATAATAAAAGGTAAACTGTGCAATAAGGAAACGTAACGATTCTAGCATTTTCTTTTACTCCTGCCCACCCGTCTTAACGGTTTTTTCTTTTTAGCTTTAATGCTATAGTTGTGTCGAAGCAAAGCTTGAGTTTAATTATTTAAATCAACTCATCTTCACACAATCATGTCCTGGTGGCGAAGTGGTTAACGCTTCGGTTTGCAAAACCGACATGCGCGGGTTCGACTCCCGCCCAGGACTCATGAACTTAAAAGAAAACATTCGCACCATTATCATTGCAATTGGCGTAGTTTTAATTTGGCGCGGCATCTGGGGACTCAGCGACGACTACCTCTTCCATTCTAATCCTACCCTAAGCTATGCAGTATCTGTAATTGCCGGACTTTTAATCCTCCTTCTAATTGGAAAGAAAAAGAACTCAATTGACGAACTGTTGTAAAGAACACTTTAACTAATGCTCATATTCTTCTTGAATTGATACCTTTTTTACTGTACACTCAAGCCCACAAACTTTAACAAATCCGCCCGTAGCTCAGTTGGTAGAGCAGCTGGCTCTTAACCAGACGGTCGAAGGTTCGAATCCTTCCGGGCGGACAATTGTAGCGAAGCGAAAATTGAGCGTTCGGAAACGCAAAATTTGAAGCGGAGCGAAAAATTTGTTGCGTGATTCGAAGCCTGATTGAGCTAGTTTGTGAGTGAGTTTGCGAACGAAATAAACTAGCCAATTGGGGTACTGAACGTGTAACGTTCGAATCCTTCCGGGCGGACAATTGTAGCGAAGCGGAAATTGAGCGTTCGGAAACGCAAAATTTGAAGCGGAGCGAAAAATTTGTTGCGTGATTCGAAGCCTGATTGAGCTAGTTTGTGAGTGAGTTTGCGAACGAAATAAACTAGCCAATTGGGGTACTGAACGTGTAACGTTCGAATCCTTCCGGGCGGACAATAGTAAAAGAACAATTAAGTAGCGGTGTCCAAACAACGCGCTCGCAAACTTTATAAATTTCTGATATACTCATTTTCGCATACCTGCGCAGGTGGCGAAATTGGTAGACGCGCTAGTTTTAGGCACTAGTGGAGCAATCCATGGA
>JABAZV010000002.1:7751-19491 GCA_018608435.1 Patescibacteria group bacterium | reverse complement strand
CCAAGGGTTTGGCTGTTCGCCAATTAAAAAGATACGCGAGCTGGGTTTAGACCGTTCTGGTTGTGAAGTAAAATTTATATTTAGCTTCGTAGCCAGAATTACTCTAAACCCACGAGGATAAACGACATTCACGGCGGCAAGGCACAGTAATGTGTTTTGAAAAGTTAACTGATATCGGTAGAACCCGAAAGGGCAATACCGAGGGAACCAAGTGTTGAATGCACGCTCCCTGTATCAATCAGAGATTGATACAGACCCTGCATTCGGAACTAAAGTGAAAGTAAACTTTCCCTTTGATTCCTCATTTGGGCCTGTAGAGACTACACGTTAACCATCCTTATGGGATGAAGATATAGTCCAAAATCATGACCATTAATTAGCGTGAGACAGGTTGGTCTCCTATCTACTGCAGGCGTCGATTTTTGAGGAGAGTTGTTCCTAGTACGAGAGGACCGGAATGAACGAACCTCTGGTCTACCAGCTGTCACGCCAGTGGCATCGCTGGGTAGCTATGTTCGGAATGGATAACCGCTGAAAGCATCTAAGCGGGAAGCCAACTCCAAGATTAGAAATCATTAAGTCCCCCGAGAGATGATCGGGTTGATAGGCACTAGGTGTACGCACAGCAATGTGTTTAGCCGAGGTGTACTAATTGGACGTACGTTTCCGTAGGGAACGCTGTACATCAAACTCAGTAAATGAGCGCGCTACGTCGTTGCGCTGCAAGCAAATTCCATTCACTCGGCTCAGGCCGCGTTCATGAAATTTGTTTTGCGCGCCTCGTATCGCATCTCATTTACAGAGTTTGACATCAAATTACTAAAATATATAAACTGCTGCGTTGCGCGGCGGACAAATTATCATCGCTGGACTCAGGTCCTGCTCAGATAATTTGCCTTGCGCGCCTTGCATTTCATCTCATTTAAGAAATTTGACATCGAACTTTAAAGTTCGATCTGTGCAATTTTGAGTTTGTTGTTACCTAATGTCGTCTAGTGTGAGGAAGGGTTCTTGCCAATTCTCCCTCCCGTTTCATTGTGCTTGCACATCTTGTTGTCGCCTACCAAGGTGTGCAAGCCATGATTTTACGTTCTTCTTGTTCTTTCGGTTGTAATTTAAATATTACACCTTCCTCACACTAGAGGACAAATGCATATGCGACGCTGCAAACGCGTGAAATGATTTGCGGGATATAGCTCAGCCTGGTAGAGCATTCGCTATTAAGCGAAAGGTCATAGGTTCGAATCCTGTTATCCCGACCAATCATTTCTGACCACTTCAATTTGTTGTTGATCAGAATCATTTCACGCGCTTGCAGCAATCAGACAAAACAAGTTTTTTAAAATTAAATCGAGCCTTTTAAGTTGGTGCTTTGGGGGTGGGGGTACACCCGTTCTCATTCCGAACACGGCAGTTAAGCCCACTACCACCGATGGTACTCAGCAATGGGGAGAGTAGGTAGGCGCCAACTTAAAACGCTTGATTTTGAAAAACAGTCCAAAAAAAACACCTTAAGAGGTGTTTTTTTGTATGTTCGATAAAAGTACCGATATTATTTTTAATAGTTTGAATATAGAATGTATGTGCTTAACGGATGCACAAAGAGTGCTGCTTTCTGTGAAAATAATGCTCAGTGTTTGTTACAATGATGACTATGAGTAAGTTATTTAGACCTTGGGCATTTTGGCGACGCATGCAGTACATTATTAGTCTTGCGCTAGTTTTGTTTACTGTAATTATAGTAGTGTATTTTAATTCTTTTTACAGTACGCCAACTTGTTTTGATGGAGACGAAAATGCAGCCGAAAAAGGTGTTGACTGTGGTGGTGCTTGTGTGCGCATTTGTACCGCTGATGTGCTTCCGCCTCAAGTTGTTTGGGCGAAGAGTTTTGAGATTACTAGAGGTCAGTACAATGCTGTTGCCTATGTTGAAAATCCAAACCAAGTCGCTTCTACGCCCGAACTAGATTACACTTTTGAATTGTTCGACAGCAGTGGTAATGTGATAGCTAGAAAGTCTGGGAAAACTGTCCTTCCTCCCAACAGTGTTTATCCAATCTTCGAAGGTAGAGTTTTTACCGAAGGATCTGAAAAAGTAGCAGATACTAAAATTACCCTAAAGCCAGCCGATATGTGGATACCTGCATCGACAGGTCGTGACCAATTTAGAGCTGCTGATATTGTTTTGACTGGTGCTGACGTGCGACCAAGGCTAAACGTAAAGGTTGAAAACACCGCCTTAACTGCTGCTGAAAGTATTGAGGTGGTTGCGACTATATTTAGTAGTGGAAATACTCCAGTAACAGCTTCGCAAACATTTATTGAAAAAATAGACGAACGATCAGCTGCTGATATTGTCTTTACTTGGCCAAACTCTATTGCAAAAACTGTCCGTAGTTGTACTATCCCAACTGATGTGGCGCTGGCAATTGATCTCTCGGGTAGTATGAACAACGACGGTGGTGACCCACCTCAGCCAGTTACAGCGGCACTTCAGGCGGCTTCTAGGTTTGTAAGTGAGTTGAAAAACGGCGATCAGGTTTCAGTAGTTTCTTTTGCCACTGAGGCTGATTTATTGCAAGGATTGAGCAAGAGCCATTCTTCAGTAGCAAATAAAATACTGGGTCTAAAAATTGATGAAAGATCTGAAGCAGGATTCACTAATACTGGAGCTGCTCTACTGACTGCACAAACTGAGCTTAATTCTGCCGCTCATGATCCAGATGCCCGTCGCGTGTTGGTAATTTTGACAGATGGACTACCAACAGCTGAAAATGATCGCGATGTGGTTACGGAAACCATAGAAACGGCCAAGCAGATATCTGAAGACGGCGTGGAAATTTATGCGATTGGATTAGGGAGTGGAGTAGACAAGAGTTTTATTGAGAATATTGCATCGTCTCCAAGCAACGCATACTTTGCTCCATCGGGAGATGATTTGGACAGGATATATACCGAGGTTACTTCTTCCTTGTGTGAAGTTGGAGCAACCAAAATTGATATAATTGCAAAGACAAAAACAAACTTCACTCCACTACGGTAGTTAATTTTAACTTCATTTAAAGCGCGACCTTGGTCGCGCTTTAAATCATCGGAAAGGTCAAACATAAGACTATTTTAGTGTTTTAAGCTAGAATAATTTGCCGTTACTCAGCAGATGTTTTCCAACAGCAGTAACTTACCGTACAATAGCGCTAATGGATCAATTGAGGACATTTTTTGGTGGTTTTGATTTTACGCTATTTTTAAGTGTGCTTGGACTTTCGCTCATGGGTTTGGTGACAATGTATTCCCATGCTGGCGACAATGCATTCTTTAATCGACAAGTTATCTGGATCGTTGTTGCTGTGATCGCAATGCTTATTGCAATGATTCCAGACTATCGTTTTTTACGCACCGGCAACTCAGTATTTTTTGTATATATACTTACAGTTCTATCGCTTTTTTTAGTTTTGTTTATCGGTGAAATAACCCTCGGTGCACAGAGTAGGTTTGACTTAGGTTTCTTTTCACTGCAGCCGTCTGACCCTGCTAAGCTTGTTTTAATTGCAGTCTTGGCCAAATATTTTGCCAAACGCCATGAATTTATTGGTGATTTTACGCACATTATAATTTCTGGTATTTATGCTTTGTTTGTCTTTGGATTAGTTTTTATTCAGCCCGATTTTGGTTCGGCCATCATTCTCTTTTTTGTCTGGCTTGGTATGGTTTTAGTTTCAGGAATTAAACTCAGGCATTTGGTTGCAGTTTTTGCTCTTGGCACGATTGCCTTTGGAATGATGTGGCAGTTTGCTTTTCTTGATTATCAAAAAGATCGCATCGTAACCTTTCTTGATCCTTTGTCTGATATTCAAGGTGCTGGCTACAATGCTTATCAGTCGACTGTGGCGATTGGTTCTGGTGAATTGTTTGGTAAAGGTATAGGTTACGGCACACAATCTAAGTTGCTCTTTTTGCCAGAATACGAAACTGACTTTATCTTTGCTGCTTATGCTGAAGAGTGGGGAATGTTTGGTGTTTTGTTATTGTTTGCGTTATTTTCCTTGGCTGTCTGGCGGTTACTTGTACATGCTATGAATGGAGATACTAATTTTGAGCGTTTGTTTGCGGCCGGTGTTTGTATTTTGTTTGTATCGCATTTCTTTGTACACATTGGTATGAATATTGGTTTGCTGCCAGTGACAGGAACAACTATTCCGTTTTTAAGTTATGGCGGCTCACACTTACTGACAGAGTTTTTGGCAGTGGGAATAGTTATGGGAATGCGCCGCTATGCCACTGTTAAATACAAAACAACAGATGTATTTGATTCTTGATTAGTCATTTTACTGTTTTCCTTTAAAGTAAATTGCAAATGTTTTGTCGTACATGCGGTCTGGTGAAAAAGTCGTAGTGACAGTTTTGTGAAGCGCTTGTCCGAGTCGTCTTTGCATGCCTTGGTCGCGCAAGAGCATGGAGACTGAAGTGGCAATGAAATCTGGAGCAGGAGAAATAAGCAAGCCTGATTGACCGGTTTCAATTATGTCGTGATTACCAGGTAAATTGCTCGCAATTGTTGGTAGTTCAGCCAGTCCGGCTTCAAGTAATACATAAGGCAGACCTTCTTTTTTTGAAGGTAGTATGAAAACATCAAAGGCTTTGAGGAAACGCGCTGCTTTGTCTTTGTGTCCGAGCAGGTGCGCTCTGTGGGCGAGATGGTGGTGCTTGATTAGTCTGTCCAGACTGTCGCGCTCTTCGCCTTCGCCCATAATAAATAAATGCACATTCTCTGGAAGAGAGGTGAGGGCGGCTACGGCTGCCTGCCAGTTTTTGTTGGGGTGGAGCTCACCAATGCCGCCAATAATTAAGGTGTTTGAAGGCAGCTGAGGCGCAAGTGAAGTGCGTGCTTCTTCTCGCTCGATAAAGTCAATTGGTTGTATTCCGTTGTGTACTAATGACACACGGTCTTTCATGAGCGGTAAGTTCTGCGCTCGTTTAAATGTTTCGTTTGTAATCATTATACTTTGGTGACAAAGACGCATAGTTGTCCAAGTAGCGCAGTATATAAGAGCGCGTTGCCAGCGTGGGCGCCAGGTTTCATCGACAGTCAAGCCGTGCGAGGTAAAAACAATTCTCTGAATACCAGCCAGTCTGCCTGCGGCTGCTCCAATTCCACCCGCCTTGGAGCTTGTGACATGGAGGACGTCGGGTTTGATCTTTCGAAGCAGTCGCCAAATAGCAAAAAAAGCCAACAGCTCGCGCTTGATCGACATGTCGCGCATAAAGTGAGTGATGTGGTGAGTGTCGACTTCAGCAGCTGAGAGTTTTTCAAACAGCAGGCCGGTGGTGGCACAGGCTTCGCCCGTGCCACCACCAGCCACAGCCACGTTATACCCACGCCGCTTCGCTTCCACGGCCAACTCAAACACATACTTCTGCGCCCCACCGAAATTGCTTTTTGTTATGAGGTATAAAATTGTCGGAGCTTTATCTTTGTTCATTATAGTAATAGCATACGGCGTTTGGTGTTTTGTGTCTATTAATGGTAAGTCTACTCGGCTGGTTGATGGTCTTGGGCTTGCCATTATTCTAATCTACAGTAGGATTTAGCACATATGGGAGAACGACTGAGAGAATTGCTTATTTTGATTACGGGTGATGTATTTGTTTTTAACTTTGCCCTCTGGTGCACTCTTCTTGTGCGATATTTTGAGGTGCCAAGTGTTGCGCTTTTGAAACTTCACTTACCGCCATTTCTTACCCTTACTGCCATTTGGGTGTTGGTATTTTTTGCACTTGGACTTTATGATAAGCATACTAATTTACTCAAGCGCTTACTTGCGACGAGAATTTTCTATGCCCAAACAATCAATGTAGTAGTGGCGGGAATCCTTTTCTTTTTTCTGCCATTTGGCATTACGCCTAAAACTAACTTGTTGATTTTTTTAGTTATTTCTATTTCTTTACTTAGTTTGTGGCGACTGCGTGTTTTAACACATTTTGCTACTCGTCAGCGCCACCGAGCAATTCTGATTGCCGATGGCCCAGAATCTATTGAGTTGGTCGACGAGATAAATAACAACGACCGCTATAGTTATTACTTCACACGCGTCATTGATGAAAAAACATTGACGAATACTAAAGACTTTGAGACTAGAATTGAGTCGCTTATGGAGCGTCAGCAAGTTGAATTGATTGTGGCTGATCCTCATAAAGAATCGGTTAGGGCTTTTTTACCTTCTTTATTTAACCTTACCTTTTTGCGCTTCGAGTGTACTTTTATTGATTTCTATAAATTGTACGCTGATACTTTTGATCGTGTGCCAGTGCGCATGTTGCAATACGAATGGTTCATTGCAAATATTTCGCAGTCAAAAGCGGTTATTTATGATGCTCTAAAACGAATGATAGACATTATTGGAGCAGCCAGTCTTTTGTTTTTTTGTGCCTTAGTTTTTCCTTTTATTGCCTTGGCAATTAAGCTTGATGATAAGGGAAAATTGTTCTACGCCACAGTTAGGGTAGGGCAGTATAATCGCTTGATTACAATTTATAAATTCCGCACAAAAAATGGTGCCGATACTGGAGTAGACGCACTTTCTAGTACTTTGGTGGACACTCGAGTGGGAGTGCTGTTGCGCAAAACAAGGCTTGATGAATTGCCGCAGTTACTTAATGTTTTGCGCGGTGACCTTTCGTTTATTGGGCCTCGTCCCGAGATGCCAGAGCTTGCAAAAGTTTATGCTGAAGCAATTCCGTATTACAACACCAGACATTTTCTAAAGCCAGGTCTTTCTGGCTGGGCACAGGTAAACAACTTTGATGTTCCTCGCGGCGGAGTTGATGTAGAGAGGACAATTTCAAAGTTGTCGTATGATTTATTTTATCTAGAGCGAAGGTCTTTGTGGCTTGATATAAATATTGCACTTAAAACAATCGCAACGCTAATCATGAGGACGGGGACCTAGTTGCTTAAGGGCGGCCGCAGGCCGCTCTCCACCCTTAAACAAATACAAAAATCACGTGATATATTTGATTATGGAAACAAAAAAATTCTTGACTGGGAGCCGCAAGTAGAGCTCGAAGACGGTGTTGCTTCGCTTAAAAAAGAATTTGCACAATTTTTAGTTAAATTGTAGCTAATTATGGATTGTTTAAAAAGAGCGAGCTTCAGCTAGCTCTTTTTAATGTTTCGGTGAATTTACTTAAAGTGTTTAGTGACAAAAGCTGCTGTGCTTTGTATACTGCCAACAATGATTATCTCTGGAGCTCACATTGCCGAGTCGGTTTTAAAAGAAGTTAGAGAAGCTGTTTCGACGCGTCCGCAAGCTAGTGTTCCAAAACTCGCAATCATAACAATCGCACCAAACTTTGAAACAGAAAAGTACCTGTCGATGAAGCAGAAAAAGGCAGATTATGTTGGTATTGAATTGTCGGTTAAAGAGTTGCCAGCGGATTCCTCCACGGCTGATGTGATAGTAGAAGTTACAACTTTGGCTGATGTGGCGGATGGAATAGTAGTGCAATTGCCTTTGCCGCAACAGATTGATGTTGATGAGGTTTTGAAAGCGATCCCGACGCATAAAGATCCCGATGGATTTTCTTATTTGCAGTCGGCAGGAGCTGCGTGTTTGCCGCCTGTCGTTGCTGCGATTGATGAGATTGTCAAGCGAAATGACCTTTCTCTGGTCGACAAGAAAGTAATCATTCTTGGGTCTGGTCGGCTGGTGGGTGCTCCAGCAGCCTTGTACTGCAAAGGGCAAGGAGCAGATGTGCAAGTTTTTACTAGAGAAACCTTTGATGCTAACGCTTTAAAGACTGCCGACATTATTATAAGTGGAATCGGACGACCGCATTTTATTACTCCAGATTTAGTTAAAGACGATGTGGCGATTTTTGATGCTGGCACGTCTGAAGACAACGGCGCGCTAGCGGGTGACTTTGATCCTAGGGTGGCAGATAAATCATCCATCTTTACCCCAGTGCCTGGCGGGATTGGTCCGATTGCAATTGCTTGTTTATTACGCAACCTTATAGATATGAATCGTCAAGTGTGACACGCATAGTGAGTGTGTTATAGTGCCAATAATTTAATGATACAACATGAGTGAAAACACTTCTTCATCATCTCTTGGGGTCATACGTACTTTCAGAGCGATTGTGCTTTTAGGCTTGATAGCCTGGTTGGGTTTTACTGTGTGGCAAAATGCTACTGCCGAAGATGCTGAGCGACCATTCAAACTCGGTCTGGACCTGGCCGGTGGATCACACTTAGTTTATGAGGCGGATACGTCAAGCGTCGATCCGCTCGAAGTGCCTGAACTAATGAGTGCTTTGCGTGATGTGATAGAGCGCCGCGTAAATGTTTTTGGTGTATCAGAACCTATTGTTCAAGTTGAAAGTAGTAGTTTTGTTACTGAAGAACCAATCGAGCGTTTGGTGGTAGAGCTTCCTGGTGTGACTGATGTGAGTGAAGCTGTGGCAGAAATAGGCCGCACACCGCTTTTGGAATTTAAATTGTACAGCGACGAACTGGCATCACAGATTTCATTTGATGAGAATTTAGCTGCTTTAGCTGAAAGCGAAATTGAATTATCAGAAGGTTTAGAAGCTTCAAGTAGTACAGTTGCTGCTGCGGAACCTGCGCAACTACCGTTTGAAGATACTGGTCTAACTGGTCGTTATATTGAGTCTTCAGCCTTAGAATTTGCCAGTGGTAATGGCGGAAATGTCGCAAACGATCCAATAGTAGCAGTCAGGTTTACTGCTGAAGGTTCTAAATTGTTTGCTGACATTACCCGCGCGAATGTGGGGCAGCAGCTCGGTATTTTCCTCGATGAGGAACTTCTCTCAGCGCCGGTTATCAATGAAGCAATCGTTGGTGGTACAGCTATTATCTCTGGTGGTTTTACGGCCGAAGAAGCACGTGAATTAGTGCGTGACTTAAACTTCGGAGCCTTGCCAGTCCCGATCGAATTACAAAGTACTCAAACTGTTGGCGCTTCGCTCGGCGCTGAAGTGCTTGGTAAAGGTATTGAAGCTGGTGTGATTGGAATTGGTTTGGTTATGTTGTTTATGCTTCTTTGGTATCGTTTGCCGGGAGCTGTGGCGTGTGTGGCGCTAGCTTCTTATATCATTATCATCTTGGCACTGTTTCAGTTGATCCCAGTAACCCTTACCGCTGCTGGTTTGGCTGGCTTTATTCTTTCGCTTGGTATGGCGGTAGATGCCAACGTGCTGGTGTTTGAGCGTATGAAAGAAGAGTATCGAAGTGGCATGGATAGTCATCAGGCTGCCAAGACTGGAGTGGCACGTGCTTGGAGCGCAATTCGCGATGGTAACATCACTAGCTTGCTGTCAGCTATTATTCTCTTTTGGTTTGGAACCTCAATAGTTAAAGGGTTTGCGTTGGTGTTTGGGATTGGAGTGGTTGTGTCTATGTTTTCTGCGCTTGTTATCACCCGTACTCTTTTGTTGGTATTGCCGGTTGCGAAACGTGCGGATGGATCATTACTTGCCAGTTTATTTGAAAGCGGGCGCGGCCTAAAGGAAGCGTCTGCACCAACAGACAACAATTCCAATACTCCAACCAATAATCCTGCCGCATAATTTTATTCTTATGTCTATCATCTCTCATCGTAAACTTCTGCTCACCATTGCGGCTTTTGTCATGCTTGGTAGTGCATTTATAATAATGGTATTTGGACTAAGGTTGGGGATTGATTTTACTGGCGGATCGCTAACGGAAGTAGCTTATATCGAAAACGTGCCAAGTCAGACACAGGTAGAAGAAGTTGTCAGGCAGACGATTGGCGATACTGATGGTTTTTCAGTGCGCGGATCTAGTGATGAAGCGGGTCGTAGTGCTTACCTAATTCGCACTCGTGACTTAGATGAGTTAGAGAGAGTGGCTTTAAGTAGCGCTGTGCTTTCTCTTTCGCAAGATGGGGAAGTGACTCGCTTTACTTCTATTGGACCGGTGATTGGACAAGAGCTTAAAGACAAGGCTGGCTATGCGGTAGCTGGTGTTGTTCTTGTTATCGTATTTTACGTAGCGTTTGCATTTGCTGGTATTGGCACTCCTGTGAGTTCTTGGGTATATGGATTTATCACTATTTTGGTACTTGTACACGACGTGTTGGTTCCGACAGCACTCATGAGCTTGCTTGGTTACTTTGCTGGTGTTGAGGTTGATGTGTTGTTTGTGATGGCGTTACTTGCAGTGCTTGGCTATTCGGTTAATGACACGATTGTGATCTTTGACCGCGTGCGTGAAAACTTGCAGCAGAACCGCACCGAGCACAAAACGGTGGTGCAAAAACCTGGCTTTAATGACACAGAAGAAGTGACCTACACACTAACTGCTCCGTATGATAAAATCGTCGGTACCGCGGTTTCAGGAACATTAGTGCGCTCTATTAATACTTCTGTGACTACATTCTTGGCTTTGATTGCTTTGTACTTTGTTGGTGGTGAAGTGACAAACATCTTTGCTTTAATTCTGCTCGCCGGTGTACTGGCTGGAACATATTCGTCACTTTGTATCGCCAGTCCTTTGGTAGTAGCTTACGAAGAATGGTCACGCAAAAAAGCTAAGACTGCTGATATAAAAGCGGATTCTAGTAAATAGTTTTATGATAATAGGATTAACGGGCTCATTTGGTGCAGGTAAGGGAGAAGTGTCAAAATTCCTTATTGAACAGAAAGGATTTCAACATCTCTCAATCAGACGCGTGATCACCGAAGAGGTGGAAAAACGTAACCTGCCAGTGAATCGTGACAACATGGCAAAAGTCGGCAACGATATGCGCGCAAAAGGTGGGCCTGCCTTTTTATATGAACAAATAATCGCCAAGGCAGACGAGCTGGGTGGTGACGTTGTGGCTGAAAGCATTAGAACAGTCGCTGAGGCGCAGTACACAAAAGAGCAGGGCGGAATAGTTATCGGTGTTGACGCCGATCCTGAATTGCGTTACCAAAGAGCCGTGCAGCGAGGCAGCGACACAGACCATGTTTCTTTTGCTGAATGGAAAGCGCAAGAGGAGGCGGAGTCTAATCCTGACGATCCTAACAAGCAAGATATTTTTGGTGCGCTTAAACAGTCAGACGTTGTCTTACAAAACGACGGTACGCTCGAAGAATTGCATCAACAAATTGAAGTGGTATTGTCGGAGGTTTTGTAGGTGATAAAGTTGTCATCCCAGACACACTCAAAACAAACCAAATAACTCTATGTATCATGTATGATACATAGAGTTATTTTTTATCTTGCAACTCCTCAAACAAAGAAAACAATAAAAAGTGAGTGGGGTAGGTCTTTTTTAATTGCTCATATGAAAAAGGTCGAGTATGTCTTGAAATGTTTTTGCGATTTTCTTTAGGCGGGTTGTAGGCTGAATTATAACTATTTAATTCAGTCTCGAGCCAGCGATTTATTTGAGCAAACGTATTTGGACTGACACTAAGTTTTTCATTTACCTCCATACGGGTTTTGCCTGCCAGAATAGCTTGAGCAATTAATAAACGACGACCAATTTTAATTTTTTCGGTTTCGGTAAGCAGTTTGGAAAAATGTCCTTTTTGACCGTTTGCTTCTGTGGCGTGTAAAAATGCTTTCTTTGCTAAGGTGTCAATTAATTTTGTTTCGTTCATCTATGTATCATACATGATACATAGATTTGTGTGGAGTGGTGCTGCGTAAAGCGCTGACGGTAAATGCCGTCAGCGCTTTGTCTCTTCACTACTATGAAATCTTTGTTCC
>JABAZV010000002.1:0-7741 GCA_018608435.1 Patescibacteria group bacterium | reverse complement strand
TCTGATGGTGGCGTAGTCAGAGAAGATATCGAGATACTTGCGCAAGTCTTCCATTTTGTCGCCGTTTATGATCGCTACTTCAATGCCGGCCGCTTCAGCCGCTTTGGCAGCGATGGGGTCAAAAGGAGAGGAGAGTCCGGGGTCCCATTCGCTTGGAATGATCTTACGAAAATCTGCCCATGAAATATCTTCTATTTTTTCGGCAGTATTATCTTTTCGTGGATCAGCTGTATACACATAATCTATGTTTGAAAGATTAATAACCTTATTTGCGCCAACCAAAGCAGCAATTTGTACAGCTCGAAGATCCGTTGAGCAGCCAGGTCTGTAACCGGCGGCGATAATGACTTTTGCGTCTTTTGGAGCGTCTAAGATGTCATCGGGGTTGGTTATCATTTCGCTGCTGGCAATATCTCTAAAAACTGTTCGCAAAAGGTGCCCGTTTAGTCTGGTGGCATGAATACCCATCCAGTCTAAGTCTTCTGCTTCTAAGGTAGAAACAGCTGCGGCTGCGTCTTGGTAGTTGCGGGCGGTACGTCCTCCGCCAGCGATGATAATAAAACGACGACCATTGGCCGTCTCAGTTTCAACAAAGTTTTTAAGGTCGCGAATAAAATCCGTATCGATCGTATTGGGCACAATGAGTGACCCTCCAACTGACATAATGATGGTTTCTGGTGTTTGCATTGCTTGGTATTGTACCTTTGCAGGAAGACTACTGTCCAGTTAAGTGCCTGCATAAAGAGTGACAGGGAGCTGATGAGTGAGCAGGGTGGCAGCCTCCGGCTGCCACCCTGCTCACTCAAGAACACATAATACCTCTCAAGCACCCCACATAAAATAAGAAAACAAACAACTCGCAAACGTTCATTTTTGCGGTAAAAAAGCTAAACATGCTTGCTTAATGTCAATAGAAGATATTCAGTTAATAAAATTAACACGCCAATACATGTATATTTTTTGTAATATGTATGAATATGACGATATTTAAAGCCATGTTCTGGCAAGCTATAATTATAATAAAGACACATAAAAACTCAATAAGAAATACTTGACAAATCTGAAATATAGTACATTGTATTTGGCATCTGAGGAGTAACAGATAAAACAAAGCTCCCCAGTTCAACGTTTGTGGATCGTTCTTTCGATCTTATTCCGCTAACAACTTTGTTTTTTCAAAATTTAGAGGATATTTACTAATGATTTTTTTTCATTCTGCTGTGACAGCTGTTACTTTATCTCTAGCTCTCGTTGCCTCTCCGGCTTTCGCCACTGATCCTGATCCGGTTGATCCCAGCTGGTCAAGCTTCAGTGTCGGAGCCGGCGCTGGATACGAAGGTGCTGGCTACTCAAGCCCAGATCTCGGTGCTCACTTCATCAAAGAATCAGGAGCGGGCACTAGCGTATTTCTCAGCTACACAGGCAACGCTTGTAGATCTCCGGATTGTGGAAACACGACGTTTCTAGTGTATGCGGGTGCGTTCGAAAACGTAACCGGCTCATTCCAAACCGACCTAAAGGAAGGGTGGACAGGGTCTACGGCCAATGCCGGCGCTGGAATCAATATTGGCGATCAGACGTACTCGGCTGGCGGATCTGCTGCTGGTGACACATCGTTTGCTGCCATTGGCGGTACGTCAACAACTTCCGGTGCTTCTTACACCGGTGTAGACACTGTCATCAGTGCTTCTGGATGTGCTGGTTGCAGCGATGTTGCTGTAACAATCAACGCTACCGATAGCCGTTACATTAACCACACCGTTACAGGTGCTGGTAATGTGTACAACATCGGTTCAGTAAGTTCCGGCGCTTCAGTTGGTACTGGTGGCAATCACTAAAGTTCACCCAAAAAATTTGTTCTGGTAGTTATATTTTCCGAATAGAGATATGAGTTGCATATTCTCTTTGCGGACAACCGGTTTTAGTTTCAACTAAAGCCGGTTTTTTTTGTCTGAATTAAGAAAATTATGAAAGACAGGGAGTATTCCATAATGCTTAAGTATGTGTCTTTACCCTATAAAAAATCTTTGTAAAGTATTGACATTCTCTAATAAATCTGTATAATACTAAACAGGTAAATTTTTTAATTTTACCCACATGAATGCCTCGCGCATTTTGTGTGGGGATGTTGTTTGACAATTGAACGAAAAGGAGAATAAATGTGAGAGTATTCTGCAGAAAGCTCTTGTTTGTTTCTCTTGTTTTATTGTTGCCCTGTATTTCTTTTGCCAATGAAGGCGGGGGAGTATGGAGTAGTATGGAACAAGGGGCGAACGAGCCCACAATTGCCAGACTGATTGAGCAATGTGAAAACATTGTTGATTTAGATCCTGTAATTAAGCTGATTCACGACGAGTCATGTAAATGGCTTGGTGAAGAAGCTAGAAACTTTAGAGGAAGAAAGGAAGAAACCATCCCAGATGGTGTTATTTTTGACTTTCTTCACGGTAGAGAAAAATCTGTGTCGAAAGACATACGTAAAGAACTGGGTCAGGAAAATCAAGCAGAAGTGTTTGTGTTGGAATCAAAAGATGGTTCCGCTGCGATCGTTTTTACTTGGTTTACTGGCGAAAAAACTAGTTGCAACAACCTCGCTGTGAATGTTTTGACTGAAGCCGATTTGGCTCAGGTTAACTCAACCGCAGATAATTCACAGGATGATATTCTTGTGGCATGTCAGTGGATTGAACTGCCGACTATCACAGAAAGGGGGATGATGATCTATCTTCCTGGTGTAGAAATTTACGACGACTATTTCACTCAATCATGGGTGTATATTCCACCTTTCAAAAACACAACGGCGCAACTGAGTTGTGCCAATAGAGGAGATTCAAAATGAAGTTACGAATGACCGTAGTGCTATCGCTGCTTTTTTCTGTACTGACAGGCTGTCAATCGACAAAAGTTTTGTCGGTGACAGACCCGGACTCAGGGACCACATTGACCGTGATTTCTGTGCGAGTCGACGGGCAAGTACAGCAGGCGTCGTTGCTGAAAGACGCATCTCAAACCTTTGTCGACAAAATAACAGGTAAATCTGATGAGAAAAAAATCTCAAGTCACAGTCGCAGCACTGGAGAAGATCCGTTGCTTGCACTCGCCAAAGTTGGTGTGCCGACAGTGATTAACGGTGCGTTTAATTACGCTTCGGCCAGAAAAAGAGCCAATGGTGAAATAAAAGCTGCTCAGGCTTCTGGTGCGGCACTGATTAACGCTGCGGCGCTTCATTCTCAAGCCACAGTTGCTGTGGCTGAGCAAAATGGAGAGACCGCTCAAGCGATTGCTACCATTAACGGCGAAACTGCCAATAACGTCGCAACTATCAACGGCCAAACAGCCATTGATGTTACGAAAATTCAAGGCGAGATGGCCGTTGAAGTAGCCCAAAATACTGAGGGCACGGATTTTATCTACGCTCCCAGTACTGTCGCAATCTCAGAAGTGGTTTCAACTTCTAACGCAGGAGCTAGTCTTGAAAGCGGCGGAGCTTGCTCCACTTGCTGCGCTGACAATGCTTGTGCAGGATTATAAAACCCTTAACTGTCACTAGTGGTGCTAAGGCGCTGCTGGTGACTCAACCAAATTGAAGAGGATTACTGAATGAAAAACTTTGGCAAATTACTGGTAGTGATTACGCTTCTGGCTTCGACTTCAGCATTTGCTGAAGACACTCTTACGATGTGGAAAGATAAAGCTGCAGAATCAGGCTTTGTCGGAATTCTTAATAATGTGACTGGAAACAAGTCACCGGAACACTATTACCTCAATGACCTAGCGGACGTTGTGGTCAGGACTGCAAATATGCCTGATCGATTGCCTGAAGGTTGGGTAGTAGGAAACCAGCAAGACTGGTTTGACATAAACAGGGCATTTTTGACGGCAAACTTAACCGTTGAAGAAAAAAATAATGGATTTGTCTACAAAGGCAGATTCTTAAATTTTGCTAAAGGCGGCAACCTTTTTTGGCCGGCCTTCAGGGTGGAGTCAGAAAAAGGACAAGCAATCCTTGCCCAAAAGCAAGCAACTCAAGCGCAACCTCAACCCACAGTGAGAACTGTGATTAAGGAAGTGACTGATCCAAAAGCGGCGGCAGAGGTTAAAGCTTTGCAGCAACGTTTGGCTCAGCTCGGTAAAGAATTAACCGCAGCAAAAGCAAATGCTGCTGCTGGTAGTTTGGACACTGAGGCTCTAAATAAGCTTCGGCAGGAAATGTCTGCAATCTCTAGAGGATTAGAGATTGCTAAAGCTGCTTCTGCTAATCAAGCTGAAGCGCTTGGTAATAAAATAGCTAAAGGAAATGAAGCTGTTGTTACCGCTATCGGTGCTAATGTTGATGCTGGTTTTACCGGCGTTAACGAAACGTTGATTAAGGTTGTCCAACTTCTGGAATCGACTCAACAGTCTGTTTCAGATGGCAGCGAAAGTGTGGTGCAAATTTCCACTGACGTTAGCACGCTGACTGGTCAGTTTCAGGATGTTGAAAATTTTGCAGCTGGTCAAACAGCTGCGGTTGAAGAAGTTTTGACGGCTCAGTCTGAGCAATCAAATTGGATGAAAGGTCTCTTTGGACTTCTTGCCCTCATTCTTTCAGCATTAGTTTATCTGATCATGAAAGAAAAGAAACTAGCTTCACCGGTTGAAAAGCTGGCTGGAGATGGTGATTACGACGATATATCAAATCAGCTAATAGCTGCAGAGGAGAAAATGAATATGACGAGAGACGAAGAGTTTGATGCGACTCGTGTTCTTAGTAAAGAAGAGTTGCAGAGCGTGAGACGAATACACAAAGGCAATATAGTTCAGTTCCCGCAAGGTCAAACTTTGGCTAATTTGGGTCGAGGTAAGATTGTCTGGGATAGTCCGGAAATAGAAGTATCTTACTTGCTCGAAACACAAATAACCGAGCTTAAATTTACTTATGCGAAAAAACGTTACAGTCTTATTGTACGACCTTCTGTAGTGGAAGGAAGTCTCAATACTGACATTCCACGAGGTGATGAGGGTGACAATTATATACTCAACGTGGCACCTAAAAGCTTAGCTAGTAGCCTAATGAAAGCTATTGAAGCTGGAAGATTATCTTCGGATAGCGATTCTATCGAGGCTTTATAAAACCAATTTGCCAACTACTGCGCAAGTAGTGCAGTAGTTGGCAATAGGGTTTTGCAAGAATTATTCACCAATAATAACGATCAGAACGTAGACAGAACTAAGCTCAATAGCTTACGGAACTCTACCGAACCATTGTCATTATTGTTTGTTTAAGTAAAAATAACCGGAACCAATCAGAACGTAGATAAACTAAGCCAGACCGCTTACGGAACTCTACCGGACCATTGCAAACGTTATTCTAGTGTCAACTACAATCAGAACGTAGACGGAACTAAGCCAGACCGCGATCGAGAATCTTACGATTCGACCATTGCCAGACCGCTTACGGAACTCTACCGAACCATTGTAGTCAATGACTTCTCCCTTTAGTTCAATTAGTTCTATATTATTTTTCTGAAAAATCAGTTTTTCAGAAAGACCGAATGAAAGCAATGATGCTTTTGTAACAAGACTCACTTATGTGCGGTCTTTTTTGTTGGGTGGGGAGGGTGGATGAGAAGAGGTTGTTGGTGCGGGTGGGCGTGCGGAGCGCGCCCACCCGCGTTACCAGAAAATGTCACTTTGCAAAATTTATTTAAATGCTACACTTTATTTATATGGAACCAGAAAAAACACAATCAAACCCTGAAGCCAACTCGTCTGTGCCTCCTGCACCTGTTAAGGCAGAAACGGTGCCAGCAATGGCCTCAGAGCAGAAGCTGCCTGGTGTATTCGCGCTCTTGTCAGAAGGTTTTTCTTTTGCGCGTGATCGTGTTGATTTGGTTGCGTTGATGTTAGCTTCTTCAGCTTTGCTATACCTTTTGTTTGAAGAGGGTGGTGAAGGATTGTTTGCTTTGTCTTTTTTGTCACCGGTAGCTTATGTTGGATTGTTAGTATTTGCCTTTGTAGGATATTTTTTGACCACTCTGGCTTTGGTATTGGCGGTTACTACAACTGACCAAAGACAGTCTCTTTCAACTTTAATAAGATCAACACCGGCGCTCATCTTGCCATTTCTGTGGGTGGCTACTCTAACTGGATTTGCAGTGATGGGTGGTTTTATGATTTTTATTATCCCTGGAATTATCATAAGTGGATATTTGTCGTTTATTTATTTTACATTAGTGCGCGAAAACAAGCGTGGTTTAGAGGCTCTTATGCGCAGTCATGAGCTGGTAGAAGGAAAATGGTGGGGTGTGGTTTTACGAATCATGGGGGTATATATTTTGCTAGCCTTTATGTCTTTTGCGCTGGCGTTTATTGTGTCGATGGTGATTAAAGTGTTGCCGATAGGGCCGGCAGGAGTTATGTCATCGACGGACTTGTGGTTCTCGATTATGTCAAGTGTAAGCGGAGTGGTGGCTATTAGGTCACTCATGGTTTTGTATGAAGCACGCGCGGCGGTTGTTCCCGTAGCTGAGCCAAAGAATCGCGGTTTGTACCTAACGTTTACTATTATTGGTGTCTTTATTACCGCTGCAATGATTGCGCTTCTAATCTTTTTGTTTGCTTCTGATTCCAGTGTAATAGATTCTTACGAAGTCACGAATCAAGACTGGCTTGAAAACAAAGAAGCAACCCGAGAGTTGCGTGATGTAAATCTAGAGGAATTTAAAGCTTTGCCTGAATCAGAGGCAGTTCTTAACATGGAAGGGGAAGTAACTGAACAGTAAGGCTAAAAAAGAGTAAACAACAGAACAGCAGCTTTCGACTGCAGTTCTTTTGTTTATAATTATTTCTTATAAAACAGCACACTAAACAGAGACTCCTGCCTGCTTTGATGATGGTTATACAACCTTATTCATACAATGATTTAAAAGGTTTATTGTTTCAGGTTAGTGGTATCTGTCGCGCCAACAGACAAAGCTTGCAAAGTTTTTTGTTATCTGTATAATAGCGCCACTGTTCGTCGCGAGGTGTTGAGGGAAGTTTATCCCTCGGTGTTGCTCTAAGCTTCACGGTTTCGCGAGATGGAGTAGTGTTGCTTTGAAAATTTAATAACTCATACCTATAGTCCATACTATAGGTATGAAAAGTATTAAATAAACAAACACCAGTTGGGTGTATTGTGAATTTAGTTCCGGACTTACTTATTTATTAAGTTAAGTTTCAGAATCAAGATTCACAATGATTTAAACATTAGTTTATATTTTGTTTGGTTTAATGCATCACAGCACTTAACAAATATTTCTACAAATATTTGTTCCAAGACAGAAGTTAGTTTGTATTAACTTTTGTCTTATCCTTAGGTAAAAATGTTTTGCTATGAGCGCGCCGCTGAGTACAGTAGCGCACAATACTTTTGTATTAGCTCGCAAAACGCAGATACATGAATCTTCACTGAATTTATTTAGTTGGAGATTCGGTAACCTGTCTTAAATTAGAGTTTGATCCTAGCTCAGGATGAATGCTGGCGGCGTGGATGAGGCATGCAAGTCGAATGGGTTTAGACCCATGGCAGACGAGGTAGGAACACGTAGGTAACGTGCCCAAGAGTCAAGGATACTCCGGTGAAAATCGGCATAATACTTGATAGTCCCCTTTCTTTATTGTTTAGGGGTAAAGATTTATCGCTCTTGGAACGGCCTGCGGTCCATCAGCTTGTTGGTAAGGTAACGGCTTACCAAGGCTACGACGGATAGGGGAGGTG
>JABAZV010000018.1:78759-84821 GCA_018608435.1 Patescibacteria group bacterium | reverse complement strand
GCGGGCTAAAGCCGCCGATTCGGAACGAAATTCGCAATACGCCCTGCGGGCGTTTGCTCATTTCTTTCTCGAAGCGATAGCTCGTTTGTATACATCGAGGTGTTCAAGGGCAATACCAGTCCCTTTTACGACACAAAACAATGCTTGATCAGCAACCTTGGCTTTTACTCCTGTACGGCGTTTAATTAGCTCGGGGAAATTGCGCAGCTGTGATGTTCCTCCTGTCATTATTATGCCGCCGTCGATTATGTCGGCCGCTAGTTCAGGAGGGGTTTCTTGGAAGACGTTCTTAATAGTTTTGATCATTTCGCGTAATTCGCGACCAATGGCTGAGACGATTTCGTTACTACGAATTTCAGTTGTGCGCGGTAGGCCAGAAAGCATATCACGACCTTTTACGTCCATTGTAAGCTCGTCTTTTAACATCAAAGCTGAACCGATTTTTATTTTAATTTCCTCCGCCGTTTTTTCGCCGATGGAGAGATTGCGACTTTTCTTTACATAATCAATAATTGCGGCATCGATGCGATTACCTGCGCACTTTACTGAACTAGCCGCTACAATGCCGCCGAGTGATATTACGGCAGCATCGATGGTTCCGCCGCCGATGTCGACGATCATGTGTCCTTGCGGTTCGTAGATTTCTACCCCCGCGCCGAGAGCGGCCAAAATAGGCTCTTTTACCACAAAAACATTTTTTGAGCCGGCTTTCATAGCTGCTTCTACCACCGCTCGTCTTTCGGTAGAAGTAACCCCGGCTGGTACCGACACCATAACGTCTGGCCTAAAAAGATTGTATTTACTCATTGATTTACGCAAGAAGTAACGAAGCATCGCCTCGGTAACACGATAATCAGCGATCACTCCTTCTTTCATCGGACGATAAGCGCGAATGCTTTCGGGGGTACGCCCAATCATGAGCTTTGCTTCTGCACCAACTGCCAACACTTTATTATCGTCAGAAACGGCAACCACAGACGGCTCATTTAGAACAACTCCTTGCCCAGGAACAAATACCAGAACATTTGTAGTACCTAAGTCTATGCCGATTTTCGGGGTGAAGTTTTTAAACATATAAAAAGAATGTGTACGAACGAAAGTAACAACAGGTAATAAAAAGCAACCATTACACAAGGTTTTTATTGCTTCACTATAGTACTCTGTTTTTAGGATTCGACAAATGCATAGCTGTGCTTGTAATTTTAATAAAAAAGAATTTTTACAGATACAGAGTAGGCTTAATCGAAACGAGTGTAATTTACTCTAGCCAACATCATAAATCCACACCTCCAAAAGAGAAACATAGCATATATGCTATACTCTAACTCGTATGAAAAATATCGGATTGCACATCGCCGACCTACGCGAAACACAAGGAATCACCCAAACAGAATTAGCGAAAAAGATCAAAACAACCCAAAGCGCTATTGCCAGAATGGAGAGCGGCCGACAAAATATTAGCGCTGATATGCTAAAGAGGATAGGGCAAGCACTTGGCAAAAACCTTATCTCACTAAGCCCTGGAACTTTAAACCTAGCTATTACTGGTGGCAAAAAACTAACTGGAACAATCGAAACTAACACCAGCAAGAACGGTGCAGTGGCCCTCTTGTGTGCTTCTCTATTAAACAAAGGAATAACAACACTGCACAAAGTCCCACGCATCGAAGAAGTTCATCGACTGACAGAAGTACTCGAAAGCATAGGCATGCGAACTGAATGGAAAGACTCCACTCTCATCATCACTCCACCAAAAACACTCGCCCTCAAAAACATAAATCAAGAAGCTGCAGCTCGTACTCGCAGCATCATTATGTTTATTGGCGCACTTATACACCGATTGCCGAAGTTCTCTCTGCCTCAGTCAGGTGGCTGCAAACTTGGCAGCCGTACCGTAAAACCACACTTTTATGCCTTAGAGAATTTCGGCGTAACAATCAAAACGACTGAAAAAGCTTTTGTTGTTAATACTATAAAGAAGACAGCCGGAGAAATTGTTTTGTATGAATCTGGTGACACCGTAACCGAAAATGCGCTCTTTGCCGCAGCCGGTCGCTCCGAGACGACTATAATCAAATACGCTAGCGCCAACTACATGGTGCAAGAAGTATGCAACTTCCTCACCAAGCTAGGCGTGCAAATAGAAGGAATAGGCACAACAACACTCACAGTTACCGGCGTAGAGAATATAAATCAAGACGTCGAATACACGCTGTCTGAAGACCCGACCGACGCCATGTTTTTTCTGGCAGCGGCAGTTGTCACGAAATCAAACATTACTATCACTCGCTGTCCGATTGAATTTCTTGAATTAGAGCTGCTGAAGTTGGAAAAGATGGGTTTCAATTATAAAAAGACTAAACCCTACTTAAGTCACAACGGTAAAACAAAACTGGTGGATATTACTACCAAACCATCAAAGCTAGTTGCTCTGCAGGAAAAAATCCACCCTTCAGTTTACCCCGGACTCAACATGGACAACCTGCCTTTCTTTGCAGTAATTGCAACTCAAGCCGAAGGACAAACCTTGATTCACGACTGGGTGTACGAGAAGCGCGCGATCTACTTCACTGAGCTCGACAAACTCGGGGCCGTCACTGTTTTGGCCGACCCTCACCGCATCTTCATTACTGGCCCAAGCACGCTGCATGCAGCTGAGCTAGTGTGTCCACCAGCTTTGCGACCAGCCACAATTTTGCTTATCGCGATGCTCGGAGCAAAAGGAGATTCTATACTGCGGAACATATACAGCATCAACCGCGGCTACGAAAAACTAGTTGAACGGCTTACAAGCCTCGGCGCCGATATCAAGTATTTGGATGAGTTTTAGCATAAGCGCAGCACAAAAGCTCTCCCAATCAACCAAAACCTAAGCTACTACTCGAATCATCACACACCCAATTAACCGCACAAGATTCGCTTCTAGACGGGCTTTGCTATACTTATCTAATACATGCATGTCATTGTTGTCACACCGCTTATTCGTGGTTCGCGAATTGAGTCTTTATCGTATTTTTCTGCTGTCGATTATCCTGTCGGCACACTTTTATCTGTACCTATTCGAGGCAAAACCAAAACAGCCATCGTAACCGCAAGTCGCTTAGTTAAGAACGCAAAAACAAACCTAAAATCAGCTTCGTTCTCACTCCGAAAACTACCCCAACAACCGGATGCGCCCACTCTTCCCAAGAGCATTCGAGACACAGCCAATGAGCTAGCTGATCAATATCCAGTCACTGCTGGGACCATTTTGTTTAACCTTCTACCACCCGACATTCGTAGCGGCAGCTTGCCCTACCCTGCCTGCATCACCAAAGTCCACGACGAAGAAACCATACCCAAACTCCTAACAGCACAAAGCAGCGAACGTTACGTCTTGTACCAAAGCATAATTCGCAGCACCTTTGCCAAAAAAGGATCGGTTTTATTTATTGTTCCTACTAATGCCGATATACAAACCGCTGTCGACCGCCTTAAAAAAGGCATTGATAAGCGCTTGGTTGTATTTCACTCTAGCCAAGCAAAAGGATCTCGCGGCAAAGCCTATCAAACGCTCTCTGATGACGAACAAACAAAACTGATAATCACGACTCCGTCGCACGCTTTTGTTGATCGTGCAGACGTAGCAACCATAATCATTGACCAATCAGCCAGTGGACACTACGTAAAACGCCAGCGTCCTTACCTTGATTACCGCAACGCGCTTATTGCTTACGCAAAATCTGCCGGTCGAGCAATTATTCTTGGTGACACAGTCCCTCGTACTGAAGACGAAGTACTGCGGCGAGAAGATGTCTATCTTTCTTATATAGACGAGCCGGTCAAAAGACTAGCTTTCCCAGCCACTCTCTTTGTAATTAACCAAGCGGACAAACCGAAACCAGATCAACCATTTCAATTGTTTTCAAACCAACTTAAAAAGCAGGTATCACGAGCACTAGAATCCCGTGGACATGTTTTCTTTTATGCTGCTAGACGCGGCCTTGCGCCAGTAGTTGCCTGCATTGACTGTGGTCACATCTTTCGCTGCCCCGATTCTAATACTCCATATTCTCTCCTACGCACCCATAAAAACGTTGAGGAACAACGCTGGTTTGTCAGCAGCACTTCTGGCAGCAGAGTCCGAGCGGCTGATGTTTGTTCAAAGTGCGGCTCTTGGCGATTGCGCGAGCGTGGTATTGGTATTCAGAGTGTTTACGACGAATGGCAAGAACAAATGCCCGATGTGCCAACATTTGTTTTCGACAGCGAAACAGCCAAAACTCCCAAACAAGCAAAAGAGATTGCTGAACAATTTTACAACGAACCTTCAGCCGTGTTGATCGGCACCCAAAGCGCACTGCCCTACATTGCTCGCGGCGTCGATCTAAGTGCAATAATTTCACTCGACGCTGCGCGCAGTATTCCTACCTGGCGAGCTGATGAATCTTTATTTCGTCTCTTATTTTACTTTCGTGAACATTCACGCAAAGAAGTAATAATACAAACTCGTACTGAAGAAGACAACTTGCTTCTTTTTGCCAAGCAAGGCGCTCTCGAACGTTTTTATGATGACGAAATCGCATTGCGCAAAATGCTGCAATATCCTCCTTACCAACACTTTATTCTGCTCACTTGGACCGGCGATGGAAGCGCAGTAGCAGAAACTGAGACGCTGGTAGAGAAAACACTGTCTGAATTTTCACCGCAAATCTACACCAATGCGAACTCTTCACCGCAAAAGCTATTTCGTCATGCTTTGCTTCGCATCGACCGCAACGACCATAAAACCTACCTTGCTGCTATAGCAAAACTGCGCAGCTTGCCCCCTTACGTAAAAGTAGAAATTGATCCGGAGAGGATTGTTTAGGAGGAAAGAAGTAAAAGGTTGTCGTTTTGCTTACTATTTTGTATAGTAAGTTTAAGTATTAAAGACCTTAAGCATGAACAAACTCGTTCCGCAAAACCACCCAGCCCTACACACTATTTGCACCGAAATAACAGCGGAGGATTTTTCTGATGGGACGGTAGCAAAAATACTAAAAGGCATGCGCAAGGCGATAAAAACCTATGATGTTGACGGCTACGCTGCTGTCGCTATCGCCGCACCACAAGTTGGAGTAGATAAACGCATGTTCTTAATAGAAGACCAAAATCAAGAACGCGAAGATGCGTTGCCAACAATCATCGCCATTAACCCACGTATTACCAAAGCCTCCAAAAAAACACATGAAGTAGGAGAAGGCTGTTTATCTGTACCAAGTAAGTATGGAGCGGTTGTAAGACACAAAAACGTCACCTTTGAAGCCTTAGACGAAAATGGCGAACTGTTTACTCGCGGCGCTGGTGGATTGCTCGCACAGATTATTCAACACGAGTGCGATCACCTCGACGGCACATTGTTTATAGATAGAGCCGAGAAAGTTTGGCACAAAGATGAAAAGCCTAATGACTTAAGCGAAGCTGGAAACGCAGCGCCAGAGTAAGACAAACTCGAACCTGCTCAATCGTCATCAAACCATGAAAATAAACAATCCTTCAATCAAATTCGCCTACTTTGGTGGCGAGCCGCTCGGTGTGCCTGTGCTTGAAGAGCTGGAGTCTTTTGGTATTTTACCTTCGCTTATTGTTTGCAATCCTGATCGTCCAGCTGGACGCGGACGACAACTTGCTCCGCCGCCAGTCAAACTTTGGGCAAACGAAAAAAAAATCGAAGTATTTCAACCCACAAGCTATAAAGACAAGCTCGCCGCAGAACGCTTAGGTAGAGAAGATTGGGAAGTATTTATTGTTGTCGCCTACAACTTCATTTTACCGAGCTGGGTATTAAAAATTCCAAAGTATGGTGTGATAAACCTGCATCCATCACTGCTGCCAAAGCTCCGCGGTGCCAGCCCGATTCGCAGCGCTATCTTGCGCGATGAACCTAATAATATAGGAGCAACAGTCATGCAAATGGACGAAGAAATGGATCATGGACCCATCTTGGCGCAAGCTGATCTACAAATAGACTTAGAAAAATGGCCGATTGCAGGACCAGAGTTGGATGAAGTGCTGGCGCGACAAGGTGGCAGCCTTTTGGC
>JABAZV010000018.1:35297-78749 GCA_018608435.1 Patescibacteria group bacterium | reverse complement strand
GCGCTTCCTTGCAGGCGAAATCACACTCACTGAACAAAGCCACGAAGAAGCTACGTATTGCAGTCGCTTTGAAAAAGGCGAAAACGAAATTACTATCGACATAAACAATCTTCCGATCGGCAATGATGCATACAAAATATGGCTTAAAATAAACGCTTTTGCAGGAATTGGCGACACATACTTTATACATAATGACGTGCGGGTAAAAGTAAATAAGGCAGAATTTGTTTCCGGCAAACTCTACCTCACAATCGTCACTCCAGCTGGCAAAAAACCAATGTCGTTTTCAGATTACCTTAAAATTCATGCCTCAAATTAAAGCTTGGGATGAGGAATACAAAAGTAATCGGCTTGTTACTGGCAGCGATGAGCCGCAGAATGATTTTAAGCGATTTTATAAATACCTAAGAAAAACCGCTAAAATACAAACCGAAGGATTGCGCGTGCTCGATCTCGGCTCTGGCACAGGGAAAAATAGTTTATTCTTAGCTGAACTTGGCGCAATCACTCATGGCTTAGAAATATCGGAGACAGCCATTAGTATTGCCAATATAAGAGCAAAAGAAAAAGCAGTTGCTGCGACTTTTTTGCGGCAGAGTTTTGGTGAAATATTTCCATTTAAAGATAATTCGTTCGACCTTGCGCTCGACATCATGTCATCAAATTCTCTTAATGAAGCTGAACGCGTAGTGTATTTGGCTGAAGTTTCGAGAGTATTGATTTCAGGGGGATATTTCTTTGTGCGATTGCTTGCACTCGACGGTGACAAAAACGCTAAGCTTCTTCTTAAAAAAAACCCAGGGTCTGAACATGGCACTTACGAACTGCCGCACATCGGAATTACAGAAAGGGTTTTAAGTAAGGAAGAGTTTTTAGATTACTATTCCCCATTTTTTGACATTATTAAACTCGAAAAGAAAAGCGGTTACGCGCACGTAGGCGGCCGTATCTATAAGAGGCAATACTGGATCGGGTATTTGCACAAGCTCTAGCAACACAGATTTTAGCCAACTGAAAGGCTTGGTTTCTTTTAACAAAAAGGTCGCCTTTCGGGCGACTTTTCTTGTTGTTGTCTTCTCTGTGTAATCCAAACACTCGTTCAAACTCCCCCTTTCATAACCGGCTGAAAATGCCTGCATTCTAGCTGCTGAATAATGAATAAGTAGCATCCTAGTGCCCATTTTAAGAAGCTGGATATAACAGCGTATTTTTGTGCCTACTGTCCTTTGTGAAACCCCTAGATGATTTAACGTCTATTATCTTGGGTTATTCTTATCATCAGCAAGATAAGTCTCAAGAAAAATTCCATCACGCAAGATGTTAAAGGCAGTATTGTAAAACTTCACATCTCCGTTTCTTACAGCTTCTTTTTGTGTAGAAAAAATACTTATTGCAGCTCCCGTCTCAATCCATTCTACCCTTAGACCAACACTCTGTTCGTCTGTAGTTCTCGTGTCTTTCTCTAGTTTATTTTTTGCCTCAGCGACAAAGCAGGTAGTCGTATATTGTTTTGCTTCTCTGTTACGAAACTCGTGTGTCTGACCGACCCTACCAACCAACTCAATTAGGCATCCGATTTCTTCTGCACATTCACGCTTGATTTCTTTCTCCAAATTCTTTGATTCCGCTCCCCCGCCAGGCAATGAGTATATTCCATGCACATCATTTGTGACCAATGCGATTTCCCCTTCTTTATTTTTCACAATAGCCTTTACAGTCACTCTAGGATTAAAATATTCTGGCTTTTTAAACAGAGGGTTTGAGAAGACGTCTTCGTCAGTGATTGTGCTTAGATACGACATGGTTGACTTGTACAATAAAATATCCATTCTATAATTAGGTTTGCTATACTTTAAGTATGTTTGAATCTAATAAAAAATAAAGGTAATCTTGATTGTAGAGCTTGTATTATTAATACTTTTGTACTTTGTTTTTTCTGACGACTGCGGGAGTAGTTCCTATCATTACAGCATTATAAACCCTCTTGGTATAAACCTCAATACAGACATGTCTTCTTTTGAGCTCAGCTGCACTTATCGTCCGGTTAATTTATTTTGGCTTGTTCTTGACGTAACTATTGTAACAATTCTTTTTGCACTGTTTAAAAAAGCTAGACTGTACTTTAATAAGAAATAGTTTGAATATTTTTTGAAGACCTGTACCTGTCACCTGATCGAGGCAACTATTTAAAAATGTTACTCAAACTGGTTCCACCTCATACCCAGTACGTGCGCCAACTGCTTTTCGCACAAGAGCCACATAAAGTCATGTTAAAATTACAGCCATATGAAATATTTTTTCTGCACCGCTATTTTTTTATTGGCACTAATCGCGCTTCCGGCCATTGCGCATTATCCAACCGTTACCATAGACTTCATCGGTGGTGAGCCCGTAACTCCAGCTGGACCTGTACTTAATATCCCTTACTTCCCTTTCACCATCGACTTTGAAGGTGCTATTACTCACGAAGTTCACGGCAATTTAAACGTTGTTGAATACTGGGGCGAAGTTAACGGAGAGTTCATCTACGGGCCAGAACCACTAAAAGGTTCAGGCAGCGAGACTTCCACAAACTACAGTATTCCATGGACAGTCGAAGCGCCAGGCGCATACAGCATAACAATCACCGCCCATCATAAGAACGACGATGCTGCGCACGGTGGCAGAAATAATTGCAAAGTAGCACCAGCCATAGCCGCAAATTATCGCAAAACAGAAGACCTGCTAAACGACCCAAACAGCCGCGGAGTGCAACGCGCAGTAGCAAAAGAAACTGGCAAAGGCGGAGCATTGTTTGCCAAAGAAAAGTGTGAAGATTGGTATGAAACCAAAACCATTGAAGTGATTGTCGGAGCAATAGAAAGTTAGAATATATACGACGAAGAAACTGAACCAGAGACAACAGTAGACGAAGCAATCGCGGAAACAAAGAATGAAGAAGTGACAACTAAAAGTACTGAGGAAGGAGTCTTATAGTAAATTTTAAAAAATGTATTTTACTTAAAGCGACGCTTTGCTCATTTATAAAAAGATTTAACGTCAAACAAAAAACAATCGCAGCCTGAAACTGCGATTGTTTTTATTCACACTCTACACACCACTCATCATCTTCTCTTTAGCTGCTCGGCCGGCTGCTCTATGCAGAGTTACTGTTTTTTCTTTCGCTCGTCTGAGCTCTTTGTCCATTTCATCACGTACTTCATCAATCGCTTTCTCAAAGCTTTCTTCAGTTGCTTCAGCTCGATAGAGCGTGCCGTTTATCTGTAAATTCATTACCACTTGATGCACCTGACCATTCTTGTTTGGTGCTACTTTCTGAAACTCGACGTCGCAAGTAATTGATTCGGTTCCGTGTAAGTACTTCTCCAGACCTTGATACTTTTGCTCCAGGACATCAGTCAGCCTTTTTGCTTCCTTCAGACCATTAAATTTGTAGTTGGTTACTTCTGCTATAGCCATAAGAATATTGGTTAACTCCAATAATATTCGCCAAGGATAAATCCTTCAGGGCGATACGGCGGCACAAGAATTATGGTACACAACATTCAGTCAAGAAACTCTTGCATCGCCCAGCACCCTCAAGTACTGGACACAAAACGCTTTCTATCCTTCGCACGACACACAGGTAGAATCTCCCATGTGAATGCGCGGCTTACCAGCTTCTGCTTTGTCGTCGCCAGAGCCAGCGTAGTTTGTACGCAAGTAATCAATTATGTCACTGGTTTCATACATAGACTCACCCTTCTCATCATCCACCAAAAACGGCACCTGCTTCTTACCTCCTTTTTCTAGTAACTCTGCTAGCGCAGAGTTGTCGTCTGAAACATCCTTCTTTTCCAAGGTTATTTTTAGATTATCTGCCATCTGTTCAACCCGGTGGCAAAATGGGCTATGTGGCGTAACGTATAGAGTGAGCATAATATTCACAATCAATTACTGATATGTTCCCATTATACTATGTTTTTGCTTAAGCCGCTAATTTGCAAGCGTACGCACAATTTTAATCAAAAAGCTCTCTTCTTCTTCGAGGAAACGTCTTGAGCTAAGATTAAAATTACACTAAAAATGAGGAGCAAATGCTCCTCATGCGTCCATAATAGCAGTCTGTATATTCTCTTGTGTTAAATTGTCTGTCGACTTTAAAACATCCCCAATGTGAATAGTTATTACTTCACCAGAACGAATCCAATACCATAACGCTTGCTTAAAATCATTTTTATTTTCCCAAAAAGGAATTTCAAACCACACTGGTAAGACATCAGCCTCAGCTATTCTGGCAATACGAGCAGCTGGGAATAGCATTTCGCGCATGTAGCGACCGTTTAGATTGATAAGTGGCGAATCTGCCAGCTTACCGTTCGTTCGACCAGCTTCACCGTGTACCAAAACTGTTTCTCCAGACTTAAGTTTTGCTGATATACTCCGCAACGCTCGCCTGCGAGAACACTTATCATTGCGATTAATCTCAACACACCGCGCCGACTTGTACAGCCATCTCCCCCACCAACTGCGAAACAAACTCGCGCTTGGCACACACCAAATAAAATATCTTCTTGGATGCACTAGTTTTCGAGGGAACATTAATAGCTGCAAAATAACAGTTTCGAGCAAAGTAGGATGATTGGCCACAATAAGCAGTCGACCTTTCTTTATCGCTTCAAACAGCTTTGTTCTATCAGTAATGATAAGTTTACCTCGAACCACCTGAATCCAACAAAAGCAGCCGCCGACCAAACTAACAGTTAGTATAACCGAGTAGATACCCACACCCCATACAATCTTTTGCATAATACATTTCTCCTGCATTTACAATCTGTTTATACTTTACGGCAATGAATCATAAAATCAAGTTGCCATGTCTTTAGGCAACATAATTAAGCATGAATATTAAACAAAAGAACACGCGCATCTGTTACAATTAATATATTAATAGTCCACCACAAATATATGATCACCCAAGAATTAATCGACTATATTAGTATTCAGCGACAAAGCGGCCAAAGTGAATCGTCGATAAGACAAGCGCTTATTAATAATGGCTGGGCTGAAGATGATGTAAGCGCAGCCTTTGCTGGCGAAACATCTACCTCAGCTCAACCAACACCAACACCGAACACTGCAAACACATCAGGCTCAGAAAATACCATGACGAGAGACGAAGCAATTGCTTCGGTTAAGCAAATGGGGCGGTTTAAAGCTAGCTGGCGATTGTTTAAGCAATCGTTAAATATACTCAAGCAAGACAAAGAAATCATTCTCTTTCCTGTGATTTCTTCACTTCTTCTCATGATTGCTGGCGCAATCTTTGGTGTCGGCATGTGGCTGAGCGGCGCTCTTGCTCAAGAAGAAAACGATCTTCTCTTTTATGTCGCGCTGTTTGCCTACTATGTAATAGCTTACTTCATCATTACATATTTCAAAGTTGGCTTGACTGCGATAGTCTACGAAAGAATTAACGGTGGCAACATTGGTTTTTCTGAAGGTATGAACCGAGCCAAGAATATTAGTGGGAAAATTTTTATCTGGAGCCTACTTGCCAGTACTGTCGGAGTGGTACTGCAATTTATTTCAAACCGATCAAAACTACTCGGCAAACTAGCAGCCGGTCTGCTCGGTGCAGCTTGGGCAATAGTTACCATGTTTATAGCCCCAACATTACTTCTCGACAACGTTTCTGTATGGCAGTCTGTTAAAAACTCAGGTTCAGTGTTTAAAAAGACTTGGGGAGAAACCATCATAATGAACTTGTCTTTAGGACTAGTAACCATAGTGCTCTTCCTGGGAACAGTTGTTGCACACGGGTTACTCTTATTCCTTAGCGCATCACTTGGATTAGGAATTATTACTTATGTAATAATTCTAGTACTTTTCTTCTTATCTGCAATAGTTCTTTCAGTTGTAACTTCCACCCTGTCAGAGATATTCAAAGTTGCTCTTTACTCATACGCCCGCTTCGGCATCGTAGCTGAAGGTTTTTCACCAGAACTAATCCTTGGCGCTGTGAAAGAGAAGAAAGAAAAGAAAAAGTAAACAAGACTTTTTAGCAAATATCAAAACCCAGCTTTGTGAGCTGGGTTTTGAGTTTTTACTTCGTGAATGAAACAGACGTCTCTTCGTCTGACCATATTAACAAAGACTTAATCAACCAAAAATCCTCCAGCCTGATGATTCCACAATCTTTCATATACTCCACCTTCGGTTGCCAGAGAGTCATGATTTCCGTCTTCAATAATTTCTCCATCTTTTAGCACTATAATACGGTCCATTTCTCGCAATGTGGAGAGTCGGTGGGCGATCGCAATCACTGTTCGGCCTTCCATTAAAGTCTCTAGTGCTTTTTGGATCGCTACTTCGCTTTCGCTATCGAGCGCAGAGGTCGCTTCGTCGAGCACTAGAATAGGCGCATCTTTAAGCATTGCGCGAGCAATCGCTACTCTTTGTTTCTGTCCACCAGAAAGCTTTACTCCACGCTCTCCAACCATCGTGTTATACCCGTCTGGCAATTCTGTAATGAATTCATGCGCTTGAGCTTTTTTTGCCACAGCAATTACCTCCTCTTCAGTTGCGTCAAGCTTTCCATAGATAATGTTTTCCCGAATGGAACGATGGAAAAGAGCTGGTTCTTGCGGCACAATTGCAATCGCTTGTCGCAATGAATCTTGAGTAACATGAGCAATATTCTGACAATCAATCATAATTTCGCCTGCAGAGATATCGTGCTGGCGTAAGAGCAAGGACACAAAAGTCGTCTTCCCTGCTCCAGATTGCCCGACCAAGCCGACTCGTTGTCCAGTCGGAATAGAAAGGGAGAAATCACTAAACACCGTATTGCTATCAAACTGAAACGTGACATTCTTCCAGTCAATATTCGCTTGTTTAACTTCAAGCTCGCTGGCACCTGCTTCATCCACAACTTCATGAGGAAGCAATACTTCCCGCAAACCCTCTTCTACTTCTCCGTAAATTCTAACAAACTGATTGATTGAGCTACCAATGAAAGTAAGTGTGCCGCTGAGGCTAAACACGAGTGATACAACCAATACAAAATCACCAGTCGAAACCACACCACGCTGCCAGTAGGTAGCCATGAAATACATCATCGATCCCAACGCTACGACAATCACAACATTATTGATCAATAGTATCCATTCGCTCATTCTCCACTGACGCAAATCAGAAGCGCGCATTGTCGCAATGTGTCGTTGCAAGCCAGAAAGCTCAAAAGGACGACGGGAATACTGCCGCATCGCTGATGCGTTAGTCAGTAAATCAACGGCTTGACCACGAAACTTCGATTTGTCTTCAGAATATTCAACCACGAGCGGCCGTCGTATTTTTGCCAACCACACATTCATCGGAACCAAAAGCACTATTAGAGCAACAAAGATAAAGCCGGCTGCGATATTGGTAATAAAGATAAGAATTCCAGACGCAATAAACGACACAAAGTTTGGAAAATGTCCCAACAGTGTTTGCTCAAGCAGGCGAAATGTCCCAGAGGCAGCATTAGTAATTTTATTAGATACAGCTCCCGCAAAATGATCAGAAAAATATCCATGACTATGCTTAGTCACATAATCGTACAAACTCTCATGCGCACTAGCTTCAACTTTAGTCAACCATTGCATTCCCAAAAATCCACTCAAGCGCCAAAAAATATAGGTCGCAGCCAAAACCACCGGTACCATAATCACCCAAAACAACACCTTCCCACTCGCAACAACATCATCAGCTCCCAAAAGCGCTTCATCGACAATGTTCTTAAGTACATAAGGCAAACTCACTGTCAGCAAGCTTGCACACAAAACAAACACAAGCGTCAGAACAGCCGGAAAAATAAACGGTCGTACCGAATACAACACAAACGCTATTGGCGTTTGTGGGATTTTGTTTTGAGTTGATTGTGCGTTTTGTTTTAAATTATTCATGAGCAGAAATTACATACACAAAAACTGTGTATCTTTTGTCTTCAAGAAGACGTAAGAACAAGCGTTTTCTTACCACAACATGACCCAACTAGTACTTAAAAATTTGAAACAGGGGCACTGCAGATAAGATCAGAAACATCATTTGCCACACTCACTCCCTCTTCTAAGACTAACCCTTAATAACAAAGCCCTGTGAATCCAGATCATCATCAGCCACTTCATAAACAGGATCTTCTTTAACATTTACTTTAACTACCTTTTCCGCGTTTTTAAGCAACCTTCTGCAGTCATGACTCAGATGACGCAAATGAAGCGTGGTGCCAGCTTGTAAGTACTTTTCGGTTAAAGAATTGAGTGCCTCGATGCCTGAATGATCAAGAATTCGCGCTTCTGCAAAATCGATTTCCACACAAGCGGGGTCGGTAGTCGGCGTAAAAGTTCTGGAGAAATTCTCGATGGAAGCAAAGTAAACCAAACCACTCAACTCGTAGTGTTTAACACCGTCTTTGTCGACGTATGTTCTAGAGCGAATATTCTGTGAACGTTTCCAGCTGAAGACCAAAGCCGATACAACAATTCCCACTATCACAGCAATCGCCAAGTCATAAAACACTGTCGTAATAGAAACAAGCACTAATACAAACGCATCTGAAAAAGGAATTCTAGGCAACACCCTAATACTCGACCAAGCAAAAGTACCCAAAACAACCATAAACATAACGCCAGTGAGCGCCGCCAGCGGAATCTTTTCAATCAACGATCCAGCAAACAAGATAAAACCAAAGAGAGTTATCCCGGCCACAATCCCAGCCAATCGCCCTCGCCCGCCAGAATCCATATTGATCATACTTTGACCAACCATCGCACAACCGCCCATTCCTCCAAAAAAGCCCGTCACAACATTAGCCACACCTTGTGCGGAACATTCAACATTACTCTTCCCGCGAGTATCAGTCTTTTCATCAATAAGCGACATGGTCATGAGTGACTCAACCAACCCAATAAAAGCTAAAACAATTGCAAACGGAAAGATTATCTTTAGAGTCTCAAGCCCAAACGGTACGTCAGGAATACCAAAAGACGGCAATCCTGCGCTTAGCGAATTACCTTTCAACATGTCATAGACCGTCGGAGTATCAATGTCCAGCAGTATGACTATTATGGTTACCAGTGATATTGAAGCGAGTGATGCTGGGATTGCTTTGGTAAAACGTGGAAGAAAATAAATCACAGCCATCGTAAGGGCGATCAGTCCAAACATTGTTAAAAGTTCAGCTTGCGGCAACCAAGTTCCGTGAGACCAACCAAAATGACCTTCCGGCGTAAACGACTGCAGCTGCGGCAATTGGGCTAAGAAAATAACAATCGCCAAACCATTAACAAAACCCAACATAACCGGATAAGGAATGATGCGAGAAAACTTACCTAACCTAAATACAGCAATAACCAACTGAATAAAGCCCATCAAAATTACCGTGGCAAACAAATACTCCACCCCATGACTGCGTACCAGCTCGGCCATCACAACTGCAAGCGCTCCAGTAGCACCCGAAATCATCCCAGGCCTACCACTGAGCAAAGCAGCGATCAAACTCACCATTGCAGCAGCGTACAGTCCAACAATCGGCTCTACTCCGGCCACAAACGAAAACGCAATCGCCTCAGGAACCAAAGCCAAAGCCACCGTCAGTCCAGACAGCGTATCAAGTCGCCAGTTACTTGGCGTTAGGTATGAAGATAGTTTTTCCAGCATATTTAATTGTTAATTAGACGCACAAAACTCGTACTAGTTGAGGTACGATAACATACTTTAAGAAAATAACCGCTATTCCTCTTCAGTATTCAACGCTTCAAACTTGTCTTTCTATTGTAGAACTATTACTTTACAAACAACTGTAATCATCCAGTATTATTCTGTTTCAATTTCCTGAAGGATTGAAAGGATAAAATATAGAATTTCATCATAGTGCTCAGCATACGCGATCGATTTATCCAAAGTATTCTGCAGCCTGTCGTCATTCCTTGTGTTATCGTCAAAATAATGTTGGTTTAAAGGCCAAGCAGCACCGATACGCTGGTGCATAAACAAACCGTAAGATGCCTTGAGACGCTCAGTGTCAATTTCTTTACCAGCACCTTCTACGTAGCTTTTTATGAATGTTTGTGCATTTTCTTTTCTTTCTGTTTGATAAGTATCAAATTTTTTGTTTATCACGTTCGTCATAAACGTTTGCAGAAAGTCGATATACGGATCAGCTAAGCCAGCGTTGTCCCAGTCTATGATTGCGACAACTTCCATCTCTTCGTTAAATAAGACATTGTGACCATGGTAATCTCCATGACAAATCGCCAATTCTTGTTGCTCACCAGACACGTCTGGCAATTGTTCAAGTAGTTGAGTTTTTGTAGCAATCACCTCAAGAGCTTGCGAATCAAAATCACTAAGGTCTGACAAACTATCAATATGGTCTTTTAATCGCTGCAATTCTTCTACACGAGCACCAACGCTTTCTGATTGCCAGCGCTTGATTGGCTTAATCATGTCTTCATCAGTCTGCACAGGCATAGCATGGATACGACCTAAATTTCTTGCGATATTACTCGTCAGCACGCGGTCTTCTTCTTTGTTCTGCGGAAACTCAGTTCGGTGTTCAATGTAAGGAAAAAGCGCAAGCGACCGGCCATCTATCGATGCGGTGTGCGAGCCGCCAATGGATATTGGGAGCGAAACGGGTATATCTGGATTTTCAGCCACCAACTCAGCTGCTCGGTATATGCCCGCTGTGTCTTTCGTTTTCTCCGGTCGATAAAGCTTCACAAAATAACGAATTCCTTCGTCGTCTTCTAAAATAGCATTTTCTGTAATAATGCCTTTTTCAGGAGAGCTTATATACTTAAGTGTCGATATTCCATACACAGACGCAATATCAGACAGAATCTCTGAGTTAAATGTTTCGGAGTGTTCTAATTTGTTAATTGGAGAAGCTTCGTTCATAAATTAAATCTTAACCTGCTTTCATAAAACTCTAAATCACCCGCATGACACATGAGTGTTTGCTGGAAAACAACCGCTATTACTCTTCAGTATTCAACGCTTCAAACTTGGCTTGCATTGTAGGGTTGTTTTTAGTCAGACGCTTTACCGACAATTCATCAGCTTTGTTACTGGCAATTCTATAGTGATTTTCTGATTTTAGTAAATTGTCTTTGGTTTTCTGTAATTGTTCAATTGATTTGTCGATGCTTGAAACAGCATCTTGAAATCGATCAGAAGCTTTGCGGTAACTATTCCCAAACGATTCACGAAAATCATTCAGCTCTGATTCAAAATTTGTCACATCGAGACTCTGAGAACGCACAACAGCCAACTCCGACTTATATTGCAGCGAATTCATTGCAGCGTTACGAAGCAGTGTGATGATCGGAATAAAAAACTGTGGCCGAATAACATACATTTTGTCATGCTTGTGCGACATGTCTACAATTCCAGTGTTGTACAGCTCACTGTCGCTCTCAAGCAGAGAAACCAGCACAGCGAACTCACAGCCTTTTTTGACTCGGTCAGCATCGAGTTTGGCGAGGAAGTCTTCATTCTTTTTCTTGGTCGCCGTTTCGTCGCCTTCGTTTTTCATTTCAAACATAATTGAAATAATCTCAGTACCGTTTTCGTCAATATCTTTATATATGTAGTCTCCTTTTGTTCCAGCTGACGCGTCGTTATCCTTTTCGAAATACGCATTCTGAAACGCCGTTGCACGCAAGCGATTGAATTCCGTCTCGCAGTGCAGCTCCAACGTCTCCCCCACCATTTTGGTAGACAACTTGGCTTTCATGTCTTTGTAGTACTCGATCATTTCATCCTTGCTTTTCAGCTCACTTTCATATTTATCTTTCAAAGAAGACTCCAGCAGCTGCTTTTCAGCATCTTTACTTTTCAGGTCATTTGCTAGCGTATCTCGCTCTTTCTCAACTACTGACATTGCCTCAACCACAGCCAGCCGCTGTTCAGTTGAAGACGCGGCAATTTGTGCCTCAAGCGCATTAATCTGCGCATCTTTTTTTGCTGCATCCTCACCATGTTTCTTATCTAACTGAGAAAACTTAACCCTCAATTCATTCGTAGTTTTTTCTTCAGCCAACTTTATTGCACTTTCTTTATCCTTGGCTGCAAGCTCCAACCGGTCGTGCAGTTCTTTATCGAATTCTTTGTTTTTGATTTGTTTTAAAATATCAGCGTAACCGGTTTGATCTAATTCAAATACTTTATGGCAATGCGGGCAGGTAATTTCGTTCATATCTAACAGTATAACAAAAATCTCTTTTGAGGGCTTTACTTTACTCGTATGAAAACAATTGAACTAATCGCATGAGAAAGGCATATTTTCTTAATACCAAAAAACACACCCTTAGTGCGTTATTTATTAGTACTTAAGCCACAAACAAAGACAGCTGCTCTACTTGGCTTTTTTCTTACTCGCCTTCTTTGCAAGCATTTCTCGCTTTATTGCCAAACGCTTCTCAGTTTTGTGAGGAGACTTCTTCTTCTTTTTTGGACTTAATGCAATTATTCTATTTGACATGGTTGCAGTATACATTAAATTTTATTTGATGCTAATTTTTTAAAGCTTCACTTTAAACATAGCGAAACAACTTCTTTTGACAGAATAGAACAAAAAAATCGCCCTCCAACGTTTTACGCAAAAGACGATAAAGTTCCAGAAATATTTAATCATTGTATGAATGTAAATGAACACGTCTGTCGCACAAAGTGCACTTCGCACCATCTATATCATAGTGTCGCCATCTGTAACGGCAAACTATCCAATGCCACAGGGTCAATCTAATATTATTTAAAAATGGTAACTGTTGAGTATCTTTTTTATCATATCTCATGAGAATAATCCTATTAGTGAAAGATCTTCATAATTTATACTTTCTTAAGAACAGTTACGTAAGTCAGAAAAAATAAGTTTATTTGCTGCCAATGTCTAAATTCACGAACGATATAATTGATCTAAAGTCAAACTTCTTATCTCGCGACATCCAATCGCCAATCACTATCCAAGCGAGAATTAAACTTCTTTTACAAGTACTTGCTATATAAGAATCTGAATATACTTTTAGAATTAAGATTTCGTGTTAAAATAATATCAAATAAAAAAATTATGTCTGTATCAAAAAAAGTTGAAGATGCTTTATCTTCTATGGAAAAAAAAGAGCTTGGGGGCATTAAGGTGCTTATGATAGAGGACGATGCAATGATTCAAGAATTAGTTGTAAACATACTTGTTTCGCAAGGATGCATCCCCTACACCACAGGAGACGGACTAGAAGCTATTGCTATGGCTGAACAATATAAACCCAGCATAATCATCTTAGACTTGATGCTGCCTGGTAAAAGTGGAGAAGAAATACTAAAAGAGCTAAAGGAGAAAGAAGATTTGTCTTCTATCCCTGTCATAGTATTTTCAAATAAAAGTAATCGTGATGACATAAAAAATTTACTGTCATTAGGCGCAGATAAGTACTTTGTAAAATCTTCAACTGATTTAAAGGACCTAGTAGCAACCATTAAAGAATTAGGGTAAACCATTTATATTCTCACTAATAACAAAAAACACATTCATCTGAATGTTTTTTTGTTTTATTAATTTGTGTCAGAAGTAGTTGTGGTGGCAAAGCTCGACCGCATATTCTTATTATATCAAAAATAAACAGAACCAACTTGAAACATGACGGGGATAAAAACCATAATGTTACTGCCTATAATAAGCGCAACAAAAACACATCCATTTTACTGATCGAAAAGATCATGTTTGCATAACAACAATCACATTTTCAGGTGTACTTTTTTACTCTTGAACCATTAATCAAAACAATTGCTCTACTTTTTATTTCTCTAACTCGCTTTATTTACAAGCATTAATCTTTTACAGACAAACGTTTTTCACTTTTACGAGGTGACTTCTTCTTTTTTGAATTTAGTGCAATTATTCTTTTTGCTATGACTACCTGTATAAATGAATTATCACTTGAAGCTACGTTTTATGGCGACAAGTGTTTATCTTTTGAGAGATACACGTTTAATTTTAATCACATAGAGTATTTGTAATCAAAGATGCATAAATTCCACCATCCAAGCAGTATTACTACCAAAAAAACACCCTTTCGGGTGCTTTGTAAATTCGATCAAAATAAGACTATTCCGAGAACCATTCGTTCCCACCTAATGCCCAGACAGAGATAAACTTTACGCCGAGCGATTCAATCATTGCTCGTTTTTTGTCTAATGACTCTTGATCTTGGTAAACGTATGATATGCCGTTTTTTGTCCCTTTCATTTCATAAGATAGTGCATCTCGACTGAACGAAGTGTTGCCGGCTGCTGCACGCACTACCTCGCTTGCAGTTATGGTCAGCGCGTATGAGCCCTCACGTCCGTAGTAACCATATGAAGGCAAACCAATCACTAGTCGATCTACCGAAATGTGTTTTTGCGCGTGCTCAACAATTGCTCTAACCCATGCGTTTGGAGCGACTGCTTTCCCTGCTCCATAATCATACTGATAGTCGTACGCCATCACGACCAAGTAATCGATCGGCAGCGCGGCCATTTCTTGATATGTCAGTTCATAGTAGCTTTGCTCGAGTGTTGTTCCAATCGGTGGAATATCTACCATCAATTGCTTGTTCGCTGCGTGCAGCTCATCACCCAGTTGTTGCAAGAATGCTTTGTAACCAGAGTATGTTTCACTACTCCACGCACCATAACCTTCAAAGTCTATTTCAACGCCAGTCATGTTATTTTCAACCACAAACGAAACAAATGTGCTGATAGCGTTAGATCGGTTGCTTGGTGAGGAGTTGAAGAACGCTTCTACATTATCGCCTCCGGCTGACACCGTCACAAACGAATAGTCGCTATTAGCCTGAACTGAAGCAACGTTTTCTGGTGAAAAACCATTACATCCAGCATACGCAACATCGAGCAATTTCACTTGCCCAGCCGAAGTCACGGTGAAGTATTCTGGCTTGAGGAAGTTTATTATCCGTCCATCACTATATTCATCCGAAGATACACACGCTGGTCGACCTGGATACATCCATGCCATTACGCCAGCATCAACTGTGTCCGGCGAAGTTTGTACGTCAATTTCTAGCTCAAGCACTTGAATAGTATCGGTTAAATCGTCGATCATATCAACCACCGTGTTTGTGATTGATGTTTTGTAGGTAATCATCAAACGCGGCGCACGTGCCTCATCTCGATCATACGTAGAATAACTCACATAACCAGTCGAATCAGGAGTGGATGCTTGGATGATTGTTACGGCATTACCACTTTCCCATCCATCCTGAGTTACTGCATTAGCAACAATGTTACTGACATCAATCGCAATCGTGTCTCCAAATCCTTGAGTTGACCAATCTGCCTGATCAAGCACTTGTCGTGAAGCCATTGCGCTTACTGAGCGACTTCCTGGGGTATTATGCCTATCTCTAAATGTGGTTGAGTCTGCACCGGTTTCTGCCTGCAATACCACTTCCACCTTTCCGTCCTGAACACCACCTGCCGAATACAACTGCAACTCAGCCGCTATGACTCTAGCACCTATTGGCAGTTCGACATTTGCAAACCGAAGACCGTGCACATATGTCTTTCCATCAAACTTTCCCATATAGTGCGTGGCAGCACTAATGTCACCGTGCTTTCGATTTTTTATATTTCTTGCGTCGTCACTGGCATTTTGCACTGTGGCGACCATAACGTTATTTTCAGCCGCAACAAATTGTGGGCTAGCAAAAATCACCACCGTCATCATTACTACTCCAAGCAAACCGGCACTTGTCGTCTTCCATGTTTTATTCATCATATCGTTCCGTAATTATTTTAATTCTGTAAACCTTGTCTTTCCCATCGCTGCCAATGTAATCGCTCACCTTTAAAAAGGCCAACTATTGAACGAATGAGTGCACTCGCCTCCACATATGTCATTACATAAAACAAACACCATCCTACTGGCGCCAGTATGTAGAAACTGAAACGCCTAGTGCTCTTATCTTCAAAGACCATCAAAAAGAAGAACATTGAACTTACGACTATTATACCTGAAATAAAAGAAGAAAAGTCAGTTGCAACAAAGGAATAGAAATATAGAAAGACCACGAAAGGTATTTCAAACAAGAGCTGGAGCTCTGCAAACATTGCCAACGGCAAAACCAAGAAGCTGAGAAGTTTATTATGGTGTGTTTTTCGGCTGAAAAACATATGCACATAATTCCAAAAGGTTTCAAACCGACCGCGCTTCCACCGCAATCGCTGACTCTTGAGTCCTTTCATATCGCTCGCACCTTCTGTATGCACGATAGCGTCGCTCGCATAGACAATTCGCATACCAGCGTTTTGCATCCTCATTGAAAGCTCGATGTCTTCGGTAATGTTGGTTGTATTGTAAATGCCGATCTGCTCAAAGACTTCTTTACGGAAAGCGCCTGCAGCTCCGCCAACAATATAAATAGTGTTAAGGAAAGAGTCACACTTTTTGAAATAGAACGAGAACAAAAATTCCAAACTTTGGATAGTACCAAGCAACGTCGAGGTATTTCCAATCTTTACGTTCCCAACAGCGCCCATTACTTTCGGATTTCTAAAATGTTGCACAAAAGCTGAAATAGCGTTCTTATCCACCAAACAATCTGCATCAATCGAAATAATAATATCGCCAGAGGCAACCTTAATAGCCTTGTTCAAGGCTGCTCCTTTACCTGCATTTTTTTGATAACGATACCTGATTTTTTTATAGCTGCCAGTAATTTTTAACTTTTTCCGAATCTCAGTTGAATAGGCCCTGATAAGTTCATCTGAGCCATCAGTAGAGCCGTCGTTAACTACAATGACTTCAAGTTTTTCATATGAGCTAGCCAGCAAAGAATCGATCGTTGCGATGATTCCCACTTCTTCGTTCCAAGCAGGAACAATTACTGAAACTCGTGGATAATAAAGCGGCCGTTTCTTTTTCCAATATTTTTTACTATAAAAAGACCGCAAAGACTCTAGTGGACTAATGGTCATGTAGAAAAAGTACTTGGCTAGCAACGTGCTGGCAAAGATAATGATCAGCAACCGCAACGGCTGAAAAGTATTGAATTCCGAAGGCTTAACAAACCAAGCGGCCGCAATAATAAAACCTGTCAATATGTACGCCGTCAGTACAACCACTAACTTGGTCGGAAAAAAGAACGGTTTTGAAACGTTGTTACTCTCCATAAAATACGATAGTTGAGGAAATGATTGACCGGACTGCTATGTTTACTCCGATCGACAAAATCACAAAGAAAAAAATTACTTCATATACAACGTCGTTGAAGTAACTAAAAATCAACATGAGCGCAAACACACTAAAAATAGCAATGATTCCAACAAAAAACGTTGCTGAAATAATAGCGGCTGTAAAACGAGCGATACTGGGTAGATTACCCACCACTGACTGTTGAGTATTTTTGGCTAACAACATATAAAATAATCTGTATGAACACAAATTACTATCACAAAACTGACTTAAAGTCAATAGCTACCTGTTTATTTTAAAGGGTTTTCTAGTCGGTGGTCAGGTTTTTTGATTCGATGTATTCCAATGCTTCTTTATTTGTCACAACGTCAATATCGCGCGCAGCCAAACCTGCAAGCACTGCTTCTAGGTGGTCTGGAGTATTGGTGAACATACCACCATCTTCGACAATGTCGTGATAAACCAATGATAACCAAGCGCCGTTTGCAATTGCAGTGTCAACCCAACCCAGAACTGTTTCTGGCTCTGTATCTACCACAGCACTCATGGCTCTAATATTTTTCTTGGTTAAGTTATCTTTAGTATTAAACCCTACATCTACTGAACGGTGTGAATCATATACTTTCATAATTTCAGCCTGAACAAAATCGTTGTACTCGCCATATGGTGCTGCAAAAGCCTCGATTGGATGTCCAAGCTTTTTCTCTATCACGCGTTTTGATTCTTCCAGTTCATAACGAAGCTCTTTGCTCGACAAGGCTGGTAAATGCGCATGCGACACAGAATGCGAACCGATTTCAAACCCATGTTCCTCCAGCTCCTTTATCTGCTTAACACTCATAAAACGAGGGGCCTTAAAATCATTACTCACCAAGTAAATCGTCCCGTCCATATGGTATTTTTGAAATAAAGGGAAAGCGTTTTCATAGAAACTTTCAAAAGCATCATCAAACGTTATTGTCACCATTGGTCGATCAAACGGCACGACTGTTGCTCTGGTTAAGACGTAGTCATCTGTAATGAGTGTGCCGTTGTTGTAAAGTAAGTTGTAAATACTAACAGTAACTGCGCCTTCGGGAGGCACAAGGCGAGTGGTAAGCGTACTCCAGCCATTTGGCGAAGGATAAGACACTCCTAGATACTGATACTCTGTCGAACCGTCATTCATCGCGTACACCGCATTTACTTCAGAGTATGTGTTGGAAAGATAGCGAACAGAATAATCACATGTCCCGCCACCAAGGATTGCAAGCGGTGTGAATTGGTAATACGAAACACCGTCTACATGGTTGGACACTTCGACTTTTAGCGAACTACTACCAGTATGCCCGAAATTAAGTCTAGTGAACTTTGTGTCACTCTCCCCTTCTTTCTGAGATTGCCAACCAGTGGCCAGAGAATCATTGTCAAAGTCGACCATTTCAAGCGAAGGATTAAACAACAAGTTACCTTCGGCTGGCTGAACAGCTGTAGAACTGGCAACAAACGCAGCTTCGTTTATTACCGGCAAATGGACCAATAATTTTTCAGCCGCTGTTGCGTCACTTTTGTTAGCTGAATACAATAGTAACTTGGGCAAGAAAAAACCAGTGGCACGACAACCACGAGCAAGACTATCATCACTCTAATAAAGTCAGATTTCCGCGCATCCATAAAAGCACCGCAGCAATATAAATCAATAAAATCCAGTTATATCAAGACTGTTTTTAGCTTAGACAATATCCTCAATCACCACACGAACTTAGATCTCTATTGTAGTCGCACTCAACTTTTCTTTACAATTTATTCACATGAATAAACATATAATATTCAACAGTTTTCTCTATCTTTCAATAAAATTACAGTCGAGGATTTACTGTTGTCGCTCTACGTACAGAAACTCTTCTTACAGTCAATTGGAGGCAGGCCGAGTCTATTATAAAATAATTTACCTCCGTAACGTTACATGTCTTTGCCACAGAAACTTTTAGTAGATCATAACAAAATACTTAAGCTGTGTGGAAATTAAAAAAAGCGGTAACCGAGGTTACCGCTTTCGGGCGAAAGAACGTGTCAGCCAGATGCTGACTACTTACTTGCCAGTCTCAACGAGTGAGCCTGAAACAAGGTTGATGGAAGCTGAAGATATTCTCTCGATACTCTCTCCGATTTTAACTCGCCAGAAGTGGCGACCAAACCTTGGAGGATCTTTGATAGTGACCTTTCTTCCATCCCACAGAATTGCGTACTGTTTCACGTCACTTGCAGCCCACCAATACTGATTCAAAAGTCTCCAGTGATGGAGCATTTTGGTCCAGTCGCTTTCTCGGTCTAACTGCTGACCAAGATCTTTACTTACATTTGTAGACATATTCTCTACCTCTCTTTAGTCAATCGAACGAATGTGAATACTATACTTTAGTATGATTTACAACTTAAACATTGTCAAGTCTTGCGTGAGAAACATGGGCACTATATGGACCACTGAACTCATGTTCTTTGAACCATTTTTCATGACCACTGTCATCAACACCCACACGCGTACCCCACGAACCTGCGAGCCAACGCGTCCAAATGGTTATCACACGAATGTGTACACCAACCGTTAGAGCACCAACGAAATGGAATATATACTTCAGATCACCCGGATGCTGCTTGTAGTGAACCAGTCCTTTACCAGCAAAACTAAGTGCAATCGCTACAATTGTAGCGACATAAACAAGCAATACAGGTAAGTACAGTACAGTATCACCGAACAACAAGTTCCACACAAAGCCCCAGAAAAAAACTACGGCCACATGCGAGATAAACATGTCGATCAGCTGACTGAGCCAAGACAATGGCCTGTTACGCAATAACCACCAGAAGTTGTCGATAAAACTACCCTGACTGGTTGTACCCCAGCGTGCCCAAGCCCGAAACATTTTACGAAACGTATCATGGAGCACAGTCTTTACCTTAGCGTCGTACACATAAAGAGTTTTATACCCCTTCATGTGCACCGCGTCGGTCAAATCTCGATCATCCCCAGCCTTTCTTCTTACCACAACCTTCTGAAACCTAATATAAGGAAACGAAGATGACAGCGAAGGCTTGCGACACGTCCAGTAACGCTCGTCGAGCGTTTCCATGTCTTCCATAATCGCGTCGGTCAAAAATGCGATAGATCGACCAGGTAGACACGATTGTCCAGAACCTAAATTAAGGAAAGGAAATGATCTTTCACAGCGTAAATGCTCCAGCTGATCAGCCACCCGCTCACACGGGCGCTCACGAATTAAACCTCTTTGATTGGTAGTAGTTCCACCAATCAAAGGATCTGCAAACGGCTGTACCAACTGATACAGCACATCTCGTGACATAAACATCGTGTCTGAATCAACCAAATGAACGACCTTTGAGAGATCACCATTTTCTTTAGCGGCAAAAAACAAATGTCTGAGATTTGAACGCTTATTACAATGCGAACCAAAGTATATGCGTGTCGCATATTCCTCACAGATCGGTATACATGCCCGTGCCTCCTTAGACACATCATGCATCTGATCCATCATGACGTAAATCTTGTGATCAGGTACACCTTGTTGTTCACGAAGTGTACGAAGACACTTCGTGAAATCCGCCGGTTTCTCACCAGCGTAGGTGACCAAAGAGGTCACAGGGCGCTCACAAGCTTCAAACTGATGTATGAGCTTTCGCCGGTACAAAAACAAGTACCATTTTGCTCCAGCCCACTTAATGAGCCAGAGGGATTGAACGATCAAGTACAAAATCAGGTACGGAGTCAAACCCACGTACGATAAGTCGTACCAAGCATTAAACATTAGCATCCCCTTTAGTTTTAGTAGAGTTGACGGCGAGTTTGATCCCGCCTGACAGCTTTCTCATTTTGTGAAAGAAAGTTCAAACCTCACAGCTTTCCGCCACCAAAAGCAACCACTCCGACGTAACCATACGTATCACCTTCTCTCGATGACTCGAATGTGTCATCGTTGTATGGTTGATCATAGCGAATCGATGCTCTTAACTGAACGGTATTGTAGTGATTTTCACTACTACGTCTAAACTCCAAGCGATAACCCGCTCCTAAGCCAAGAACACACTGCCAGTAACGCGGTTCACAGTTATTACTAGCTGATCCACGCAATTGACCAAAAACACCATGACGAAACCTGCCTTTCGACTGATCGTAAGACACTTCTGTAATACTCTGCAGCCACAAGCCGGTTTGACCGTAGTCTGGAATCGGTTCATCATTAAGCTCGCCAAAAAGGCTAACCCAATATCGATAATTCCAATCCCATTCGTCAGACGAAAAGCCCAGACGAAGTTTTGGTTCTGCCGCTGGCGGGATTGCACTACCAGTTTGTTCTATAGTTATCTCGACAGCTGAAGAAGAAGTATTTTCAGTTACAAGAGAACGGAACATTTCGCGCTCTTCATCGAGCACGATTCCCCAATCCACATTAACTGCACTACCACTCTGACCAGGCTTTAACTGACCAAAGAAGAAAGTGATTTCTTCAACTCTTGAAAATTCCTCGGCTATAGAAATATACATAGCTTCAAACCAAGGAATTTTTCGACCATCTGAACAGAGACCTGAGGTGGATACTTCAGCTATGTTAATCGGTTTTTCGGTAAACCCGCTAAGCCGCTCATAAGCAGGACGAAACTCTTCTGCAAACGACCTTTCCTCAGCATAATTCTGATTCAGGCCACAGCGATTGTAGGTAGAGATTGCATAAGCATCTACATGAGGATCTAAAATCCCCAGATACTTCTCCGCTTCTCCCAGAGGAGAATTGGATTTGCCATCACGGCGATTAAGATTAACCTCCATGATAACAGGTGCTTCCACCTCACGGAAGATTTCCGCTATGTGAATGTAGGCGTTTAGCGATTCCTCTAAAGAATTGTCTTTGTAGTAGAACTGCCACGGGTACCAACTGCCATCGAGTTCGTGCATATGGTTTAACTTAATCTGTTTACCAGATTGCTTCACCTTTTTCGCAAGAATTCTGATTTTATCATCATATTTCCCAGAGGTGATAAGTTCGGGCAAATTACCCTCACCTTCCCTAGGATTTATAATAAGAACCATTGTGACATCGATATCGTAGTCAAGATATTCTCTTTTGATCCAAGAATATGGATCCTTGAGATTATCTTCAGCCAGAAGACTATAGTATACCTTGGCACAATTAATGCCATATTTGCTCATAACAGAGCGGTGCTCGGCAGCCGTCAAACCCTGATCTTTTGCAAGACAAGCCTGCGGCTTTTCGCCTGACGCTTGAGCGCCAAAAGAAACAAGCAACGCTAACGCTGCTAAATTAAAGATACGCATGAACATACCATTACCTTTTTTGAGTTGTGAAAAACAAAAAATTAAACCGACGTAAACGCCGGTTCAATTCGCCCTCAATATCGTACCATTTATATGGTGAAATGTCAACTTTCTACCTATAAATTCAGGACTTCTGTCGTCATGAAGTTTTCGGTCTTTATTTCTGTTTCTGCACTGTCTTTTTCAACCTCTTTCTCATCCTCCTCATTCCCCTCTTCTGCTGTATTTTCATTAACAAACTCAGACTGAGGAGCTTCAGTTTCCTCAACTTCAACATTTACTTCATCAGTTTCTGCACCTTCGACTTTTTCTTCTTCATTATCTGACAATAATTCAGCAGCGCTTTCATCAATTGTTATTTCATCACTCTCTATGACAGGAACATCTTCTGTTTGTACCTCTATGTTGTCTTTTTCTTCACTTATCTCTTGCTCTTCAAGCGAAATCTCTAGTAGACTCTCAAGATGTTCAACTCGGTCTTCAAGCTGCTCTACATCAGCTCTAGTTGCTGTCAGTACATCCCACATTTCTTGAATCGCGTCTACCACGACAGCTACTAAGTTGCGTGTGTTCAAAGACCAATATTCACCTCCTTTACGAACAACTTCTGGAACGACTTCGTCTACCTCCTGCGCAATAAAACCAATCTCTTTCTGATCACCGAAGCGCTCTTTATCTTTCCATTCATAAGTAACTCCACGGAGCGAAAGTACCCGTTCAAGACCGTTATCAATAGAAGTAATATTCGTCTTAAGACGTTGATCTGATGGATCGCGAATAATGTTACCGTTGATGTCAGTAGTTAAATTAGTGGCACCGCCAAGTAAAGCGGATGACTGAATTGTACCTACGACATCAAGTACCGCATCAGGCGATGTAGTACCGATTCCAATATAACCATTTGTATCAATGGTTAATTGCGATGTGTTGTTGGTCATAAAACGAACTTGGTGATTTGAAACTGTTCCTAAAAACGCCTGAAAATCTTCAACCCGCATATCCATCGTTACATCATTGGTTGTATCACGCATTCTTGCAGCTACGTCGCTTGGGGCGACGATATTAAACAGTCTCGAGTCTGTAGTACTACCGATACTTACCCGATTGCCAAAGAACAGTTCGTTGGTTGAAGTAGCTTGCCACTTACTCGAATTAGCGTATAGCTCCTGCGCACCAGCATTACCTGTTTTTAAAATAGAATCATCTTCAATAATAAAATTATCGTTACCACCATCATCTCGCCATGCCTCTGTAACACCCCAAAGCTGTCCATCGATCTTTACATAAGTCGAGTTTGTTACCCTGACACCAGTCTCTGGTGAAAGTGGTGGTGCTCCCACATCATCAACCCCTATTACTTGCCCCAGTCCAGAAATAAACACTGGAGCTACTTTATTTGTAGTTGATCCTATTACAGCAACGCCAGCGTATGGAGTTTCCGATCCGCCTGAGGTATTTGGACCATCTCGTCTAGTTACCAAACCATTGAAAATAATTGTGCTAGTACCAGTTGATGAAATACGCACTCCATGTCGATCGTTACGGTCGGTTGAAAAGTCAGTAAAAGAAAGTCCGCCGTTGTTAGACGCACCGTCAATATAAAGACCTGTTAAACCATTAAAGACGGCTCTTGAGTTGGCAATCTTCGTCTCTCCCATCGACGAAAGATAGATACCTCTTAACGCGTTACCGACCGACAAAAGGTCGTCTATATAAGTATCATTTAACGCCGTCGCTCTAAAGCCGTGCCCGTCAGAACTATAAATAGAAAGACCGCGAATGGTAAAACCGCGCGGATTCCCGCTTCCTGTACCGACAGCCGCCTCAAAACCATTACCTGTTACTTGCGAAATATCAACATCAGTCAACTTCCAGTCTCGCACCAAGCCTTCAAAATAAACACCTTCAACATCAGTACTAGCAGAACCACCGTCAAGGCTAATGTACTCCAGCCTGCCTCCATTATTGTCATTCGTCTCGCCTGAGATTGATCGGTCGCGCACATGAATCATAGCCGCGCCGGCAAAAGAGGCAAAATCCGCTCTAATTGAGCTGCGTGGTGTTGAAGAATATGACCAGCGCGGTGAATACGATCCGCGGAGTGTCACCGGTCGATCAAGCACGATGGGTTGCGAAATGCGAAATTCTCCCAGCGGAAAGAAAACTGTTCCTCCTTCTCCACAATCGGCGATGGCGGCGGCAATGGCTGCATCGTTAAGGGTAGAATTATCTCCCACACCACCATAAGCCCTTACATCACAAACTGAACCACCACGATCGACCAGCGGAGCCGTTGTCGTGCCGGTGAAAGAAGCTGTTCCGTCTACCACAAAAGTGTCGGTAATCGTACTAGTACCAATGCCAACGCCACCAGTTAAACGAAAGACATCGCCAGCAGCAGCAGACCAGTTTGCAGTAGTGGAGCTAGTAATAGCCGATCCGTTCCAATACAAATCACCACCAAAGTTATAAAGACGATTGTCACTAATCGCTGGCGTTGACTCACCCAGATACATTGCTCCAACCAAGGTCAAAAGCTCGTTAGGTGTAGTAGTTCCAAAACCAAAAAAACCAGTAGAATAACTAGCGCCAGAAATGATCGCGTCACTAAGAATCGGACTGCTAAAAGAACCGCCTTCTTCTATATCATCTTTGACCCTACGAATAGAACGCGAGGTGGAATCTTGCTGACGACCAACAGACTCCACGACATACTCACGATTAGCTGTGGCTTGGAGGTATGGAAAATCATAGTGGTTAGTTACCGAAACCAAGGGCTTTGAGTCTATATACTCCACTATTTCTTGCAAACGACTGTCAAGCTTAACCTCAGAAACACCACTCGTCTCTAAAGACAAGTCTCTACTAAGGGTCAATTCATTTTCATTTAATGGCACCTCATCTATAATTACAGCTTCAGTGGCTTGTACGATCGCAAACACCTCCGAATCTTCGGTGTAAACCATAATTTTTTCTGGAGAATTGCACCAACCAAAAGTACTACAAAGGAAAGAATGGTCATTACTTTCAGTCGTTACTACACTAGGAGTAAAAATTACTCCTACAGAGAAGAACAGCAACACAAATGTGTAGATTAAGTATTTCATTCCCTACTATTATAACAAAAAAATACGCAATGCCTGCAACAGTTAAACAGCTCTGTCTGATAAGAAATAAGGCCCTGCAGTGTAATGCAAAGCCTTGGAATGTTCCTGCCTCACAACTTAAACGAATTGGAATTGTAATAATGTTATTCAAGTTCACTCAAATCGAGCACACCTTTTCTGATTATACTAAAATCTGAGCCTGAGAATTCAACAATTGTCGACGGCTTCCCTTTCAAGTCGCCGCCATCAATAGCCAAGTCAATCCCTTCTAAACCACTTAAAATAGACCTACAGTCAACATCGGGCACTTGCCCACTAATGTTTGCACTGGTCGCTGTAACCGGAAGGCTCAATTCTTTAACAATCCTTAAAATATCACCTCGGTCGGGAATTCTGATACCGATTTTGTTTTCATTGCCCATGTTTTGCGCCAGCTCATTATCTTTGGCTGGAAGGATAAGTGTAAGAGGACCAGGCAAATACTTTTCCATTAGAATTCTAGCTTCGTCGTTTACATAAACATATCTCTCAACCATTTCCATGTCGGAAACCACAACTGAAACAGGTTTGTTGGTTGTTATTTTCTTGATTGTGTTTATTTTCTTAGTGCCCTCTTCAGATGTTGCCAAAACTCCTAAGGCATACTGTGTATCGGTTGGATACAAAACAACCCCTCCGTTAGTAAAGACACAGATTATTTCGTCAAAGTATTCATCAATTTCTGAAACATGAATAATTTTAGTCATACAGCTTATGATTTAATTTCTCGTTAGAACTCTTAAGTAATTAAGCCAGACCAGGGAAAAAGTCTTTGGTAATTTTCTTAACGCCCGCTTTGCGTAGCAGTGCGTCATACGCGTTCACCATTCCTGGTGGACCAGACAAATACCAATGACGGTCAGCATAATCAGGCACTCTTCGCTTCAGCATATCGATTGTAACAAAGCCTGACTCTGCTGAACCTGACACCTCCTCCTTGGCGATCACCGGAATTAACTCGAGTGAAATCTGCGATTGATACTCAGTAAAATCCTCTTTATAAGCTAGTTCGCTCGCAGTATTAACACAATATAGTAGCGAGGTTTTGTACTCGAGGTTGTTATCAAACATGTATTTAAGATGACTTGAAAAAGGCGTGACTCCAATTCCACCTGCTATAAATCCCAGTTTCTCGCTAGTATCTTCTGGCAAAAGAAAGTCTCCGGCCAACTGACTGCAAACAACAGTCGCCCCTGACTCCAATTCCATCAACTGCTTCTTATAGGTACTACCATTCTCCATTACCTTGAGTGCCAAGCGCACTACGTCTTCTGTCGGTGAAGAAGCGATCGTAAAATATCGACGCTCCCCTCGCCCGTCAGCTTTATGAGGAAGCATCCATTCTAGGTATTGACCAGGCTTGAATTTGAAGCCTGCCGGCTTAGTGAAAACAAATTCAAAAATATCTTCTGCGATCTCACGTTTGGAGATTAGTTTTAAGACAAGCTTTTGCTTTAAGCGAAATGGCTGGACCGCCAAATTGCCGATTACTAGAGCAAGCTCAGGTGTCATCGGAAACAAATCAACAAAAAGCGTGGTATGCATAAGAAACGCCACGAGAGCGCCGTACAGTGCTTGCGTACGTTTGGTTGGAGGCATAGTAAAAGGTTCGGTCAACATAAAGAACGCTAAAAAGAGAGCTGGCCATGAAAATAAGAATAGTTCAGTCGAATTGAATGCATTGAAACTATCGCCAAAAAATAAATATTCTTCTACCAGAAAAACCATCAAGCTTACTCCTAAGAACCACCACACTGGAGTCCACTTACGCACTTTCATCACCACCAAGCTTCCGAGAATTACAATTGGCCAAAAAAGAGTAGGGTTGCTCACCCACCAAGAAAAGATGTCGGTATTGTATGTGCTACCAGTAGTAAGGTTAGTAAGCCACACTCCTACCACCACCAAAACCGCACCGGCTGCCACTGGATTTAAAATATGCTGTCCTTTTGGAGCAAGCAAGTACTTAGAGAGAATAGCCAGAGTCACCGCTGCATACAACGGCCAATTATCAAAAAAATCCGTCTGCGGGATAAACAAGAAAAATAAAATAAGAGCAGTAATAACCGCCGACTCATGATTAGCGTGCACTCGCCACAATTTTGCCAAGATAAGATTGAGACCGAGCGCAAGGAAAATACTGGTTAACACGGCTACTAGCTGAGTTGCAAATGAATAAGGCAACCACCCAATAATGCCAGCACCAAGCGAGCAAAATACGATACCATAAAGAGCTAGTGTAACCGTACGGTACATACCAATCTTGTCGACCAAGGCTTGGGGGTACTTAAATAATAATGTAATAAATTGTGCCATATAAAGAGTATGAATAATTATTTATTTATACTATACTATTTTCAATTATACGAAAAATTACAAACTTATGCCTTATACTATAGCCGCTGTTATTGCAGTAATTGGTGTCGTCGCATTCACCGTCATGCAATCTGATCCTGCAGTCGAATCAGAAGTAATCCTAGTAACGGAAGAAGTCAGAACGCCTGAAGAAGAATCACCCATTGTACCGGAAGCAGAAACTGCAGTTAGCACAGAACCCGAAACAGTAGCTGACGCAGAACGAGATGATGGAGATGCGACAGAATTTGCTGATGGTAGCTACACGGCTCAAACTTCATACTTCACTCCACGTCGAACCGAACACACCATGGACGTAACACTTGTGTTGGAGGACAACATTGTTACTGAAGCTTCAATTCTATGGGATGGCGAAGTAACACCAAAAACACCTAACCACAGTGGTTTCGATGAAGCTTACAAAGAAGTAGTGCTCGGTCTGTCGCTAGACGAAATTCAACTCTCACGAGTAGGAGGGGCATCACTTACATCTGAGTCATTCAACGAAGCTGTTAAAGCTATCGAGACGCAAGCCGGCACTTCTTAAAACATCTCACAACAATTAACCTTCGACGCAACAGAGCTAGTTGACGGATAAAATATTTGCAGCTATAGATTTAAAGCTCACTGTCATTCAAACTGACTGTGAGCTTTTTCTGAAAGCTGAAACAGTAGCTGCTTCTGTACAGGAAGCGGCCGAATTGCTGAAAAACGAGTAAGATCAATAAGGTGGAAGATAATCTAAAAATGAAGTAATCTATTGTTATGAAAATACAAGAAATTACAGCTTTCGTAGCAGGATTACTGATTGGAGTCTTTGTCTTTTACTTTGCTTTAAATGACCTTCCTTTTGGAGAAGACCATGACATGATGTCGCTTGGCAATCATCCAGTTGGCTACGCCGACAACGAAGATAAGGTACACGTCCACAGCGACTTCGTGCTTTTCCTTGACGGAGCTGAAGTAGATTTATCTGCTGACAAATATCAATCCAAAACAGCGCAAATACTCCACGCCCACGTTCACCTACACGACAACAACGACGAAGTGATCCACCGTCATGACCACGGAGTCACCTTAGGAGACTTTTTCGAATCACTCGGCTTTGCGCTCACCGAAGATTGCATTACTGACGACACCGAACGAGAATTTTGCTCTGATGACACAGAAGAACTAATGGTCTTTGTGAACGACGAACGGATTGAGAGTCCTTTTGATTACGTAAATGAAGAAGAAGACCGAATCCTCATCTACCACGGCCCGACGCAAGACACTGATACAATCCGCAGTCTTCTAATGAGTATCACTGACACTGCCTGCATCTACTCAGGCACCTGCCCAGAGAGAGGCGTCGCTCCCCCAGAGAGTTGCGGACTAACTTGTGAGTTGTAATTTTGTTTATTCTGCTCTCTAAACATCCTCGACATCTCACTTGAAAGGCTGGTGACATATTCACGACCTCACTTGCTCACTAACTACTTCTTTGTATTTTAAAGAATATAAAAGATTAGTAAATAAAAATAACCTTGTAAAACAAAGGTATTTTTGCTGATTAGCTGGGCAGTGGATGTTCAAACTTATTATACTCAATATGATATCGATTTAATGCTTCTTGCGATGCAAAACTATTATCTGCCTGCTTAGATTTTAATTAAAACACACCAAAACCAGCCAGCTATAAAACAAACAGAACAAGCCAGGTCTAGGTAGTTACTATTTTGATTTAAGATAATGATGTTGGAATGTGCTACCTGAAAGGGTCTGCTTTTGTGTTCAGCAATAGAATTTATGTTGTCGGTGCTGTATAATTAATATCTAAATAATTTTTTTAATATTAATAAAATTTCGGTATGATAATTTCAGGAGTTGGTATTTCAGCTGGTGCAGATTCGGAAGTGGCTGTGGCACAAGCCATCAATGATGCGCAGTCACAATTAAATGGCGCAGATGTGTCGCTAGCGTTACTTTTTGCGTCATCTACGTATGATCAAGAAAGCGTGGTTAAAAGAACGCAAGAGCATTTAGGTGAAGATATTACTTTATTTGGAGGCTCTACTGCAGGAGAAATTTCTCAGCATGGACCAAGCATGAGTCCTTCGATAGTAATCATGCTGCTATCCTTTAGTGACGATATTGAAGTTGGAATAGCGTTTGAAACAGGTGCCGAAGAAGAGCCTGAGCAGAAAGGCACAGCACTTGGCACGGCTTTAAGTCAATCAATTTCAACTGACCCAAAACTTGCACTGATGATTGCTGATGGACTAAAGGTAAATCCGAGTGCAATTTTACGTGGCTTACAAGAATCACTACCAGGCACTCCTGTTGCTGGCGGTTCTGCCGGAGATGATGGAAAGTATGTACAAACTTTTCAATACGCAAATGACAAAGTTTTATCATCCGCAGTATCAGCCATAGTTTTAGGCGGTGCTTTGAAACATTCTGTAGGTGTTAGACACGGATGGAACCCCATAAGCGCTCCTAAAAAAATAACCAAAATAAGCGGTACAGTTATTCATGAGATTGATGAAAAACCTGCAATTGAATTGTACGAGGAATTTCTAGGTAAAGAAAAAGCAGCAATGCTTAAGGAGGTAACCTTAGCTGAATTGGCACTATCATACCCACTCGGTGTTACTGATAAATCAAGTGGCGAGATGCTATTACGTGCCCCATTTTATGTAGATGCGTCGGGGTCAATAACCTGCGGAGGAGAAGTGACAGAAGGTTCTGAAGTACAGCTTATGATAGGTACTCGTGAGAGCGCCGTTGATGCAGCACGACTATCAGCTGAACAAGCGCTAGAATCACTAGGGACAGAACCTAAAGCTGCGATTATTTTTAATTGTCACGTGCGCAACACGCTTTTTGCATCCCGTGATGAAGCAAAAAAAGAAATAGATGCCATTCAGGAAGTTATCGGGAAAGACGTACCTTTAGCAGGTTTCTACACATATGCTGAACAAGCACCTATAAATAATACAAATTACAATGTAAAAATGTGTAATAATCTTAATCATAACGAAACTATCGTTATAGTATTACTTGGGTAATCGACGTATATGCATAACGAACTCGAATCATTGCGAAAAGAAAATGAAAAATTGCGACAGACTGTATTGGTTATCGAGAATACATCTAAAATGCTTGTGCAGCGAGATTTAGACTTACGACAAGCGTACAATGAGTTAAAAGATCTTGAGAAAGAAAAATCTGAGTTTGTCTCAACTGCCGCCCATCAATTACGGACACCACTAACAACGGTTACTTTTGCTATTCAAATACTAAGTGAGTCAATTTCATCTACTTTGGATGAGGCTCAGTTACGCGTTTTAGATAATGCAAAATTAGGGGCAAAAAATATGATGTCTCTTGTTAACAACTTGCTTGTAATAGATGCTTTTGATTACGGAAAGTTACAAATGTCTCACGAACCTTTTTATCTTGAAAATGCTGTAAACGAAGTGATCGGTTCGCTTTCTGATATAATTGAGCGCAGTTCACTTACCATAAGTACAGATTTTTCTAAAAGTTCAAAGCACGTACATGCAGATTTTAGCCTTGTGAAAGATGCGATTTCAAACATCATTCATAATGCCAGCAAATATAATCAACTAGGCGGAACAATAGACATTGTAACTTTGTACAATGCGGATACAGCAAATATTAAAGTTTCTGACACTGGTATTGGGATTGATCCTGAAGAGGTAGATAAATTATTTCAAAAGTTTTCACGTTGTAATAATGCTAAAAAATTAGATGCAAACAGTTCTGGCCTAGGGTTGTATATAGTGGCTAGAATTATGGAAAAACATCAAGGAACAGTTACATACAAACCTAATATTCCACACGGATCTATCTTTACCCTTTCATTTCCTTTATAAAAGATTAGTAAAATACATGATATGAGTGAAAATAAAATAGATAAAGCACTCGATGAACTAAAACGTAAAGAATTAGGTGAAATTAAAGTTCTTATTGTAGAAGATGATGCCATGATTAGCGAGCTTGTTGCAACAAAACTCATTCAAAGTGGTTGCATTCCCTACTCAACTACAGATGGTAAGGAGGCTGTGGCTTTAACTCAGCAATATCGACCAGACGCTATTATTCTTGATCTTATGTTGCCAGGTATGTCTGGAGAAGAAATACTTACTACCTTAAAAGCAGACGAATCGCTTAAAGAAATTCCTGTTATTATATTTTCAAATAACAGTGAAAAAGTAAGCAGGAGTAATCTTATGGCACTTGGCGCTAACCGATATTATATTAAGGCAAATACAGATCTTAACGTTCTGGTTTCAGACTTGAAAATCTTGTCATCTGGTGGTACAGTTTTAAAAGGTTGATTGCCTTTACAAGGCATGTACACATTTGTGCCGCTGTAAACAAAGGTTAAGGAGAGTGACCTTACTACTCTCTAGCACTCAACGGAGGTTTATCCTATGCGCTATCTGTTCATAGCTATGTTCATCTTATCGGCTCTGGCACCCAGTTACGCCATGGCCAAGGAAGCCGAGTCGATCGATCACTGTCCGAAAAGAACCTGTGCGGAGATCATGAGAATGGCGGAAGCGACGAGACTGTATACTGCCGCTACATCCCGAAAAATGATTCAGACGCCATCTATGCCGCCTGAATGTCAAGAAATACCAGCATAGACAATGGGCGCAGCGTGCACCACGCACTGCGCCCTTTTTTAATATCACACCCAACGTTCAGAATTTGTTAGAGTATCAGACAGCATAAAGAAATCCTTCAGCCAGAAACCTTTTTAGTCCACAACTCTTCGCCTAAGATAGACTTGCTCATCCAACCGTCTTTGCTTTTTGGTTCAGGGAAAAGAATTGGGTTAATCGCAAAAAAACTAGCAACAACAGAAGGAGGTACCAGTCTTGTGTCCAAAATTAGAAAGAAAGCAATTACCCGAGTCCAGCCACTTAAAGGGTTCGTGTGTCTTCTCCAGATTTTTTTATTAAAGATTTTCATTGATTTAGTATCAAAAAACTATAGTGCATTACCCCTGCAAAAGCCAAATAATTCTTTGGTATGAGAAAATATAATGAATAACCAATGCTGCAAAAAAGATGAGTGTGAGTCTTATATCTGCCAAACTGTATAAAGCTAGAGCGGCAATTCCAAAAATCGCAAACTCTATACCAAGTCTAGTAATCCCAGATACTTCAACTGGAGCATTTCCACCTCGACTTGGGTCATCTGGAACATTAAATACTCCCCACACGATCGCCAACAATAATGGTAACAGTAGAACGAGAACATAGTGGTGCCATTCGTTGTTATATCTCCATCCCCACAAGCCAACAGAAATAAGAGCTGACACTTCAAGCATAAATCTTAGTGTTAAATTGATGGGGTTCATCTTCATATCAAAGTAGTACTAACCAGTCTCTGGCTTGGCAAGATCCGTCTTTAATACCTTGTAAAGCAGAAGGAGAAAAATGGTTGGGAGTATTATGTCGCCAAGTAATGGAGGGCCAATATTTAGATATGAATAGTTTTGATTTATGAAAGCATCGTGCAAATGCACATATCCTGCCCCGTACCAAAATATAGCTTTTGTTATTACGAGAGAGGTTATCATGTGCCCCTTTATCCAGATGGCGAGGAGGGCTGCTACAGCCGATCCAAGGGTATAAAATGCCAGCTCTATCTGAAACGGACTTCCAATAGCCCAGCCAATTTCCGTTGCAACTTTGTCTGCCAAAAATGTGTGTCCAATGAAGTTCCAGATACCTCCAAAACCGATGACGACAGCGGTGAAATACCAGAGGTAAATTTTATATCTTTCTTCAGAAGAAGTAACACCTGAAGTATTTATATGAAGTTTTGCGCTCAATGGAACAAGTAAGAGTATATAAATAAGCGTCCCGACATATGGGACAAAAGAGAACAGCCAATATATAAAGAAGGTTCGAGGGATAACAAATAGCAATAGATTTTTCCAATGCAAAAAAGGCCTGCAATTTTCAACTCGTCGTAAAAATGGCCCGAAAGGCACAAGAAAATCCAGCAGTTTGGTATAAATATTTTTAGTGTCTAAATTCATAAATACAGTATAGCAAAAACGTCCAATTCATTGAACGTGCTTCTCGCTTTGCCTATACCTAGGAGACTTCTGGGTAACAGCATTTTTCTGACATGTGATTAGGGGAAATATACTCTTCTTCACCTTGTCAAAGCTTAGATAATTCTACTCAACTCTAATTTGACGAGTAACACCTTGAGGATCATCACCGGTATAGACGAAGGCATTGTATGGTCCGTACTGATAAATCTCAAAGGTGAAGGTGGCGACTCCGTTTTTATCTGCCACAACTTTTTGAACACTGTTTTCTCCTCTTGGATCTGCACCACCCTCTAATCTGATGGTGATAACCTCTCCAGGCTCAATATTGGAAACTGCGGCATAAATTTCACTATACTCACCAGGCGCCACATGATCATAGCTAAGCTCAATCTCTGCAAACGCATATGTAGAATCACCTCGCTTAAGATTATCAACGAACTCTTGACCATCTATAGTAGTTTCAGCAGCTGGAGCTTCTGAAACAACAGTCTCTTGTGGTGGATTGTTACTTAAGATTAATACGAGCCCTACCACAATAGCTAGTGCAACAATCGCCCCAATAATTTTTGGTATTATTTTCATAATTGAATTATACATCTCTCACAATACAAAACCACCCACTTGGGTGATTCCTATACAAACTTTTCACCGCTCCGGACCTTTGAGGCTGGTCGAACTTATTACATGCAAAAGTATGATGTGTTGACGTAACAAGCTAGATTGCTTTTTGAGATAACTTTCTATTGTTATAGGTCAAGATTACCCAACACGAAAGTAAATAAAGTGTTGCTAATTCGAGTAAAAAACTAGACACAATCACGAGCGTCAGCAGGCTTTCTATAGGAAGTACAAGCCACAGAGGAAAAAACAACAAGGCAGTTAAGAAGCCGATAAGTACAGTGGGGGAATATTTCAAGAAATCAAACATCTGGTATAACTGTTCCTCTGCTGAGGGTGTGCACGGAGAAATTGCACACACAGAAAGAAATCCTCCAATGAAGACATAGATGGCTGGAATTGATAGGACTATGAATAAAGAAACTTTGTATTTATTTGGCTTCAAAAAAGCTTTCACTGAAGAAAGTATACCAGAGGTCAAACTTCATTAAAAGGCAATAAAAAATAACCTTAATAGTAAGGCTCTTTTTTGCTGCTACGCTGGGTGGAGGATGTTCATATCTGCTTATCCATAGCTATAAATGTGCCCAGGGCTTGGTTTAAAAATTCTTCAACTTGAAGAGTGGAGAAATTTCTGACAAGAGTCCAGAAATAACCATATCAATAACCTTCAGGGCGACACTAGTCGCTTTTTTATTCTGTTTCAAGAAAAGAAATAATCACTTCCTTAAAAATCTGTTCAGAAAATAATTTATGTCCGGACGTTTATAATATGGTCAATTTTTGGTTAATATTTTTTTGTAAAAAGAGTGGGAAATCCTCGTCTTTTGACACGGGTATTTGTTTACCTCTTCTTTATTTCATCCAAATTTATATGTCTGTAAATCATTATCTAATCTAGCGAGATTAAACGACAACATGACAAGTATGCCTTTGAGAACATCTTCCTTTTGTTTGGATCAACTCAAAAAGTTTTCGCGTTTGCCAAAAATATGACCGACAGTTTTTTGAGGGAAATTTTATTACAAATAATCATCTTGTTTGCATCGGTCATCAAAAAACGAGGTTTACAGCCCCAGAATAGGAAAATATACGCTATTAAATGGCCTGCAAAAACAAAATTTTCTTGACATATTATTTTTTTCGATATAGTTTTCTGAACGAAAACAAGTCCAGTATTGAACCGACCTTCTCGATCTCTCTTTAATCAGGAGATCTTTCCCACGGAGAGTCGGTTCAATACTGGACTTATTTTTGTTTTTGTACTTTTTAAAACACGCCAAAACCCGCAGTATCTGTTGACACTAGTTTTTTTTGTATCAGGATAGTCAAAATTATTGACACCAAACTATTGCTGGGTGTATTATTTTCACTAACGCTGATGTGGGAATCATGCGTCTAGGGTAGTTTTTATCATGACATATTTCCACAAAATTACTAACACCAGCAGTCACCCTCCGTAAATTTTACTAACGCCTTGTTTTATCAACGGCGTTTTTTGTTGTTCGCACACCTTGAAAACTTGAAAAGCAGATATATCTGTATTTGGTGTTCTTCAGTTTATGGAAGATTACTTTATACGGGTATGACTGCATACCCGTATAAGGTCGAGAACACGTATCCCCTTTCTTTTTTGGAAACATTTTATTCCATGTGAGAAAAGATGCTTATTTAAAAAATTAGTTAATTAACATTATGGTAACAACAAACAAGCAAACTGCGTTTAAGCAAACATCAGCGGTGCTTATGATAACTGCTATGACTCTCTGGGCAATAGCCGTACCGGCGCAAGCGTACGAAGACGATACTGTCGTAGTGAAAAACAACAACAACGCTAACGTTACAAACGTAGCTCTATCTACATCAAACACTGGCGGAAACACTTCACGTGGAGCTCGAGGTGGACGTGGTGGAAATGGAGGTGACGGTGGCGACAACGCTGGAGACGGCGGCGACAGCACAAACACATCACCTGGAGGATACACTGGTGATGCTGGAGACGGTGGAAACGGAGGTGACGGAGGTGACGCTACTGGTGACGTAGACGGACCCGATGCTCTACAGCAAGCCGGAAACGGTGGTACTTCTGGAAACGGTGGTGACACTGGTACTGGTGGAGACGGTGGAGACAGCGGAGACGGCGGAACTGGTGGCGACACTGGTGCTGGCGGAACTGGTGGCAACGGTGCTGCGGGTGGAGATGGTGGCGACATCACTTCTGGTGAAGCAGTAGCAACTTCAGAAATCGATAACGACGTCAACAATAATGACACTGACATCGTACGTGACGCTGGTGACGCTGACCTCGACACTACAGAAGCTCGAGTGGAAAATGACAACGAGTCAGCTCGAGTTGATAACCGTGCTGTATCTGAAGCCGACTCAGGAGACAACCTTACTAAAGGTGGTCGAGGTGGCGAAGGTGCTGACGGCGGTGAAGGCGGAAGTGATGCTGGTGATGGTGGAGAAAGCACTAACGACTCTGGCGGTGGTTCAACTAGCGGAGGCGGTAACGGCAACGATGGTGGCGAAGGTGGCGACGCCAGTTCACTAGGAACCGATGAAGTTGACGGCACTCAACGAGCTGGCAACGGCGGTGCTGGTGGTGAAGGCGGAGCTACTGGAGACGGTGGAAACGGCGGCGACAGTGGCACAGGTGCTGCTGGTGGCAACACTGGTGATGGTGGCGAAGGTGGAAATGGAGCAGCTGGTGGAGACGGTGGAACCGTTAACACTGGAAGGGCTGATTCATGGAGCCGAGCAACAAACATTGTGAACCGAAATGTGACTCGAGTAGTTCGTAATTAGTAGAACTAATCGAATCAAGAGAGGTCTCTCTGTAGTCCAGAGAGATCCTCTGGTAAGGTCGGAAGCATATTCTGACCTTATAGAGGAAATTATGAAAACCACATTTTATAAAAGAATATACATCTTGATTGCGCTCACACTTGCAAGCAGTTTGGGAGCACCTAGCACTGCCTCGGCAACCGACTCGGATGTAATTTCGAATGTAGTAATGTCATCCAGCAATAGTGGCGGCCAGTCTACCCGTGGAGCAGACGGTCAGAATGGCCAGGATGGAGCTGATGGACAGTCAGGCAAGGATGGTAAAGATGGCGCCAATGGTCAGACTGGTGCAGACGGGGCGGATGTGATCACTAGTCATGGCACCAGTACTATCCGGATTAAATCAACCATCAACGGAGTCGATGTGGTAGATATCGACAACTCTAGACCACTTAGTAACAACCCTGATCCCCTGTTCGAACCTAAGGTAACACCGAGCACCGAAACCGAACCAGACAGCAATGAAGGACCTTCAAGTACACCAAACACTACTGTGGCCGAAGACAAACAGTCCTTTATAAGTAAAACTCTTTTATCAATCAGTCTCATGTTAATTAATTATGTCAACAAACTATTTTAAACTAGATAAAAAACTATACCGTTTTTTTGCAGGCCTCGTAGTAGCTACTCTGCTAGTGAGCACTATGCCTGCAGCTGTCTTTGCACAAGAAGCAGCGTCAACTACCCCCTCAAGCGATGACATTTCTAATGCATCATCTACCGCTAACGGTGCCGACAACCAGCCCCCACAGGCAGTTTCAGCCGGTGATTTCGGAACGAGCACCCCAGCCGATACTGGTAATGGTGCCGACGCGGATGACAGAGCGACTTCAACCGCTTCAACCACCCCACCCATCAGTGAAGACGGAGGGAACGCTAGTTCAACTGAAAGTGGCACAGATGGTGACAGCAGCACATCAACTGACAACACCGCTGATGGAACCGATGGTAACGGCGACACAAACGACGGCGACACAGCCAGCACAACCCCACCAACACCAGACAGTACTGGTGAAACTGGCAGTTCTGGTGGAGGTGGTAATGAAGGTACTGCTGGCGCAAATGGTGAAGTGACACCAGAGGCTGGTGACCCAGTTGAAGTAAAGTCTGACAGTCTGATTGGCGACCCAGACGAAGCAGAGGATAATGAAGTCACTGGTGACATACAGCGCACTGGTCGAAAAACTTTGATTGAAACCGGCATCGCTACCGCCCGCGCTGAGCTGTTCACTGACGCAAACTCCAACGACGTTCGCAGCGAACTAACTCCAGAAGCTTCCGGCGATCTAGATTTCTATACTTTTATAGCTACTGGTACCAACGAAGCTATCGTCAGTAATGAAGGCGCCATTCTGTCTTCAACCGGAGAAAACCTCGCCATTGCTTCCACTGAAGCTACCATCAAAACCGGACACGCTATTTCTGCGTTCAATATCGCAAATATTATCAATACTAATGTTGTTAACTCCGAAGGATTGATTTATCTTGGAAACAAAATTCTCGGTCCAAGTGAGTCGCTAGACCTCACCAGCTCGTTCTTCCCTGAAGCTGCTACTTCCCTGACCAACACTGGTACATGTAGCCTGCTCTCTTGTGCAGCGGAAGATGTTGTGTACAACATGTCACAAATCAACACTGCCACTGTCACTAACCAAGCCATAGTCGAAGCAACGACTGGGTACAACGAAGCGGACGGAAACCTATCTGCCAAAATAACTACTGGTGACGCGTTTGCGAGCGTCAATGTGATGAATGTGATCAATACCAACATCATCGACTCCAACTATCAACTACTCACCTTCAACGCCATTGGCGACCTTGAAGGCGATTTGATTTTGCCATCCGAAGACTTGTTTAGATCCTACTTTGCACAGCCTAACGGTCTTAATCAACTAGAAGAAGGTGAAGCAGCAGACATTTCTGTCACCAACACCAACAACGCTGTAGTCGAAAACAACCTAGACACGTATGGTCAGACGGGAAATAACGACTCAGAAACTGACGTTAACTCTTCTATCGTAACTGGTATGTCGGAAACTGAATCCAACGTACTCAACAAAGTAAACTCAAACACCTATGGCGGTGACTCTTTCTACCTGCGCGTACGTATCCACGGCTACTGGAATGGCGAAGTAGTAGGATTGCCTGATGGCCTCACTTGGGAATGGACGCCTGACGGATTGATTATCTACAACGTTGACGCAGAAATTGCACCATCAGAAATGTTTGGCTATGACATCGACTCATATTCTGCCCAAATCAATAACCAGAACAACGCACTGTACTTAGAAAATACTCTGACAGTACGAGCAATCACAGGAGAAAACGAAAATCTCGGTCTGACTGGAAGTATCGAAACTGGTGATGCGTTTGCGAGTGCAAACGTGATGAACATTGCCAATACCAACGTCATCGGTACCAACTGGACATACGCCGTGATCAACATCTTGGGTGACTTAGACGGTAACATCTCTTTCACTTCAACCGACTTAGGCCTGACTGGCGTTGTTAACGACAGCGGACCAGTTGGACCAAATGACAACCTAACCTACACGTACACCGTCAGTAACAGCAGCGACCAAATAGCAACTAATGTGGTTTTAGACCAAGTGCTAGAAAACGCCAAGACTAACAACAGCAACAATCAGTCTGTCAGTCTAGGAAGTGTTGCTCCCGGTGCTAGCCGCGTTGTAACACTTGGGGCAACAGTTGACTCAAACATCCCTCAAAGCACCAGCAGCGTTACTGCTCACGCCAAAGTAACCAGCGACATTGGAGACAACGACTTCAGCAATAATTTACTAACTCTCGTAAGCTCGTATTTGTACACAGACAGTACGGATTCAGGCAGTGACAACACTGAAACTGACACTACTGGTGACACTACCCCACCAACAATCACCCCGCCAGCATCATCTGGTGGTGGCGGAAGTGGAGGTGGAGGGTCTTCTTCAAAAAACAAGAAAAAGAAAGTCGACCGAGAAGTGATGGATGTTGACCCTGACGCACAACCACTGATCTCGATAAACAAAACAGCTGATGTTAGTGAGGGTGAAATTATAAACGCTGGTGATTCTGTCGATTACACCATCACCGTCACCAACAATGGTGGCAATGCCTACAATGCAGAAGTGTTTGATGTTTTGACCAACCCGATTGGTTCAGAAGTAAACAGTCAGTCTTGGGACCTGAGCACCATACTTCCAGGTGAAGAAATTAAGCTGACATACACCACAGACTACAACGCAGACACCCCCTCAGGTATTTACACTAATACTGCTAGTGTCAAAGCCTATCTTGACGAAGATACAAAAGCTTCAGGAGGAGAATCACTAAGCATCAAAGACGCTGTCTACAAACTGCAAATCAACGGAATTGCCCTTGCGGTAGGAAACGTCGCCACCATAGCCTTCTTCCCCAGTGCTGACGGACAAACATCTGCTTTAATGGCGTGGGAAACGTCAACCTCTTCTCTCAGCCGTATCTACTACGGACCCTACCAAGCGATTTCTCAGTACGACATCAACAAGCCAAATCTGGGCTACCGAAGTGTTAGTTTTATGTTCCCTGAAAAGAAAACGACGCACTACATGATTATCACAGGACTACAACCAGGCACATCTTATGGCTATCGAGTTCGTTCGGAAAACGAGACAGACGTGACAACTAGCCGTGAATACACTTTCGTGGTGCCGTACTTGGTAAACAAGTTAAGCCTCGCTATACCAGCAACCCCCACACCAGCACCACAAGTGGCCGGCATCAGCACCACTAAGCCTGCTTACCAAGCTCCAAAACCTACCCTGACTTATGTAGAGCCAGCACCTAAACCCAAACCAGTGATTATCACTCCAGCTCCTCTACCTGCACCTAAACCAGATACGCAGAAAATTCCTGAACCAGCGCCAGCTCCTGAACCTACACCAACTCCCGAACCAGCACCCCAGACAGAAACTGAAAAAGCTACCGCTGGAGGATTCTTTAGCAAGGTAGCAAATTTCTTTAGTTGGTAAAATATAAAGCTTGTTACGTTAGTGTCAGCTTACCGTTTAAATCACTACAACCAATCGCATTACTCAGCCTAAGTACAAAAACACACCTCGGTGTGTTTTTGTACTTATGCTCCACTGGGTGGAAGCTGTTCGAACTTGTGGTTTTGTGTAAAAGTAGGTCTAATTGAGATTACTGGAGTGCCTGTAGTAAGTATGACAAGTGTCTAATAACCAGTAATGACACAAGCTCCATTTGATAGTAACTCTTGATACTTAAGTTCCACCTTTCCGTCTATAATAAATTCACCTTCTGGCTCACTGCCAGAAGAAGAATTCATATTTATTTGAAAAGACTCTGCTTCAGCAACTTGGGTATAGTAAGCAGACATCGACTCTCTTTGATTTTTTGTGAGATTACACTCCATTTGTCCATTATTCGGCCACTCTTCCACAATTCGACACACCCCTCCGTCAATCTCCTTAATTTCTCTCTGTAGTATTTCAGAAGTAAAGACGTGTATATATTGTCCGCTGTATGACTCGCAAGACTTTATTTTCTCGGCAATAACTAAGTTAAACTGATTTAAAACTTTTTCATCTTTCTCGGTGGTGAAAGTTTCTGCTGTTGGAGTTTCAGTAATTATAGTTTCTACAGACTCTTCATAAACTACTTCCTGAGAAGGTTCAGACTCATTAGGCTTCTCATCAAGTACTATTGCCGGCACTTCTGATACTGAAGTCAAAACATCTGTCTCCTCAGATTCCTTGATAAATGTTGATTCAGAAAGTTCAAATTCTTTTTCTGTATCTCCTAGTGTTTTACTTGCTACATATATTCCTCCACCAATAATAATTATTACCATTATCAAACTCACTTCTATTTTCCAAGAAAAACTAGTAGCAGGTATTGGAGCGATATCAGATAACGTTGAATTGGCTGAAATTGATGTCGTTGGCAAAGTATTAAATCCTTCTTCAATATCTTGCATCTGCCAACCGCCTAGTTCAAGTTCTTTAATAATTTGCTCTCTGCTGACATCTTGTTTAGCCCTTGATTGAATGTAGTCGAGTAATTCCTGATTAATCATATCTCGATTATATCAAAGGTTCAAACCCTCTCAAAGGTACTTATTAAGAAGCTTTAAATATGAATAAATACTTAATGCCAATAAGTTCTAGTATTCATTATTAATTATGAGGCTAATCTCGTTTATATGTTTCACTATTTTCATTAAGAAAAAAACAATTTTCAAACTTTCATCTTAGGTTATGGATTTAAAAATAAAATACCCGTATTTCTTAGGATATTTTAATCTTTCCTCCGCTGGATGGAGAATGTTCGAACTTGTCGCACCTAAAACCAGAACAATATCAACGGAAGCCAAGAGGTTGTTTTGTAAACCAAATTGAAGAGAAGTAAAAGCAAAGTTGAAAAATAAATTGAGAATAAAGGGTAACAAAACCAACAATGTATTGCTCCCTTAAAATACTTATACGCAACGAAGCCAAAAGATATTGCAATTATTGCGTACAACACGCTCCATACAGAGCCAAATAACCATGCTGGCGGCGCCCATTCAGGTTAATAAGTGTTGAGTACCAATTGTATTGTTTCCATACATTAATTATAATGGTTGTGCTAAGTAGACAATTTTTGCAACCCCAATTTGTCAGCTTCAGGTAGACGATGCTTACTGGTAACCCGAAATTGATATAGACCGAATATCAAAAAGACTATAAGTATGAATTGTTTGTATACTATCCACTGATCAACAGTTAACGAAACTCGCACTAATTCATTTGATATTCCAGCCAACAGAAAGAAAAAGAACCTCCTACTTTCTAGTGATTTCCATCCCCTG
>JABAZV010000018.1:0-35287 GCA_018608435.1 Patescibacteria group bacterium | reverse complement strand
ATTGCAAAGATATGGCCGAAGAAAGTTCTGAAAAGACCTTTTTCCTTCCATACACTAAAACCAAGGAAAATTGCGAACAAGAAGTAGTAAATCGAATCCTTAAGAATAAGCACCCATGGTGCTGTATATATAAGTAATAAGTGCTGTCAGCATAGTGACTGAACCAGAGAAAATAGCAAACCAAGGAACACGTTTATTTACAATTTTTGACAAAATCAGAGTAACCATCGTAGAGACACAAAGCGCCAAAGCAGCTGTAAAAAAGTCCGTTACGTGTTACGTCACCAGGAATACCCCGACCGGCCCAAACTCAATAATAAACATATCGAAAATTAGTACCTTCCAGATGTATGAGTGTTTTTTTATAAGTGAATGTGACTAATAATAACTTACTCTGTCCACGGGCGCTGTATCCCTAGTTCTTTTGCCACTTCCAGAGCTGACCTGAGTCCGTCTTCATGGAAACCATGACCAAGCCAAGCTCCCACAAAATATGTATTTTGCTTTCCCTTTGTGAGAGAAATACTATCTTGAGCTCTCTTAGTTTCAACTGAAAAAAGAGGGTGCTCATAATCTGTTTCGAAGAAGATATCTTTTTTATCAATTTCGGAGGTTGGGTTAAGCGTAACAATAACTGGTTGAGATGGGTCAACATGTTGGAGCTTATTCATATAGTAGGACAACTCTGTTCGCTTGCCTTTTTGTTCAGTATACGTCCAACTTGGCCACTTATTCGTGTTTTTCATCATACACGAGGTGTCTTTATGCATTACAGTATGATTTTTTGTGTACATAAAAGCACCAAGTAAATCTTTTTCTTCATCAGAGGCATCTGATAAAATTCTCAAAGTCTGGTCTGGATGTGAAGCGCACACGACCATATCAAATTCTCTTTCTCCTCCTTTCTTATCAATAACTATCACCATTTCTTTTGAACGAACAACACTACTTACTCCTGTACCAAGCAACACCTCAGCCTTCATATCAGCCAGTATCTTCTTTACATAATTCTGCGCACCATTTTTTACAGTATACCACTGCAGCCTTCCCTGACTAACCCTAAATGGATTAAGTGTCTTGGGAGTTAACAGACCATGATTCTCGCAAAAAGAGATAAATTGTTTTGCTGGATAATCTAAAATATTCTCTTTACCAGTACTCCAAATTGCTCCAGCCATAGGCAATAGATATTGCTCGGAATAACGTTTTGACAGATTCAGTTCTTGCAACAATTCACGCAGTGAATATTCATCCTGATGCTTCTCTGCGAATGTTGCCGCTTGCTGATTAAATCGCACAATATCAAATAACATTTTCCAAAACGAAGGCTGTAACCAATTACGCTTCTGAACACAGACCTTATCAGACGAAAACTCAAACTTTCCCCGATTCAGCGATACACCAAACGACATATCTGTCTCAACAGTTTCAACCCCTAAGTGTTCAAACATTTTTACCAAATTAGGGTACGTTTGATGATTAAAAACCATAAACCCAGTGTCCACATGCACTTCTTTTTCTCCAAACTGTGCCGGACGAGTATTGGTATGACCGCCGATATAATCATTTTTTTCGTATAGTGTCACCTGATACTGCTTGGACAAAAGCCAGGCCGAGGCCAGGCCAGCAATACCAGAACCTATCACCGCAATTTGCTTTTTATCATGCATAAATAAAATACAATTACCGAATCACGGGTACTAAACTAGACACATCAGACTTCGTGAAAACTATTTGCCAGACAAGTAGATGCTTGGCCCGAAAACCACCGGCACAAATCAATAAATAATACTGCCACATACGATAAAATCGACGGTTGTATTTATCATGATTCAGGTTTTGATAACCAGCCTGGAAATTTTTCCACCACTCCATCAAAGTTTTATCATAATCTTCTCCAATATCATGCCAGTCATGTGCAGTGAAAAACTTCTTAGTCGCACTTTCAATATGGCCCATGTTGGGCAGGATACCGTTAGGAAAAATATAACGATCAATCCAAGGGTCAGCCACAGTCTGTGACTGCGTTGCTCCAATAGACTGAAGCAAAAAACGTCCTTCAGGCTTTAACCAAGAATAAATCTTTTGCATAAAGAAGTCATAATTTTTGTGGCCAACAGCTTCAATCATTTCAATCGAAACCACATGGTCAAATTTCTCTGTCGACTCATATTTTGCGTAGTCAGTTAGCACAAACTCAATCGGCAAGCTTTCACACACCTTTCTACCGTAAGCCGTCTGTTCCTTAGACACAGAAATACCCACACACGACACTCCATACTTTTCCGAAGCGTATTTCATAAAACCACCCCACCCACAACCAATATCGAGTACACGTTCACCAGGCTTCAATTCCAACTTTCGACAAATGAGATCAAGCTTAGCTTCTTGAGCTTCTTCTAAAGTTTCAGCATCTTTCCAGTAAGCAGCAGTGTACATCATTCGACTATCAAGCATAACTTTGTATAAGTCATTACCTAGGTCGTAATGTACTTCTCCTACTTCGAATGCTCTTTTACCACGCTGACGATTAAACAATTTATTTCCGAGCTTTTCTAACAATTTACTGCCATACAAAACATTATCCAAAAGAAGATGATGTTTCTGTAATCTGCAAACAAGCTCATCAAGCTCAGCCACGTCCCAACGTTCATCCATAAATGTTTCGCCTGCAGCCAACGAACCACCACGAACAATGTCCTGCAGGACTTTATCGTCTTTTACTTGAGGATCCCAAGGGTTTGGTCCATTAACTTCTATATTTGTAGTCTTCAAGACTATTTCTAATGCTTTCTCAATCATATTTTCTAACTCTGAATAAATCCTCTTGTAACACCCTTACGCTCATCAAGTGGTTTTTCTTTCAATGTGTGTGGCACTTTCTTAAAATACAACCTCACTGCCTGCCAGTGTATCCGGAAAACAACCATCAATGTCATCAGGGGGTATGTTACGTACGTAACAATAATAGACAATGACGTACATGGACTGTATTTACCAGCAACGGCAGTTTTGATAACCCACTCCCCATCTTTCCAATACACTATGTCTGCGCAAAAGCCTTCTGCTGTTTTTTCAAACGAAAACGTATAGGAACCATTCATAGTATTGAACGGTGAAACATACAAAGCCTTTTCAGCTGTAAAAACATCGCTCTTGATAATTGGACGTAAATCTTTATGAGCAAGAACATAACTATGGTCGTCATTAAATGTATTATGAACTTCACAGAGCACGGCCTTAAGTTCACCTTTTGTACCTAAGAGATTATAGAAAGAAATAGGATTAAACGTGTATCCAAATACACTGGGATGAGCGATAAATTCAATGGAGTCATTTTCTAACGGAACAACACCTACTCCTATAAATGATTTTTTTACCCAACTTAGCAAATCGCTACCATCACGAACGCCGTGATTTTTTTGTTTTATACTCATCACGTTGCTTCTGTCAAAAGAAAAAAAGCGTGGAACATTTTCCCTCTCCTCCCGCAGGTCATGAGATACATAAAAAACCCGATGAGTGAATTCATTATGAGATGGTTTATCACGCCGGTGCCATATTTCAGCCTTCAGCAACTTAAGTGATTTCATACTGGCAGCATAACATCGAACTAATTTTTAATAAAATCCTGCTTCACGACACCTTCCGACGGTATGTCAGTTAGAAATACTAGCCGCTATGCAGAAATTGACTGCGGCTCAATGTATGTGAACCCTTTCTTCTTGGCAATATGCACAATCAAAAAACTTGCTGCAGTGTACACGCTCAACATAATGCACACATGAGAAATACTTGCACCGCCAACCAGCAACAGCAAACCAGACACGATTGTAAACATAGTACTGACTGACACTCGCTTAGCCTGTGTTTGGGTATGTACATCTCTAAAAATCCGTACCGAAAAATCTACCAATAGCAACACCGCGATGCTACCGATAGCGATATGAGAAACTAAAAACGCGGAATATAACATGCTCAGAGTATAGCATTTAAGCAATGCTGCAGGAATCATAGGGTACCTCGTGCTAGCTCGAGGATACGTAGAGCGTTAGGTTCGAACCGTTAACTATCCTACTAAAAATGAGCCCTATAAATAAGACTCATTTTGCTAGCTCCGCTGGGTGGAGGATGTTCGAACCTGCTTCCTGAGTGTAGATCTCAGTGCGTATGCCATACCGACGCTAGAAGAAATATGAACGGAAATGGAGAAAGTGTTGCTCGGAAGATGGAAATTGGGAGACGGTGTAAATCGTGCATGGCGCTATAGGAAACTGTGACTGTACATTTTCTGGTTCAGGACGTTGACTTTTTCGCTGTGTGCAGTATTGTTGCGTCAGTAGAAATTGACAACTGCAGGAGATATGTCATGGCAAGAAACAGCTCTATTCTCATTGTGACTGAATCGGACGACCATCATGTTCGAATAATCTCGGAAGCACTGGCACAGCGAAATGTCTCTGTATTCCGTCTTGATGTGGACACTTTCTTAGATGAACAAGATGCACATCCATTTGTGTGGAGCATCATGGGCGGTGTCGCCGCGGTACATGGCACACAGCTTCCGTGCGACGTGACCACCGTATGGTACAGACGGAGAAATCCGTTCCATGACGCAAAGGACAGCGTTGAATCGTTTGTCTGGCAGGAGCGGGAGGGTATTGTTGAGTCCATCCTTAACACCTACGAGTCGTGTCGCTGGGTGAACCGTAGAAGCAGTCTGGTTCGAGCTCGGCCAAAACTTAGCCAGCTTGTAAAAGCACGCCAGCAAGGACTTCGTATACCTAAAACCATTGTTACGAACAGCCTAGACGAGCTATCTTCGTTTGCAGATGCTTGTGATGGTGACATTGTAGCGAAGCCAATCCAAACACAAGTACTGCATGACGGCACTGAACATTTGGTCCTCGGGACAAGAACCCTCCATAAGAATGACTTCAATGCTGCGATCAGCCACATGCCTTGCTACGCGCAAGAGAAGTTGCCCGTGCGTTCAGAGCTTCGCGTGGTTGTGTTCGGGGAGCATATGTATGCATTTCGGCAAACCCGTAAGTCCGATGCAGACGACATCAAGCAGCTTTCCTTGGACCAGATACGACATGAGTACTGCACGCTTGATGAATGTATCGCAACCAAGCTTCAAGCACTGATGCGACATTACGAGCTAGAGTTTGCTGCAATCGACCTTGTGGAAGTAGATAGTGGTGATCTCGTGTTCCTGGAAATCAATCCAAATGGCCAGTGGCTCTGGCTTCAGTACGCAACGGGCACAGACCTTGCAACGCCATTTGTACGTTTTTTGTGTGAATAACACGTTTTTACGATCCGGTTCTCCATGGAGGCCGGATCGATTTGTTGTATAATAACCAATACAATGCCCACGCAAGAACCAGCACAATTCCTCATAGAGCGAGCAGCCGAGCTGGTGCCTGAATATTCGTTCATGGTTCTAGGAGAAATGCACGGCTCGCAACAAAATGCAGGGCTTGTGCGTTCCGTGATGCAGGCGGTAGCGGGCAAACAAAAGCCCATTACAGTTGCGTTTGAGTGGCCACTCAATGAGAACGAACAAGGGATGTTGCGAGACTACATTCAAGCTGGAACCGCGCCCACATCCCTGCCGCAATTCTTTTTAGATTCCGATGGCAGGTTTACCATGGAGCACGCGGCGTTGCTGAAGTGGATGAAGCACTACAACCGCACACATAAAGAAAAGTTTGACATAACTACGTTTGACACTATGGACCCAGTCAGCGACCATGAATATGCGCTCTCTCAAGCACTGAGCGCATACGCACAAAAGCACCCCAACAGGTTTGTCGTGGTAGAGACTGGCAACATGCACGCACGAACAAGTGAGTACCATAATGGCCAGGAGACCGTAGTACCAATGGCAGCGTACCTAAAACAACAGCACGAAACTTATTCGGTATTTATTCAGTATCAGAAAGGCTCGCTTGCAGTAGAAGGTCAAGTGGTTAACGTGACCGGTTTCGAATCGCAGCAAATTGGGCCAAACGGCTACTTTGACGCCACATTGACCATACCGCAGACCGAAGCTGCAGGAACTCCTACCAGCTTGACAGATATCTTGAATAGTATGTAGCATGGTTTTTCCACTTCAGAAAGAAGGAGAACTTAAATGAATGACCAGCAAGAGCGACCAACTGTACCTTTCCTTCTCGACCGAGCTGACCAGGTAGACGAGCACGATGACGTCGTCGACCAGGACCAGGCAGACGCGGAGATCTTTCATACACGTTGCGGACACCCCCGCCATCGCGATGACTAGCACCACTCGGTGCAACAAAACGGCCACCATCGTTGATGGGGGCCGTTAATTTTTCAAACCGATTACAAAACAAGAAATGGGGACAATCACGATTTTTTTCTACTTCCCTACCAAAATGAGCTCTGTAGTTAGAGCTCATTTTTGTCGGATCCACTGGGTGAAGGATGTTCGGACTTTTGTTTAGTTCCCTATCCTATTTTGCTCCCCCAGTTGGATGCTTTTCGAACAATTAACTGGAAAAGTATTGAATTGGAGTTAAAAGAATTTATCCCTAAAGTACTGTCACTGCTGTCATTGTGATTACACTGATGAAAAACCTGCATAATCACGCAACTTTCAGATTATTTGTTATTACTGAGTGATATCTCATACTTAAAATTATAAGTAGTAGTCATTTGTTTGTTCGCAACTAAAACTATTGACATAGTGTGTTTTTAATGATATTTTTTTTGAAACTTGTTCTTACAGGAGATTGCTATGCGCATCTTAATGATAGTAAAATACCCCCCTATACAGGGAGGAGTTAGTATCCAAAACTATTGGCTGGCTCAAACTTTCGCCGAACTTGGACACGAAGTAGTTGTTCTAACCAATGCAGATGAGGTAGAGGATGAATATCGGATAAAACTCAGTGAAGAAGACAAACGTAAGCTGACTGGCTTTCGGAAAACTAATTCCATCAGATTTGTATCTACGGAACCTGATGAAAAAGAATTCTATATCCCATACAGCAAACCTTTTGGCTCAAAACTGCTCAGTCTTGGGTTAGAGATTGTGAAAGAATTCAAGCCAGACTTCATATATGCTCATTATGTTGAGCCTTATGGTGTGGCTGCAATGAATCTCTCCGCACTCACAGGAGTTCCGTACACCATAAAACACGCAGGTAGTGATCTTGGAAAGCTCAGCAAACTCTCTCAACTCAAAACTTTACACGAACAAGTGTATCGTCGAGCTATGTTAGTTGCTACACAAGGAAAACATCACCACTACTTTCACGACATTGGCGTATCAGCAGAAAAACTTACTGTCCTCGGTTTCAAGCCATGGCCAGCAGATGTATTTTTTCCGGCTAATCTGCCAATGGATACCAAAACCTGCAAACTTTTGATATATGGAAAAACTGGTAGAACAAAAGGCACTGACCAGCTTATCGACGCACTCGCTACACTGGATTCAGCTGAACCAGCCGTCAAAGTAACTGCCTACTGGGGTGGGAAACATTTCCAAAAATATCGTGACAAGATCAATTCACTAGGATTGGTTGAACGAGGGCTACTTGAACTACGACCGTATGCTCCACACTGGAAGATAGCAGATGCGATCCGAGAATCCCATGCAGTGCTGTATCTAGAAAATGATTTCAAGATCAGCATTCATGGCCCAGGAATACCCTTTGAAGTACTCGGAACAGGTAGGCCACTGATAACCACAGAGGAGATCGCTAGTAAGTACCCGCAAGTAATCAATGAATCTAATTCTGAGATCATCCCGGGTACACCATTGGGAACTGAGATTTTAATTAAAACGCTCTTGCAAATCTCCAAAAAAAATCATCTGCAGAAAAAAACTGATGCCGGCGTGGATCTCGACGCGCTTTACTTTAAGGGAATTAGTAATGTGGAGAAATTTCTGATAAGAGTCCGGAAATCACCATATCAATAACCCCTAAGGGCGACACTAGTCGCCCTTTTTTTATTCTGTTTCCAAAAAGGGAATCATCACTTCCTTAAAAATCCGTTCAGAAAATAATTTATGTCCGGACTTCTCTAATATGGTCAATTTTTGGTTGATATTTTTTTCTTGTAAAAAGAGGGAAAAGTCCTCAGCTTGTGACACGGGTATCTGCTCATCTTTTAATCCATGAACTATATGCAATGGCGCCTTGAGTTTATCGCAAAGTTTTTTAGGATCACGTTTGTTATAAGAATCTACCGTGCCACCAGTCTCGTTTATAATATTCTGTTTCATTCGCTCGTCCGAAGTCTGGTTCACCATTGACTCTAGGTCATACACCCCTGCAATTGCAGTACAGCTTGCAGCCAGTTCTGAGAAATGTTCCGCAAACAAAACTGCCAACGTCCCACCTCTTGATGCCCCCATGACATGTACTGGACCATCAACAAAATCTCTTATAGTAGCTTCTAACCGTTTCAAGGTGAGTGGACCACAATAATCTGGTTCGCCTGAAGTTTTACCATACCCTAAAAGCGAAGGGGCAATTATTCTATACCCTCGAGACAAAAGCGGTCCTAAGTACCGAGGAACCTCCCATGCCCCCACACGCGCACCAACTTGATGTCCATGAAGAAATAAAATATCACCAGCAACCTTGTCAGTGCTTGGTTCAAGAATCAACACCTCATTAGTACCATCTTCATAATCTAAGACATTGTGGTTGAGTGTAAAGCGATTGGTTTTAATCATATAAAGTATATTATGTATATAAAAAGAAATAAGGCAAGCTTGGAGCTTGCCTTAAAATAACTATTCAGTCTCACTTATTATTTATTCCATCTAAATTTATATGTCTGTAAATCATTACGTAGCGAGGCTCAACGACTTGATCGACGTAGTGTATGGGGCGAGAAAGAGTATCTTCGCTACTTCTCGGACCTCTCAAAACGATTGCGTCTCCAGGTTTTGTCGAAAATTCAGTAACATCTTCGAGTGTCTTATCTTTTGCGACATAAAAAGAGTTAACTCCTTTAATGACAAGAATGACTATGCAATTTACTGAATGTTCAGTATCTCGATGTGGCTTAACACCGGAAGATCCTTTTGGGTAAAACAAAACACTGAACTTCTCTCGATATAACTTATTACCCTCTGCAATAGCAATGACAGTATCAGCGATGGTTCTTGATTTTTTACGACCAATTTCTAACTCTGAATACTTGAATAAATCTTCTTCAGTCAAGTCCCATCTTGTTACACCACCGAAATCTAGAGACTTAAATCTTTCCGTATTCGTTTTGAAAACACCACCTAAATGATACAATTCTTCAACACTAAGCACATTCAGAAAAGTATCCACTCCAATGTGATCCTGATTATAGAGACCAGTAATCTTATCAATAAAAACTCTGTTCATGTCAACCTCCAGTATTTTAAAGAAAGGCGGATCCGAAGATCCACCTTTATTACTACTTCACAGCAGAACGTCAGTCGCTGTTACATGCTGGTCCACAGCCGCAGGAATTGCCGCAGTTATCGAACTCGATAAGTTCAACATTGTCGGGTTTTGCACCACGTTGTGGACGCATATGTTCGGGAACATTCCAGTTTGAACTAAGTTCACCGAAGATATCGAGTGCAACTTGATAAGTGCGCCAAGTCTTACCTTTAGTACGCTTCTCGTCAGAGAGATAGGTTGGCGGCACATGGTGAATGAACCGACCGAACATAATATCGCAGAAAGTTGCATAGTCTTCGGTGTAGAGAACAAACTCGTGCCAGGCTGCATCGATACGGTCGGTCGGACTACAGATGCCTGGTCTAGTACCGCACAAGTAGAGAAACTGCTTCAAGTCAGAGAACAGCTGCTCTGCTGTTTCATGACCCAAGTCAAGCTTAACCTTGAGACGCTCGATGAATTCAGCGTTCTCATACGCGATTACTTTACCAGAAAGATCAAATTCGCTTTCGCGTATCTTCAGATTTGAACGTACGTTCATAATTGTTACCTCATAAGGTTGAATGTTTTTCACAAGAACTTCTACACAGTCATCTCGGAAGAGTACGTGCAGGCATATCTATAAAACACTTTTGTACACAATATGTCAATAGACTCATGTAATTTTAATATTTAGACCTTTACCAAGAGGTTGTGAAATATAGACCTCCGTTTCTCAAACACTTTTGTGGAGATTTGTGATTAATTCCGCTAGATGGATTAGAAAAAAGGAGGAGTAATAAAGTCACTTAATAAAAATACCCTTATAAATAAGGATATTTTTATGAAAGCTCTCAGAATCACTATCGAACTCTACCCTCCTCAACCGAAATATCGTTAGTTTACAATACAAAAGTCCCTACAATTTGATTGCAAGGACCCCTGTAAATGCTTCACTTTGTAATATGCTCCGCGGACAGGATTCGAACCTGTGACCTGCCGGTTACACGTATCCAAGGATTTCTCCAAGGGGTGGACTATATCATCACCCAAATCACTTATAAATAAGAAATCTGGGTGTGAGGCGCTTCGAACAGTTACCTGCCCTACTCCCAAAAGGGATAGTCTCTGAACCTTCCCTGCGCGTTTTATTCAAACCAAAACTTGAATAAACAATACAGGGCTTGGCTGCTGATTGCCCTCAACGCACGAATGCTTGTTAGGGTTTCCAGTACTGAAATGGACTAGCCATGACAGCCTCTAATTTGTAAACAAACTAGACAATTCACCTCATTTGCAACCCGCATTACTACGGGAGGCTGCTATTTAGAACGAACAATGTTCAATGTTACAGCCGGATGCTCTACCGCTGAGCTACCGCGGAATGGAGGATTCAAATAAAAAGAGTATATCTCATTTTTATTTGCAATCCGTACCTGATCACTACAACGTGATACAAGTAGTAGCTATTTTACAGATTTTTGCGCAAGTTACAACCCTGTCACTAACATGGTATACTGCATGTGTATGCCAAAGAAAGACACTCGCACTTATGCTGATCGTGCCGAATATTTAAAAAGGGCTGTTGCCAAAAGACGCAAAACGTTACGACAAAAAGCAGTGGATTATGGCGGCGGGAAGTGCCGGGTCTGTGGTTACAAAAAATGCATTGGCGCACTTTCCTTTCACCACAAAGATCCTTCGCAAAAAGACTTCGGATTATCAACACGCGGCATGACTCGTTCATGGGAAAAGATGCAAAAAGAAATTGATAAATGTATCTTGGTTTGCGCCAATTGTCATGCCGAAATTCACGCTGACATAACTAATAATAAAAACAAATTAAATGCCTGAACTCCCAGAAGTAGAAACCGTGCGCATTCAGCTGCTGCGCAAAGTAGTTGGACAAACCATTGATTCGGTCGAGGTTTTTCATAGTAAGTCTGCGGGAGACGACAGTGAAATAGAAGAAAAGTTGAGTGGACAAACAATCTCTAATATTGACCGTATTGGGAAACTCATGATTTTCTGCTTCACTCCAAACGAAGACTTGTTTTTACTCGCTCACTTAAAAATGACCGGACAATTCTTTTATGTTGGCAGCGATTCTGACGTAATTGGCGGCGGACACAGCATGACCGCAGCGGACATGGACTTGCCAACCAAGCATACGCGAATCGCCTTTCACTTTAACGACCGAGGCACTTTGTACTTCAACGACATGCGGATATTTGGCTACGTTAAGGCCGTAAACAAAGCTACAATGTTAGAAGCAAAAAAACGTTTCGGACCAGAACCGATTGCAGATGATTTTGACTGTGAAGAATTTGGCCGTAAACTGCGTTTGCGCAGGACTCCGGTTAAAGCGGCTTTGTTGGATCAAAAATTTGTTGCTGGCTTAGGCAACATTTATGTTGACGAGGCTTTATGGCGAGCTGGCGTGCGCCCGACACGACAAGCCAAACGTGTTACAAAGAGCGAAGCAAAAGCACTTTGTGGCGCCGCCTCAGATGTCATGAAAGAATCTATCGCTGTTGGTGGCACGACTTTTCAACACTTCAAAGACACAGGAGGAGAAAATGGAAACTTTACTGATTACCTCAAAGTATTTGGACAACAAGGAACAGCCTGCTCGCGCTGTGGTGAGACAATTAAGAAAATACGCTGTGCTGGACGCGGGACGCATTATTGTCCAGGGTGTCAGAAGTGACAAAAGAAGAAGGGCGGGAGCGAAGCTCCCGCCCTTCTTCTTTCACTACCCGCACCAACTAAGCAGTCACCGCTTCTTTTGATTCTTCTTGCCAACAGGCATCGCCGCTCGCCCCCAAGCCACCCTTCCCCACAACCGCTCGTGTCCGTAATAAAAGAGTAGCTTTGCGACCACATCAATCGCACCAGTCGCCATCACAATATGCATGTCTCCCGTCAGAAAATAAGCCACGCTCATCGTCGTACCAGAAGCAATTACACGCCATGTCAAACCTTTTACAACACTACGAAATCGTGAATCCTTCATATTATTAAGTCTACCTGATATAATCGCCTGAATGATCAGCGAGATAGAAAAGTCGTGGAAAACCATTCTGCAGGAAGAAATGGGGAAAGGTTACTTTACAGACTTAACCAAAAAAGTTGAGCTGGCTTACAAAGAGAAAACCGTCTTCCCTGCCAAAGAGAATATATTCAATGCTTTCTCGCTCTGCCCTTTTGCTGAAGTCAAAGTTGTCATTCTTGGTCAAGATCCTTACCACGGAAAAGGACAAGCACACGGACTCGCTTTTTCGGTAGAAGACGGAGTAAAAATTCCGCCATCGCTTAGAAACATTTACAAGGAAATTAATACAGATGTTGGCAAAAATATTACAGATAGCGGAAATCTAAAATACTGGGCCAAGCAAGGAGTATTGCTACTAAACTCAACCTTAACAGTGGAAGAAGGAAACGCTGGTAGTCACCAAAAACTAGGCTGGGAACAATTCACCGATGCAGCAATAAAAGCCATTTCAGACCAAAAAGAAAATGTCGTTTTCTTGCTCTGGGGAAATTTTGCCCGCAGTAAAGCGGCGCTTATAGACAACGACAAGCACTTGATACTCGAATCCCCCCACCCTTCACCGCTTTCTGCCTATGCCGGATTTTTTGGCTGTAAACACTTCAGTAAAACCAATATGTACCTGAAAGCAAAAGGATTGAAGAAAATTGATTGGTAACAAGACTGTAACTCGACGCTTTGTGTACACGAGAACTAAGTCGCTCCTGGGAAGAAATCTGTTTTGATTTGTTTGCCTGGTACGCCGGCTTTTTTTAGCAATCTCCTGTAAGCACTCACCATTGGTGGCGGACCTGAAATGTACCAAGTGCGTTCAAGGAAGTCTGGCACGCGCCGACTGATCATTTCAAGAGTAATAAATCCCTGCTCGGCTGATACTTCAAGTGGTGAATGTTTCTTTGCAGAAGCACTTTCAGCATCATTCTCTTTCGCCTTAGCTATTACGGCGATCATCTCTAGCGGAAGCTGTCTGGCTATTGCTGACTCAAACTCTGCTTCGTAGGCCAACTCAGAAATTTCATTAACACAGTACAGCAATTTTGTGTCATGCATTTTGCCGGTGTCTACCATATCTTTGATCTGGCTTCTGAAAGGAGTTATGCCAATTCCACCTGCAATAAAACCGAGCTTATCTTCAGCTTCTTCTATAACAAAGTCTCCAGCCAACTGACTGGCAATAATTTTGTCGCCAACATCTAGCTGCATCAGAGCTTTTTTATACGAACTTCCTTTGGCATGTATTTTGCAAGCCATCATAATGTTTTTCTCGGTCGGCGCCGACGCAATACTGAAGTAGCGACGAATTCCCCTCTTATCAGCTGACTCTTGCGGCAGCATCCATTCCAAATACTGACCAGCTCTAAATGTGAAGCCTTCAGGCTTTTTGAAAACAAATTCGTAGACATCCTTCGCTATCAGTCGCTTGCTCTCGTAAGACAAAAATAGTTTTTGACTCAACCGTGCTGGCAACATAACTGCACTAGCCATAACTAGTGCAAGCTCCGGTGTGAAAGAGAAAAAAGTTGAAGCTAAAGGAGACATGGCCAAGAAAGCCACTATTGTCGCGTAGAGGATTTGCTGATTTTTCATAGCTGGAGTAGTAAAAGGTTCTGTTAGCATGTAAAACACCAAGAATAGTATTGGCCATGAAATAAAGAAAATTGGAACAGCAGGAGCAAGCGGATCACCATAGGCAAACACATCAACGATATACAGAACGAAGCTGGCGGCGACAAAAGACAGAATCATCGGCCACTTTCGCACTTTCATAACCACCAATATTCCACCCATAAGAAGCGGGATAAACAATATTGGATTAGCCACCCACCAACTCGACGCATGTATTCCAGCAAAACCAAGCGCTGCCAGACCAAATGCTGCCGGATTAAAAAGATGTTGTTTTTTGTAAACAAGAATAAACTTCGACAAAACAGCAATTGCCGTCGCCAAAGCAAGCGGCCAAGTATCTAAAACATTTCCTTGGGGCATAATAAGAAAAAACATTATCAGCGCTGTAATCACAGCTGACTCGTGATTGACAGAAATTTTTGTGACAGTTGCAATAAACCAATTAGTGGAAAGAGCTGTAATCAGAGCCAGTGATAAGCTAAAAATCTGAGACAAGCCGCTATGCACCAATAAATTAAAGAAGCCAGCCCCGATAGAGAGTGCGGCCAAGCCAAGCAGCGTACCCGAAACTAAACGGTACATGGAAATACTATCAACTGTATTCTGCACTGCATGAAATGGCTTTAAAATCATATTGGGCATAGAAACTATAATTAAATGGTTGCTTGCAAAAAAGCATTCTTACTATATCATTGTAAATCAAGATAAGCATTATTATAAACAACATTCTTGATCATTTATGCCGTACATTATCGCTGCTTTGGCACTTGTTCTGGTTGGAGTTGGTTTCACTCTATACAAATCAACACCCATAAACGATGAATCTGTTGTAATAAAGCAAGAAAATGAAACGTCAGAAATGCAACCAGAGGTTGTAGAAGTGGCAGTTGAAACAAATTCATCTGATCAAGTTACTGTTGAAGAAGTGGTGCTGGAAGAAGAGATAGAGATAGCTGATAATGAGCCTGCGCCAGCGCAAGAAATTACTTCTGAAGAACCTGTAGTAGTTACCACACCAGAAGTAGCCGTAGCCAAAGAAGCGTCTGCCGTTACTTACAAAGAAACATCATCCTACCGAACACCTGGCAACAACACCTACACACTAAATGTATCGATGACGGTAGAAGACGGCACAATCGCTGCTGTAGATATTGTGTACGATGAAAAAGGAGCAGCTGATGCTAATGTTAATCGTTTTGACATGACATACAAAGGTTTTGTTCTAGGAAAAGAACTCGAAGACCTAGAATTATCTCGCGTGGCAGGAGCTTCACTTACAACTAACGCTTTCAACACTGCCCTTAAAGGAATTCAGGAACAAGCCGAGGTATAAAAACGTAGCGAGTAATTGTGCGCCGTTAACAGTTGTTTAAAGCAGCACAAAAATAATGCCACCAAACCTTAAACAAACAAAAGAATTTGAAGCTCTTGGCACCAAGTGGTGGATAACGGTTTTTGATGAATCTTCCGACAAAGACTTGGAAGGAGTCTTTACTGAACTAGAAGCCTTTGCTAACAAATTTGAATCTGACTACTCACGCTTCTTACCTGATTCACAAATCTCTGTTTTGAATCAAGCAAGGAGTTTGGTAAATCCAACTGCCTCTTTGGTTTCATTACTCACCTACGGGAAGCAGCTTTACCTGCGCACAAACACTCATTTCAACCTTTTAACAGGCCATATTTTGGACGCAAGAGGATACGACGCCGACTATTCCTTCACTCCAAATGGGCCTGAGGCACTGACTGCTGGCAACCCTGTAACAGACCTTTCAATCAGCGACGATATGATTGAGGTTGCTCACGGCAATGTCGACATTGGTGGTTTTGGTAAGGGTTATCTGATCGACGAGCTGGCAGAAATTTTACAATCAAAATACGATTTCAAGTATTTCCTCATAAATGGTGGCGGCGATCTTTTTGCCACCAGCGACCATGACGAACCCATCGAAGTTTATCTCGAACACCCAACCAAACCAAGACACGCCATTCATCGCACAACGTTGCTCAGTCAAGGCTTCGCTGCCTCCAGTCCATTCAAGCGCGTGTGGCAATCTAATGACAAAACATTTACTCATATTGTTACCGACAAAAACGTTCCGCGCATCGCATCGTTTATAAAATCCCCCACCGCGCGCGACGCTGATGCTTTTGCCACTGCAGCTCTGATGATAAACGAAGACGAACTCGCTCACCTTGCTAAAACCGAGAGTTTCACAGCCGCCCGCTTCTCACCCGCAACCGGCAAACTCTGGTCGATGAAGGATTTTTAAGTATTGATAATCTTTGTTTGCAAAGAAAAGAATTTCAAAAAGTGCAGAACTGGGTCTTGCCTCAGAATTAAAGTTGTTTGTTTAAAAGGACAAGTTCCAGGAATCTACCTTAGGAAAGGGAAGATTCGGAACAAACCAAACACAGACTTTAGGAAATTAATACGATAAAAGATGGCGCGCTTCTCTCACCATCATTTATCGATTACCGCACCAAAAAAAATGAAAACTTCACTTTGTCCAAAACAATCTTGCTATAATAATTCAAATAGTTATTAGCAAACCTTCTATTGCATCATGACACCTCAACCAAGCAAACACCTTGCTGCTAGAATATTTTTGATATTAAGCATCATTCCATCAATCATTGTTATTGTTGGATGGCTTATAACTCTTCCTTATTTAAACATGCCACTAGATGACCGACCCGGCTGGACTTTTGATCTAGAGTTGTACACACTACCAATCGCAACCATCATTGGCGTCGGTGTAATAACGCCTTTTTTAGCGATGTTCTCTTTCTTGCTCAGAAAATCAGAGCAGGTAGCCGTGCCCGTTCATTCCAAAACCAAAGCGCTACTCTTTCGGACATTCGCCAGTATTAAAATTGTAGCTGTATTATTATTTACGTTATTTGTCTCCAGTATTACCATAGCGACTGTCCCAATTGCTGTGATTTTAAGTCAGTTTTTACTACCTTTAATTATTGGTTTAATGATAACTGTGTTCTATGTCTGGTACACGATTGATCTGTTGCGCCTGCGTCGGTGGACGCTTCCGCTTTTTTTGTACGAAACTATCGGATTTTCGCTAGCGTCAATATTGTATTTACTGCATCTGCCCTTTTTACCACAGATCATTTGGCTGAGAGTAAGCATCGCATTGTTACTGCTCATCATAACCACCGCTGCCATATGGCTAGTTTATCAAATGCGACCAGCTTTTACTGGACCTCCGCGACGTCTTTGGAAGCAAGTACCGATACTTTTGTTTATTATAGTCAGTGTTTCCTACAGTGTGCTCATGCAACTGTTTTGGGATGACCTTAGCGTCGACGATAGTGACCTTCAGCTTGCCGCACCAATACTAGTTCCTCAGGAGGAAAATGCTTACTATAATATTCCTGACATCGAAGCACTGCCTGACGCACAGCGTAACGCCTTACACGAAGCAGACAAGTATGTATCGCAGATCGACAGCGGCAGCAGCACACTCGCAGAAGTAACGGCTTCACTAGCCGGCACAGAAAATATTGTGGCAGACTACGTGCGAGCTAGTCAAAAACCTTTCTATCAATGTCCAGAATCGAGCCAGACATATGGTCTCGATGTAGCCTACTGTGAATTAAATGACCTCAGAGATTTTGCAAACCTCTCAGTTTTACACAGCAGAATCGCCGCTCATTCTGGCGACTTCGACGCCGCAACTAAATTTGCTGTCGCGCCTCTACAGTTCTCCACAGCAGCTCGAGCTGTGCCTACATCATTGGACAGTATTGAATATATGGTGAACGTGGCCATACTTAGAATCGGAACCGCCAATATCGAATCATTACTAAAAACCCACGCTGATGAACTCTCCATTGAGCAACTATCCGTTCTTAAAGAGACACTGACGAAATCGACCCTGTCTGCCGACACCCTTAGCAACGTCTACCGTCGTGAGTACTTGAGCCACAAAAACGAAATCATAACCAATCAACCCGAACTAATAACGTTTTCAGAGACATCAATCGACACGTCTACCAGGTATCATTACCTGCCAAATAAAACAATCAATCTAATGGCTGACCTGAGTCGGGCTAATGTCGCACTAACCACCACAAACTGCAGCAGTGTGGCCACACAAAAAGAACAAGCTGAAAACGCGCTACAATACAAAGTTGTAGACATGTATGCACTAGTTAAGTTTTCATCAAACTTCATTGGTAAAGTTTTGTTTTCTGTAGTTTTGGCTAGCTCAAGAAGCGAACTGAGTGATTTAGTATGTGAAGTAAACGACAAACTAAAAGGGATTGAAGCTGATATTGACCAAATCATTATAGACAACAAATCTAGAAACACGAACACAAGTGGTGAAAGTGATTAAAATAACGGTGGGAGCTTCGCTCCCACCGTTATTTTAATCACTTTGATAAATTCTATCCTCCCTCTTTTTCCATAATCATTGCCTTAACTCTCATAGTAGAAACAACCGCATCACGGCCGCGTTCGTCTAGCTGCATGGTGATGAATTTGATTGTGTCGTTTAGGTTTGGGATGCGGACGTTTTCAAGGGCTGATACTCGGCGGCGGGTTTTTTCGATTTCTTCGGCGAGGTTTTCGGCGCTCTTTTCTAGCTCGGCTAGTTTTAATATATCGACAAAGATCGCATCGAACTTAACCATTGCGTTGTCGAGATCGCCGGTGGTTTCGAGCATGCCGTAAGAAAAAGGCGAACCGCTTTTTTCAATCTTAAACTCCGGTATCTTTACCGACATAATGTTCTTGATCTTTACCTCTAAATCCACCTTGGCGCTTGGCACCATAAAAGCTGTGTTTAGAGCCGCCGATGAAGCCATGCTGCTGGCACGAGAGTAAGAGTCAAAAGCAGAACCCAAACGCTCTTCTACTCCTCCACGCAAATCTCTGGCTTCATAGATAACAACCATGAATTTTTTAACCAGTCCATCACGCTTATCCTTGAGCAACTTGTGACCTTTTTGCGCTACCTTAAGCTCCTTCTTCAGACGAAGAAGTGAGACACGGGTTGGGTTTACCTTTAAGATTGCCATTGAATGAATAAATTAGAGTGGTGTAAATATTTGAGATACAAAAGCTCAAACTAGCTCTTCGGCATGTACTGTTCGATCTGTTCTTTCTTCACTCGTTTGAGTGAAGTTTGCGGCAACATAGCCAAAAGCTTCCAGCCAATATCGAGAGATTCTTCTACTGAGCGATTTTCAAACTCTCCCTGGCCAACGAATTCTCGTTCGAATTCATCTGCAAACTTGAGGTGCGCGCGATCAGTGTCATCAAGCGATGCTTCACCAAGCACAACCGCTAGCTCGCGCACTTCGCGACCAGTTGCGTAAGAAGCAAAGAGCTGGTCCTTGAGTGCTGAGTGATCATCACGAGTTTTGCCTTCCCCTACTCCAGCTGACCAAAGTCGTGAAAGAGAACCCTGCACATCTACTGGTGGAAATACTCCCTTACGATACAGCTCACGCGAAATCACAAACTGACCTTCGGTAATGTATCCAGTAAGGTCTGGCACTGGGTGAGTTTTGTCGTCGTCGGGCATTGTGAGGATTGGGATCTGAGTAATAGTTCCTTGCTTCCCTTTTATTCGACCAGCTCGCTCGTAAATAGTCGAAAGGTCAGTGTAAAGATACCCTGGATAACCACGTCGTCCTGGAACTTCCTTTCGAGCAGAAGAAACTTCACGCAAAGCTTCACAGTAGTTTGTCATGTCAGTCAAAATAACCAGCACATGCTTACCCTTTTCAAAAGCCAAGTACTCAGCGGTTGTAAGCGCCATACGCGGTGTAGAAACACGCTCTACTACCGGGTCGGCAGCTGTGTTGATAAATAGGACACTTCGTTCCAGCGCTCCTGCTTCTTCAAATTCTCGACGGAAGTACTCCGCTTCTTCAAACGAAACACCAAGCGTAGCAAATACAATCGCAAAGTCTGAACCATCTTTCACACTTGCTTGGCGCGCGATTTGCGCTGCTAGCCGTGAATGCGGTAAACCTGCACCGGAGAAAATCGGCAGCTTCTGTCCACGAACCAAAGTGTTCATCACATCGATTGATCCGATTCCTGTTTGAATGAAGTCGTTTGGAAACTCTCGTGAGTAAGGGTTGATCGGTTCACCAGCAATGTCGCGTCGTTCTTCAGCTACAATCTCTGGACCTCCGTCAGCCACTTCTCCAACGCCGTTAAAGACACGACCAAGCATGTCTTCGCTCACACCGAGCTTGAGAGTCTCACCTCGGAAACGCGCTCGCGTTCCTTCGGCGGTCATGCCAGTCGTTGGCGCAAACATCTGTACTACGGCTTTGTCTTTTGAAATATCAAGCACTTTACCAAAGCGCGGCGCACTTTCGCCAGTCACATTAACCTCGACCAACTCTTCGTATTTTACTCCCTCAACCCCTTCGACCACCATCAGTGGACCAGCGATTGAAGAAATGTCTGTATATTCTTTGTTACTCATACGTAGTAATTATTAGGCAACCTTACCGACGAGCGCAGTCAGTTCAGAGCGCACTTTTTCTTGGAAAGTCTGATAATCATCTTTTGTCCATTCTAGCTTATTCTTTAAGTCCGCCACCTCAGCAAAGCTCGGTACTGAAGTAAACGTAGCAAATTCAAATTCTGCTTGATTCACTACCGCCTGCCCTACTTCAAAGTAAGTAACGATTGACTTCAAAATTCCGTATTGACGATCAAGCGGTGTGTAAGCGTCGTCTTTGTCAAAAGCGTTTTGGAAAAGGAAGTCTTCACGAATCATTCGTGCAACTTCAAGGATAAGTCGGTCGCTGTTTGAGAGAGATTCCATTCCAACCAAGCGCACGATTTCGAGCAACTTAGATTCTTTTTCAAGCAATGACATTGCTGTTGCGCGGATCTCGACAAAGTCTTCTGCGATTTCTTTCCTCCAGAAATCCTCGAAGTTTTGTGCGTAGAGAGAATATGAATTCAGCCAGTTAATTGACGGGAAGTGCTTTTTGTAAGCAAGGTCTGCGTCGAGTGACCAGAAGGTTTTAGTTACACGAAGTGTCGCCTGACTAACCGGTTCAGAAAGGTCTCCACCTGGAGGCGAAACCGCTCCGATTACAGTAAGCGAACCTGTTCGTCCATCGCTACCAAGTGTTTTTACAATTCCTGCTCGCTCGTAAAACTCTGCCGTACGAGACGAAAGATAAGCAGGATAACCTTCTTCACCGGGCATCTCTTCCAGACGTCCAGAAATTTCACGCATAGCTTCTGCCCAACGAGAAGTTGAATCGGCCATAAGCGCTACGTTGTAGCCCATGTCACGATAATACTCAGCGATAGTAATACCAGTGTAAACAGACGCTTCGCGAGCAGCTACTGGCATGTTTGAAGTGTTGGCGATAAGGATCGTTCGCTTCATGAGTGGCTCGCCAGAGTTTGGATCAATCAAGTGAGGGAATTCATCAAGCACTTCTGTCATTTCATTACCACGCTCACCACAACCAATGTAAACGATGATCTCAGCATCACAGAACTTTGCGATACCTTGTTGAGTCACAGTTTTACCTGCGCCGAAAGGACCGGGAATACATCCGGCTCCACCTTTAGCAATTGGGAAAAATGTGTCGACTGAACGACCACCTGTGCGGAGAGGCTCGGTTGGGAAGATCTTACTGTGCTTTGGACGAGCGGCGCGAATTGGCCAGTATTGCAACATCGAAATAGACGCGACAGAATCGTCGTCATGCTTAAGGGTTGCGATTTCTTCGGTAACATTGAAGTCGCCGTTTTTAATTGAAGCAACTCTTCCACCTTCTCCTGGAGGAACCATTATTTTATGCATGATAAGTGCTGTCTCTTGCACTTCGCCGAGAACATCACCTTCTTGCACTTTGTCGCCTTCTTTTGCCACTGGGTTGAACTTCCACTTCTTTTCCATATCAACCGGAGAAGCTTCAATTCCGCGCTTGATGTAGTGATCACCAGCCACTTCTTGAAGAGTCTTAAGCGGCCTTTGTACGCCGTCGTAAATACTCTCAAGTAAACCAGGAGCAAGCGCAACCGACATAGTGCGACCAGTACGGTAAACCGCATCACCCGGTCCAATACCAGCTGTTTCTTCGTAAACCTGAATAGCCGCTTCATCGCCATGAAGCTCGATGATTTCACCGAGAAGTTTTTCCTCTGAAACCTTCACCACTTCATAAAGCTTGGCTTCATGCATACCGTTGGCGCGCACGAGCGGGCCGGTCACACGCAGGATTTCGCCCGCTTTGGTGTCGCCGTGTGAGGCTGTGTCTGTATTCGTCATATTTCTTGTAAAGGTAATTAATTAATCTTCAAGCTCTTGCCTTGGCAATGACTTGTTGCATTCGATCTTCCCAGAAAGAATGTAGTTGAAACACTTTTGTAAACATTCCAAATACATACTTTCTGCTCTTCTGTTGGCGATAAACTTAAATAATCGCCGCTCCAACCGCCTTCTCAGCCAAGCCGCGCAGGCGCTCAATCGCAAACCCGCTGCTTCCTTCAAGTCCTGGCAAAAGCACCACTGCCGGCAACGCTCCCGACACCACTTTCGCATACTCTGCCTGATCAACCAAAGAAACCAAGTCTTCAATCACGCAAACCACGGCGTACTTTTTACCGGCTTCAGTGCTCAAAGTCTGTTTCTTGATATTACGCAAATGATCCAGCGCTTCTTCAGCCGTAGTAGCAGCAAACATGTCTACTCCCAAAGCTTTAAAGCCAGACACTGTGTCGGCCGGACCGATAATCGCTAGACTGTATTCGTTAGTATCTTTATTCGTTGACATAAGCAATGCGTAGATTATCGCGAATAGATGCGGTGTCGAAACCGCTGTTTTTGCCCACTACTATAGTTCTTATATTGGCAGCAGACTGACGGCACTTTAGGTAGTAAAGCACCAAAGAAGCAGAGGAGAACATGTCGTAACTTCCCTCTCTAGCAGTAATGAGCAAGTAATCAGCCGCTTTGGCATCGACTTTGGTGAAGTTACCAACTGTTTGATATTCTTCCAGCGCTTCTGCCCAATACGAAACACCACCAAACTGCTTAAACATAGCCGTTACGCCATCGAGTGTTTCTACTTGTCCTGCAGCGAATGTTCCGCCGTCGATAAACTTAGGTTCGAGACTAATAGATTCATTCTTAAGGTGTCGCAACCGGCTTTTCAAATTGTACAAATCAATCAGAGTTTGAAAATACTTGCGCATGAAGCTGTCTCCGACAGATTCCACAATCCGTTTGCTGGTGTCGAAGTAGAGCTGATCCAAAACTCCGTCTAGTGCGCTCAAATCTCCTCCTTGCACAACCTGCACCGCTGCGTCGTAAGCTTCTTGCCAGCCAATTTGTAAGCGGTTTAATGTTCCAGCTTCGACGTGTTCGTGCAGATATTGCGAAGAATAAATCCCTCGCTCCGACAAAAACGGCAAGCAATCTTCATAACTATAATTAGCAGCTGTCGCTTTTGCAAACACGCGCAAGTTGTGAATGTCATACTGCACCCACATAATCCGAAACATATCTCCTTGCGGAGTAATACGGTGAATTAGCTTCTTGGCGTGACTAAGTGTTTCTTCGATTGCCAGCGACATATTTTCGTTTGGTACGCGCACCAAATACGAAGCTAAGTAAGTTTCTTTAAGTGCCGACTGCAAGTCATCACCAGACTCTGCTACCAACAAACGCTCTATATCAGTACAATTAAGAAGCATTTGCGATAACGCAGTTGCTTTACTTGCACTATAAATATAAGAAGTTTGCATACAATATTTACTCGTTACACCATTACCTGCTTGACCATTTCCATTTCAATCTCCGGACGCTTTTCCTTGAGCAGTCTGTTTAAAGTGAGATCATACACTCCGTCAGCAGTTTCAATAATCAGACCAGCAGCAATGTCTTTGTCAGCAGCAACTTCACCAGCAAGTCCGGCTTGTGCGAGAATATCATTCGTTTCTGCCACCCGCTCTGACGGGGCCGAAACAGACACAACAGACGCAGCCTTCGGCACAGCAGAAGAAACCATTTTACCGAAGTAAGCAACGTAATCAGCAGAAGACTGCGTTGCGAGCTCTGTCATAGCTGAGTCAATGATGGCATCGACTCGATTCCGTTTCGCTTGTTGCACAGCAATTTTACCTGCCTGATTGGCCTGCGACATAGCGACAAGCTCTAGCTGATCGTGCTGCTTTTTAAGTGCAGTCGCGTGCTCTTTTTGCAGTGTAGACAATTTTGCAGCCGTATCTTTTTCGATCTTAGCTACCTCAGACTGATTGGCCGACAAAATATCAGCCGCGACTTTTTCCGCGTCAGCTTTGATTTTTGCGATTAATAAATTATCAGACATAGTAATTATGCGATTGAGATCAGCAAGATGAAGCTGATGAGAACACCGAAGATCGCCCAAGTTTCAACCATTACAGAAAGTACAATCGCTCGTCCCATATTCGCTTCGTCTTTAGCAATCATCGAAATACCTGAAGCCGCTACGATACCCTGAAACATACCAGAGAAGTATCCAGCTACACCAATCGGAATACCAGCCATAAGGTACTGCAATCCTGTTGCAGTTGTGATTCCGCTTACATCACCTCCACCCAAAACACCAGAAAAACTAAGGATAAGGAAAGCTCCTACCAAACCATAAATACCCTGAGAACCAGCCAAAGCCTGCATCAGAAGCATTTTACCAAACAACTGTGGCTTCTCGCCAAGCACTCCAGCGGCAGCTTGACCAGCGTGACCCATACCAATAGCAGATCCACTAAAACCAAGCGATGCTGATATAGCTGCTCCTGCAAAAACTAAACCTACTCCAATTAATGATTCCATATTATGTTACTTACTACTATATTATAAAGTTTATTCAAACATCACATCTTTGCCTCCTTATTGTGATCACTCATCTTTGACCGCAATATACTTTTTCTTTCTAGATAAGGGCGCAAAACTGCGACCTGTGCCAGAAATGAATTTACCAAAGAACTCAACAAACTGCAATCGAGCACTATGAATAAAGGCTCCCAGAGTATTAACCGCTAATGTGAAGAGGTGTCCTATGAGCAATATCATCAGCGCGAGAATCGCTCCGACATAAGGCACATCAACCACCATGCTCGCGATAAGGTTTACCGCAAAGGCCAAAGCAGTCGTAGCTAAACCAAGCGCCAAGAGCCTCGAGTACGACAGAATGTCAGAGAAGTATCCGATACTGTCGTACAAACTAAGGGCGGCATTTTTTAGTTTTTCCAACACTCCGCTACCTTTGCGACCACTTGAAAGCACAACCATCACTAAGCCGACATAAAGCAAGTTAACCAGTTGAGGCAAGGCGAAGGCTGTAATGTATCCTGTGCTCGTAGCGAGATACAAAATACCGATCACAAAGACAAACAACCACGGCCCCTGATCAAGCACGCCCGTCAAGAAACGACCGTTGCGGTATTCACTGTATATCTTTAGCACAATACCAAACATAACTTGAAACACTCCTAAACCAAGCGCCGTGTAGAAAACCGGTAGCGGATTTCCGATCGGGTCATATATTTGCAATTGCTTTAGGAAGTCTGGGATATATTTAGTATCGATACCTAAGTAACCGCCAAAGAGCAAACCAACCAGAACTGTAGAAAAGCCAACAAACAAAAGTAGCTTAGCAAACATACGCACCGGCGGAGCAACCTTAAACAAGGTCAAAACAATTGCTGCCACTACCATCAAGAAAAGTCCGTATCCAACGTCGGTCAGCGACATGCCAAAGAACAGGAAGAAGAATCCAGCCAAGAATACAGTTGGGTCAAGGTCTTTGTATCCCGGCATTCCATACAAGCGCGTCACTGCTTCAAACGGCTGCACTAAAGGTGAGTTTGATATTTCTACCGGCGGTTCTTCATCGACAGCTAACTCTAACTCGTCGATAGCAACAGCCAGGTTCTGCTCCTTAAAAGCAGTTTCAACCGCCGAACGCTTTTGTTCATTAAGCCAACCATCAAACACCACAGCATGCTCAGTCGCTAGCGCCGAGTCAGTAACAGCGTGACGATCGCGCTGCCAACCAATCGCTTCACTGGCCACTTGCAGGTTTTTGAGGTGAGTAATGGCGAAATGCTCAGCCTGATCGTGCAACATAGCCAACTCACCTTTTGCTTTAGCTAAATGTTCGGAGGTTGCAAGAATCTCGACTTCCGGCGTTTCAGAGCCAGTAAGTTCCGGTGCGATCGCTGCTCCGATCGACCCGATCAGTTTCTCAGATTGATTAATCATTTCTGCTTCAACAGATACAGTGATAGCAGCTTTTGTTTCAGACACTGCTGTAAGAATATGTGGCAGTGCAGCATCAGAAAATACCTTTGTAATACTATCCGGCAAAAACTCCTGTTCCTTAAGAGCATCCCTCGTAACAAGAAGTGTCTTGGTGTGTTTTGTTTTTAGGTTATGTAATGGCAGAGACAAACCGTGCCATTCCCTTAGTGCTTTGTGTTGCAGCTCTAGCTGCCTCACCTTTTCTTGTGATTCAGCAAATTCTACCTGCAACAACTCCAAGTCTGAAACAACTGATTCAATCGCGTCGGTGTCCTGCACTCGAGAAGTAATTTCTGTTTCAGTCAGCTCGACATCGACTCCGTCACGAAGATTTCTCCAGAGGCCAACTTTTGGATAATACGGCTCTAGAAACTGCACGGCATGTTGCATTCGTGGCAGTAATTGTTCGTTGGGGAAAATAACTTCAGCCTGACGTTTCAGCACTTCTGTATCTGTAACACGAAAATCCAATGCGCCGTGGCACTGCACAATATCGAGCGCTGATTCAACATCAGACTCGTGTATAACCAACCTAACTTTTTGCATTGGAACTACAGCCATATCGGTAAATAATTATTGAAAACGCTGTTTAACAAGAGCTGCTAAATCAGCACCTTTATCAGAAAAACGCTGCTCCACACCAGAAACCTGACCAGCCACCTTTGTTTTTGCTTCGTCTGCCAAAGCGGATACGCGCGCTTCTTCAGCGGTGGTTGCTTTTACAGCTTCTTCAGCCAGCTTTGTTTTTTCAGCTGCAATAACTTCTGTTTGCTTTAAGAGCGCAGCAGATACAGCCTCTTTTGCCTGCTTGTTCGCAGTTACTATAGTTTCTTCAGCAGTTTTTTCAGCAGCCAATACCTCATCAAGCGCAGTCATAAATATAAAACATCAAATAGTAATAGTTGTCGTTCAGTCTAACACTTCAAAAATGCAAGACGAACGCCACTTGGTATAGGCTCTCTACCTAACCGGTCTTGCGACTGCATACTACTACTTTGGTTTCTGTAGTCAAGCAGCCAGACTTGATAACATGTGTTTTTGTAATGACGCAGTTTTTTATATCAGCCAACAAACATCTGTTATAATTATATTTATATGAAAATCGTTCTGATGGCCATCGGCCTATTTATTTTACTTGCAATTGTAAATAGTTTTCTTGGTGGAAATCCATTTGGGTAGTAGACTGCCGACATGGAAAAATACGTCTTACTAGACAAGGAGGTTGGGCAAACACCACTTGTATGCGCGGAAAATTGGCGACAAGGTCAACCTTCCGCCTACAAAGACGTCCCGCTTGCGTACGCCGGAAGACTAGACCCGATGGCGTCGGGCAAATTACTCGTGCTAATTGGCGAAGAGTGTAAAAAACAAACTGCTTATCACAACTTTGATAAAGAATATGAATTCTCAGTTTTGTTTGGAATCGGCTCTGACACCCATGATGTTCTTGGGAGATTAAACCCAGCTGAAAATAAATCTCCTTTTACTGGTGATCTGGCACTGAGTGAATGGCTAACAGCAACGTCTGGCAGAGAAAAAATAAACTTGATCGCAAAAGATCTTATTGGAAACATAACACTTCCCTATCCACATTTTTCAGCCAAAACAGTCCAAGGAAAACAACTGCACACCTGGACACTTGAAAACCGCCTACACGAAATTACCATTCCAACTAAAGAATCAACAATATTTGAGTTAGAACTTACAGACATCGAGACAATTTCACGAAGCAACATTGCTGCCAAAGCACGAGAAAAAATTGATACTATTCCACCAGTCACTGAAGAAAGAAAAGCACTTGGAAATGACTTTAGAAGAGAAGACGTGCGCAAGGACTGGGCTAAAATTTTGAGCGGAAACTTTAACGAAATTATCTTACCCGACAATTACACAATTGCCCACTTCCGCTGCGTGTGTTCTTCAGGCACATACATGCGCTCTCTGGCACACCTTATTGGTGAACAAATTGAAACACCGAGTCTCGCTTGGCATATTCATCGTACCGAAATTGGACGCTACTCTACAGCCGGAAAAACATTCGATCTTCTCGACCTCCATTCGAATGGAGGTCTATAATCTCCATCTTCGATCTATTCCATTATAATGTGGGAGGATTCCTCCTAGATGAAGTATTGAATCGAGAGTATTTAAAATATCCCAATATTCCTTCTTATCTTTTCCGAGTGTTTTAAGCAATTGTTTATATTCGCCTTTTTCTAATTTTGCATGAACCTTCTCTGCTGTACTGGGACTAATTTTTAAAATCCTACTAGCGCGATACTTTGACACTCCTTCAACCAAAAGAACGATAGTTGCAAACCGTTTAGCTAACATCACATGTTCTTCGTGTCCCAGTAATTCGCACAAGAATGACCCAGCTTCTGACCCTGACAACGATGCAACCGCTCTGCTAAACTGTGAAAACAGCTGCACTAACTGTGCCTCAGACAATTGAGTACTGTTGAGTCTGACCATATTTAAATGATATCACTATTCCATTCGAATGGAGTAGTGAAGTGAGCGACAATACAGAAGTGAAAATAAGTACTTTTCTTCCGCAACTAACAAACAGCTGGCGTGCTTCGCACGCCAGCTGTTTGTCTCTCCATCCTACTCTAGCTCTTTTGCTCTCTCCAAATACGCCAACACGGTCAGAACGAACTCCGCATGACTCCACACCAAAGGCGAAGTTGAAAGACGTTCGCGTGTGTCTGGGTGCATTTGCTCTGCCATTACTCCACCAGGGGTTGCATGTCCGGCTGCCCAGCCAAGCATATCGAGACCACGTTGAAGATCGTCTTTTTTCTCAGCAATGCTCATGTAATAACGTGCCAACCAAAGAGTGGTTATGATCCAAGGGTTTGGCGACGAAGCTCCGTCTTGACGATAATAATTATCTTCTTCATAGCGCACAAACCCGCCACTCTCGCCTTTCACAGACAACTTCTCTTCAACCGCCTCAACCATTCTTTCTATCTTTTCATCCCGTTCATCAAACACACGGAATAACAAAAGTCCGTGCAAGCTACTTGAGTCGAGTGTGCGGTCGTATTCTAGTTCACCGTCTTCATCGTGCTTAACGTGCTTTACAAACTCTCCTGTCTTTTCGTCGAATAGATATTTATCGATGGCACCGCGCATTCTCTCAGCGATTGCCTGATGTGTACGCGAGACATCGTCCTTGCCAAGCATATGCGCAAATTTGGCTGCTGCCATTAATCCGCCATACACACTGGCAGCTGTATAAGTAGAAGTCCCATACTTCTCTTCCCACAAATCAAACGATGCTTGCGGCAAACCAGTCATAGACTCAACGTACGAACACATAAACTCTCCGGCTGGTTCAATAAAAGTATTGTAAAGGGATTCGATAAACTCAATATCATGCCACTGTTCGTAGTGTTCCCACAGTAAAAATACAGTCGTAGCAGTCTCGTCTTCTTGAATTGGCAAATGCGGTTTACCGTCAATAATCCATGGGTGCCAAGAACTGCCGAGCACACCATCGCTGCGGTATTTATGCATCAAGTAACCACCCGACTCAATCTGATCAGCCATAAAAGAAAAGAAACGAGAAGAAACATCTCTGTAACCAGCTTTATCAAAAGTATGTGCAACCAAAGCAGCATCGCGTGGCCAGACATAGCTGTAAGTATCTCGTCCTTGGTTAAGCATGTCAGTGTCGCTTGAAGCGATAATGCCACCATGATTATCTGTGTGCGCTCGCATAATCAAAAGCGAACGCTGGTAAAGAAGCTGTATTCCAAGCGGCAGCGCAGACAAATCAGTTTCTTCTTTTTGCAGCCATGCCTTCCAGTATGAAGAGGTTGTGTCGATAAGGTGACCAGGATCTTCCTTCAAGACCAGTTCATCGAGCTCATGCACTTCAGCAATTGATTTACCACAAGCGATCCAGTAATGAACATCGCTCGATTCATCTGGCGCCAAAAATAATGTCAGTCCAATTATAGAATCTACCGAACCGTGTTCGACCGGATTCTTCTCAAGCACTCCGTCTTCTGCATCCATAAAAGTCCCTTCCCTGTTCTCAATACCAAACAGACCAATGTTGTATTGATCAAATTGACCCTTATCGGTTTGCGCGTTTACTAATATTGCCATGTCACCTTTGTAGTGAACAACAGCATTTACTCTCGGATCAAAAAACCCAGTGTCACCTCGTCTAGATTCAAAAATACGAAACTGTTGCGACAAAAACAACTTTACTTCGCGACCGGCATCGTTATTATTAGTTACAGTAAAGTTACGCAGGAGGACATTGTGCTCATTATGCACTGCGTCACGACTAGCTATAGTGATGCCAATCTTTTTGTTTTCAGCAAACAAACTCCCAACAGCAGAGTCTTCTTGCAAACCGTTGGTAACCTTCCAGTCTGGATCATCAAGCCATGAAATCTTTTTGTCTACATAAACACCGATTCGGTGCACAAAATTTCCACTCGCACCACTGACGTGGTTTGCTTCGCCAACATAAGGAAAATAAAAATCCCTTACCTGGCCACGCATATCAAGGCCAACTAACAAACTTCCATTTCCAATTGTGACAGATCGTGCCATATACTAATAAGTATATGACTTAAGATGGCGCACGACGGCTGTTTTTGCACTGCTTTGTGTTTTAGCTTTTGTGAGGTCACTGGCGCATTTATCATCATATAGTACATCACACACCCAACGAGCAAAGTCATTTTGTTCACCAGTTGCATGGTACTCATACACTTCCCTATCCATCGCATCAAGCGCATCACGTAAGTCTATGAGTGTCGCCAAAACCTGTCCATCGGTCATCCAGAAAGAAGTTTGTCCGTCAGCTTGAACGAGGTCTTTTTTGTTTGTCTTCTTGGCTGCTTTTGGTTTTTTTGTTGTTGTTTTCTTAACAGCTTTTTTAACAGTTTTTTTAACTGGCTTCTTCGTAACTTTCTTAACAACTTTTTTGACAACTTTTTTGGTCACTTTACGAGCAGGGGCTTTTTTAACTGTCTTCTTAGTAGCTTTTGTGCTTTTTTTTGTGCGAGCCATGATAATGGTAATTATGAATGTGTAAAGAACGGATAATGCTTAAATACTTTATACTACTTGTCTTATCGGTCACCAAACGGTAGTAGTGAACTTACCTTACGCCAGAGCTTCTGCCACAGGGACTTAATCGAGACTGATTGATCGGCGGATACTTCGTTTGCTTTCTTCGGCTTGTCGCTGGACTGTTTGTCTATCGGTGGACTTTCGTCGGGAATAATTTTATCTGGAGAGCGGGCTGATTTATGCGGCTCTGGAGTAGTCTCTTCTGCTTCTGACTGACTGGCCTTGGCTTCTTCTGCGGCGCTTGCGGCGGCGGCTTTGGCCACCGCCGCAACCTCCTCTTTTTCTTGCGCAGATAGAGCCTGATCAACCCGCAAACGCAAATCACTCAGCGCGTTCATGTAGGCAATGTAAGCATCATAAGGTGATTCGTATGGACTGAAATAAGCATGAACATCACCGTCGTTTGACCATTTTGTGCACATATAATAAAAGTGGTCAGAGGTTTGCAATTTGCGCCAGTCGTCGATCAGAGCGCGCTTGCGCGTTTTCATTACATTATCCTCTAATCCGTAGGCGGCTGCGATAGCATCACGTTGTATGTCGTTCCCTGTCCATGCCGTAAGGTCACGGTCGGTGTCAGCCCAAGTGAGAACATCTGGTACGTCATATTCGCCAGTTATGTCGTAGCTCTCTACCGTCTCAGTCGCAGTTTTGAAACTTGTATCAGGGTGACGCAGTACCGTTTCGGGCATCGAACGCAAGAATTCAAATATTCCTGTATCTTCCCACTGATGTTCGCCGAAGCTTTCGTAATCCATGAAAAGGTTTACCGTCTGACCATCACCATGGTGAGCATGAATCCAGTCGGCGTAAGTGTCTGCGTTTAAAGGATAGTTATTCCACTCTTTATTACCAAAGCGAAAAGCAACGTCATCAGACAATTTATAGTTCTTCAGCAAAACCTTAATCTTGCTACAACCAGCTGGACGATAGAGGTAATTAGGGCTGCGCCAGCCAAGATATTTTTCCCAACCTTCTGCCATGATGCCAAGATAGCCATTGTCTTCACACCATTTCGCCAAGTCGTTGCGGTACGAAAGCTCTGTGTTGCGAAAAACGCGCGGTTTGACGCCGAATAGCTTCTGAATCTTGCGGTCGTGCTGCTGCACTTGTCGTTTAAATTCTGGCAATGAATAAAAGAAAGCCAGTGAGTGATGGTAAGTGTCCGCCAAAATCTCTACCCGACCGGTAGCGACCAGCTCTTGAAAAGACTCAAGTACATCAGGAGCGTATTCTTCAAATTGGTCGAGCACTGTTCCTGAGAAAGATAAATTGAAACGAAACTCAGGGTGACGATCAAGTAGTTCTTTGAGAATTTTGTTTGTCGGTCGATAGGATTTATTGGCAACCTTTTCAATTATGAAACGATTGTCTAGATCAGTACCACTTTCGTCATTAAAATATCCTTGCTCCTGACCAATATCAAACACCCGAAATCGCTTAACGCGATAAGGTTGATGAACATGAAAATAAGGACAAACAGTGAGCATAGATTTAAGAAATAGTTTTACGTCTGCGGTTTAATTGTATCAAACTTTGATAGACATTACGCACCTTATCAGCAGCCACGCGCCAAGTCATGCCACCCAGCTGCCCTTTGCCCTCATTCACCAATTGCTGTTGCAGAGCTGGGTAGCGCAAGCTGGAGAGAATCTGATTCGCCATTTCATCAACGTCCCAAAAATCAACTTTGAGAGCGTGACTGAGAACTTCAGCGACGCCAGATTGCTTGGTGATAAGAGAAGGTGTTCCGTGTTGCAGCGCCTCAAGCGGAACCAACCCAAAAGGTTCAGACACAGACGGCATAACCAGCAAGTCGGCACTCTGATACATCCGGTCACGATCTTCTTCCCACAATGCACCAGCAAACAAAACATGCTGCGAAAGACCAAGCCGACCGACCTGCTCAATAATCTGAGTTTGCATATCACCAGAACCAGAAATAACAAACACCACATTCGGTTCATTATCTACCACTAATCTCGCCGCATTTATAAAATGATCAACTCCTTTTTGAATACTGATGCGACCGTGATACAAAACGATCTTTTTGCCTTGTGCTTTTAATTCACTAAGCGCCGGCATGAGCGGCTTTACCGACTCAGCGTCGCAGCCGTTATGAACGACTTCGACTTTGTCTGGCGAAATACCATGCTTTTGTACAACAATATTTTTAGTAAATTCACTTACTGTAATTACTTTATCAGCGTATTCAAAAGCTTCTTTTTCAATTTCAAAAATAGTCGGGTCGACATTGTTGCTGGCTGCTTGGTCGAAAGAAGTGGCATGAACATGCAAAATTAGTGGCTTGCCAGTAACAATCTTTGCCGCCATCCCAGCCAAATAAGAAGTCCAGTCATGAGCATGAATAATGTCAAACTCTTCATCCTTGGCGATAATTGCCGCTTGCCTGGCAAAGCGATGCACTTCTTCTATAACTGTGCGCGAAACTATAATCGCTTGACCGTTTTTGTCATAGCCTAAAATTGCCTCGACCCGACTATCAGCCTGACAGTACGGCATGATTGAAATGTTGGTGTGGATTATTTTTGCTAATCGCTCTTGATCGGCAAACAAAAACCTTGCGTCGCCGCAGGTTTGTTGAGATTTTGGGAGAACGAAAATCACCTCTACATCTTTTTGTAGAAGCTCTCTGGTGAGACCATAACAGGCAACACCAAGTCCGCCGTTTTTTGCTGGCGGAAATTCCCAGCCGAAAGTAAGGACTCTCATAATATATCTCCACTTGCTCTGTAAATAGCTGCTCTAGTGGTTATTTACAATCATAGCACGCATCCTTTGAGAGCCCGAGGATTAGCCTGTGTTTAACTATTATAATTATAATTTATACTCTAATCTAATCAAAAAAAGACGCAGCTTACAGCCACTTCTTTTTATATGCTAAATAGCATCCACAACTTAAACAAAAACCAACAAGGTTTAACAACCTTTATTTAGAATAAATTTATAGCTCTGCCTCAAATGACAAGGCAGTAACAAATGTCTCTGCCTATTCAACTAAACTTGTTTCAGCTGGTGCTTGCTCAGCTTCTTCCAACTGTTCTGCTTGCACCTCTGTTTCTGCTACTGTTGCTGTTTCCTCTTCAACAACCTCAACCACTTCTTCAGCAGCTTCGCTCACCTCTTGTGCCAATTCTAATTCTTCACTTTCTGTAACAACATCAACTAGCTCTTCCTCTACAGCAACCGGAACAGCTTCAGGCGCATCGACTGTAGAAGTGCTATTTTCAGTCAACACAGCTGGCTCTGTAGCTATATTATTAAGCTCGTTTAATTCAACTGACAGTTCAACTAATTCTGCTGAAGTTGTACTTGTTTCTATCTCTACTGACTCAATCACATCTTGGCTACTGGTAGCTTCTGCTGTGTCTAGCTGTGTGCTATCTGTTGTTGTGTCAGGAGCTGAATCTGTTCCAGCATCATCTACTGTTTCTTCGTCAGTTTCGCCAGACTGTTCTTGCGCTGGTTCTTCCGCAGCTGGTTGATCGGCTGTTGTTTCTGACTGCATCATCAATCGCAAGTCATCGGCTGTAACACAGACTCCGTCAATACAAAGTTCTTCAGCCACCTCAACTCGATTAGCTCGAAGTTCAAAGACACTCAACACTCCGTCAATGAAATTGTTTGCAAGCGCTGTCATACGGTCAAGCAGTGTTTCATCTTTATTCTCGCCAACATTTTCTACACTACTGCTGCTGGTCAAAGCACCGAGAGACGCTTGCTGCTCCTCCCCAAACCACCGATAATCCCGATCAACAAACATCACCACTTGCCCG
>JABAZV010000014.1:84546-87875 GCA_018608435.1 Patescibacteria group bacterium | reverse complement strand
CAGAAGAGCTGCTGGTGAGTTTTCCTTGGTAGTTTATGGTTGGGTTGGGGGCGGCGCTAGTATAAGCAGGAATAACAGTCAGGAACGCAAAAACTAGTCCCTGTAAGATACTGAAGAATAATCCTTTAATTAAAAAGGGATGTAATAACTCTTTTGCAATTTTATCCATAAAGACAAATCGTCCTGCAACATAAATCGTTCGGATCATACGCGACACACATCTTGGTAGCTCACGTTTGAGGCAAACAATTTGTCATTTGTAATTATAGCAAGATACAGTACAGAAGTTTTACACAGGTGTGGATTGAGGGACTTAAGTAAGACAAAACAAATACGAGAGCACAGTCAGAAATTTATGCTTTGCTCCAAAAAAATAAACAATGCGTAAAAGTGATACGTAATATGCATTGTTTATAATATTTTACTTTATATATAATGACATGTAGTCAATACATATATAGGACGTAAGCAGGGAGCCGAGTCGCTACAAGTAAGCATATTGCGAGGTCACAGTTGACCTTTTTGCATTCGTTTGCTAAACTGCGCACCAATATGTCACAAGAAAGACTGATAAAACTAGTTACAAAAGGAGACAAAGATGGCGTGGGAAACGGTCATGTTTATTACACGACCTTCAACAATAAAAACAAGAAGGATCCAAGTAAGCGTTATGAAGCTAAGAAGTTTAATCCAGTATCAAAATCTCATACTGTTTACACTCAAAAGAAGAAGTAAGTTTAGATGTAAAGAGTCACAAAAAGCCGCTATATAGCGGCTTTTTGTGACTCTTGTTAAGACAATATATCAACAAGCTAGTAAGCGCATAACTTTGTATAAGCCGAGCAGGTCTTCAATGCGGTCGTTTAAAAACAAAATTTTTAAACGACCGCAACAGATTCCATCAACCGCATAGTGAAATATAAAACAAATTTATCCGCTGTCCGAAGCATAAATAACTAGTCTAAAGACAGCGTAAAGTTAACCTAAACTACCTGTACAAGTGAAACCTTGCGCATGAATAAACATGTCTGAAGGAAGACAGGTAGCAGGAACACTGCTTTTTGGAAGATATATTGTGCGACATTCGCCTGATGTTCTGCTAATTGATTTTTAGTTCTTAAGGCCAGCGAAAGAAAGTTTTGTAGCCTAAATGATGGACTAAGGGCTGCTTCTAAGTTAACCTGATCGAGAGCAGTGAGGTTGAGGCGCGCGAAGCGCGCCGGCCGGACTTTCTCCGCACTCCCCTGCCATAAATAATATTTACGCACATTTACACAAATTGCCCAGTTGCTGCCGACCTATCATTAAATACAACAAAAGCCTTAGAGTTCATATCTAAGGCTTAGATTGAGAAGTTTTAACTAGTTTAATTTTCCGAGTGCAGCCATGCTGTTCTTCTTGCAGGTTTCGAGCAGTACTTCCTGCGCTTTGCTACCGTTTTCTGGCTTGCCGTCCCAAGCGTTTAGGAAAGGTTCTTCGATTGCGCGCGAGAAGGAGAATGTGATTGGCCATGGCTGTCCACCAAGCTTGCCGATTGCATTTAGATTTTCTGTGGCTCTGTCAGGCGCTTGTCCACCAGAAAGGAATACAATTCCTGCGCATTCGTGTGGCACACTCATGTGGAAAGTACGCAAAGTTGCTTGCGCCACTTCTGCTGGAGAAGTTTGTTGAGGGTGTGAGTCCCCTGCCAAAACCATCGATGACTTCAAGATAAGACCAGCCAGATCAACTTTGTACTCAATAAGAGTTTGGAAAAGGATTTGCAAAGTTCGAGTTGTGACCATCTCGGCTTGTTGCAGTGAATGGTCGCCAGCGTGAATAATTTCAGGCTCTACAATCGGGACAATCCCCGCCTCTTGCGCTAGCTGTGCGTAGCGCGTGAGCATGATTGCGTTCATCTTGAGAGCGGCGTCGGTCGGAGTTTCGTTTTCGTCGATTGAGACGACAGATCGCCACTTGGCAAAACGTGCTCCCATGTCGTAGTAGTCTTTGAAGCGCTCAGTAAGATTATCAAGTCCTTGGGTTATCACTTCCCCTTTATAATCCTGCAGGTCTCGCACGCCGAGGTCGACCTTGATTCCGGGCATGATTCCTTTAGCAGTCAAAACATCTGGAAACGGAATACCTTCGTCTGTACTATTTCGAATTGAAGAGTCATACATGATGACGCCTGAAACATACTTTTCTATATCCGGAGCAGTGAAGAGAAGCTCTCGAAAATCTTGTCGGTTCTCAGGCTCATTCGGCAGGTGGACCATCGCTAGCCTTTTGCCTGCTGTACCATCACTTTCGTCGGCAGCAAGAACGCCTTTTCCAGAAGCTAATAATGCGGCGGCGGTTTCATATAATTTAGTATTCGTTTTCATATTACTTATAGTGTAACAGACAAGCAGGCTGACTAGCTGTAAAGCAACCGTTCAGACTGTGGAAACCTAAATGAGAATGATATATGTAAGTAAAAACAAAGAGGGCGCGAAGCGCCCTCTTTGTTTACCGTCCCCTGCTACACAACCAGTCTACACGCGCACTTTCCAACCTCTGCGGAACATAGTAATAACAAGCGTAGCTAATCCTACTGTAAGTAAAATAATCAAAACCAAGCCAAACTGAGAATTTGCTTCGCTATAACCGATCATGCTGCTGCGAATACCATCAACGAAATAAAAGAAAGGATTCAGCTTAGTTACCGCTGCTGCTGTTTCTGGCAGAAAGGTAATCGAGTAGAATATTCCACCAAGATATGTAAGCGGTGTAATCACAAATGTATTCAAAACCTGCAACTGCTCAAAGCTTTCTGCCCACAAAGCTACAATAATCCCTAGCATTGCAAAAATACTCGCGATCGCTGAAACATAAAATACAAACCAGATCGGATGCATTAGAGTCACAGCGCCAAAGAACCAGCCAACCACCAAAATCAATCCGCCCACTGCCAGCGCACGAAGGACAGCACTAGCAACAAACCCAAGTAGCATTTCAAAGTACGAAAAAGGAGCCACTAAAAGCTCTTCAATCGCGCGAGAAAAACGCATAAAATACAACGATGAAGAAGAGCTGGCAAAAGAAGCGTTAATTACAGAGAGCATCAAAATTCCAGGAAAAACAAAAGATATATAAGAAACACCCACAAAATCATCAATTTTTGAGCCGAGTACACCACCAAAAATAAACAAATACAAAGCGGCTGAGACTACCGGAGCAGCCAGCGTCTGAACCGCCACGTGAAGAGTGCGCTCAACTTCTCTCCTTAATATTGTATACAAGCCAATCCAGTTCATAATGTTTTAGTGATATGTTGTAGCTGCGGTGGCGGGAGGAGGGCGCGAAGC
>JABAZV010000014.1:83143-84536 GCA_018608435.1 Patescibacteria group bacterium | reverse complement strand
GCGCCCTCCTCCCGCCGCAAACTCACTGTCGCTCAGTTTCTAGTAATCTCCAAATAACGCTCCTCGACACTTTTACCTCCTTTCATAAACTCCTGCTTCGTTCCATTGGCCACAATTTTTCCGTTATCAATAATAGCAATATCGCTACAAAGCTCCTGAATTTCTTCTAAATAATGAGAAGTGAGAATAATCGTCTTCCCTCTTTTGTTTAACTCGCGCAAATAACCCCACAAATCGTGCCTCTGCTCAACGTCAACTCCAGCTGTTGGTTCATCTAAGATCAACAAATCAGGCGTATGAACGAGTGCACGACCAAGAATAACCCTTCTTTTTAAGCCGCCAGAAAGCTTTTGAAAAACTTTGTGTCGGTGTTCTTCAAGATGAAACCGTGCAATCAGCTCATCGACTCTTTTTTCACGCGCCTCTTTCTTTATTCCATAATAACCGCCCATGTAGTCAATAATCTGTTCGGCTGTGTTAAAGATGTTGACATTAAACTCCTGCGGCGAAAGACCAACTTTACTGCGCGCCTGTTTGTAGTTTTTAACCACATCAACTCCGTCAACCAAAATCTGTCCGCTAGTAGGCTGAGCAATGCCAGTAATACAGTGGATTGTAGTGCTTTTTCCTGCACCATTTGGACCAAGCAGTCCAAAAAAACTACCTTTTGCAACCGACAGGGAAATGTCGTCTACGGCAATTTTTTGCTCATCTCCATAACCATATGATTTTGTAAGATTCTTAATTTCTAGCATTGTGCCTTTCATTTAAAACGCATTATAGCAGAGTTGAAGGAAGCAATGTGTTTTCACAACAATCAAATCAACTGACAAATAAAAAATCCGCCGAATGCGGAATGGTGTGCTTGTTCTGTTTGGTCGATACTTCTCTAGTAGCGAAGATTGTCGAAAGAAAGAACTTCCAAGACTTTCGTGTGATCTCTTGGCTGCAGTTGCAAACCTACCGTAAAAATACCACAGAATGTTCCGATGCCAAACACAGCGAAGCTTAACTTGTTGCCAAAAAGACTAACTAGTTGCATTATATGAACTTCATATGGAATTAAATCGTGACGAAAAATGGCTGTTGGCAGAAAAATACAAAGGCGACAAATCGGCTGACTTCTTGACTGACTGCAAGCGACTCGCAGGCGGCGAACCGCTTGGCTATGTAATTGGCTTTGTGCCGTTTTTAGACTGTAAAATTTGGCTAGACAATAATCCTCTAATACCTCGAACTGAAACTGAGTGGTGGGTGCAAAAGGCAATTGTAGAGACGAAGTGTGTGAAAGCTTCGCTTTCACACACTTCGTCTCCCCTTCACCTGCTCGACCTTTGCGCTGGCAGCGGCGCTGTTGGTGTGTCAATCGCAAAAGCTGTGCCGGAGCTGCGGG
>JABAZV010000014.1:73731-83133 GCA_018608435.1 Patescibacteria group bacterium | reverse complement strand
CGCAGCTCCTCCCGACCATCGAAAAAAACTGCCGAGAAAATAACCTTAATCCAGAAACATACAACATCATCGCTTCTGATTTGTTTTCAAACATTCCAGCCGACCAAAAATACGACCTCATCCTTTCCAACCCGCCGTACATCGATCCTGATTTAGATCGGACCGAAACAGCAGTCAAAGAGTTTGAGCCTCATCAAGCACTCTACGGCGGTAAGCGAGGCCTAGAGATAATTGAAAGAATCATTAAAAAAGCACCAAAACATCTGTCTTCTGCTGGTCAACTCTGGCTAGAACATGAACCAGAACAAGCAGAAGAAATTAAAAAACTAGCTAGAGAAAGTAATTTCAACGCAATCAATGAGCGCGATCAATACGGTATTTTACGTTATTCAATCCTCAAGCAAAGAGCTTAATTGAGGCGAGTTACAAGAAAGCAGAGCGGCGCTCTGCTTTCACCACAAACTTCCATAATTGCGCCTATTTTGCGTGGTATAATTAAACAATGGAACCTGTCACTCAAAATCCTTTCGACAGCTTGGGCTCATCTCCTCTCTTTAACATGGCAGTTATGCTTGATATTTTGTTTCTCCTGCTGCTTGGAATATATGTAGCTTACAGCGCGATTTTGGTTTACCACTGGAAGGCTTATGGAATAAAAAGCAGTTTGGCCAATCTCACTTTAATAATATATTTTGTCAGCACGATTCCACTGATTATTCTGATGGGTGTAATAGCGCTAACCAATTAAATTCTGCCTATGCTATTTGAAAGAATTCAATTAGAACCAGATGAAAAGCTGCTCAAGACTGTACGTAAACACTGGTTTATAATTACTGTCGAATTAGTAGCAGCTGCTTTTATGTTGATAATACCCTTTGTTTTATTGCTACTGTGGTCTGTTTTGCCCGAAGAGTTTTTCACTTATACCAACCTTAATCTAAGCGACCACTCCGCCATGATTACGTTTTTCTTGGCCGGCTGGAGCATTCTCTCTCTCATGACGGCTTTTGCTACCTGGACACATTACTATCTTGATTTATGGATCATTACCGACAGGCGTATAATCGTAGTCGATCAGATACATTTCTTTAACCGCAGCGTCAGCATTTTCAGGCTCGAACGCTTGCAGGATATTGAATTTTCGATCAAAGGTTTAATTCCCACCTTTCTTAATTTCGGTTCACTGCACGCCCAAACCGCCAGCAACAACGAAAGCAACTTCAGTTCACGTGGATTGCCCGACCCGCGCGGCCTACAAGCCCTCATTCAAAAAGCTATGGACTCACGTTTGCGTAAACTCCACATAACCGCTGATGAAGCCGGACATTAAGCAAAACCTTGATCGCAACTAGAACTATGCTATCTTTGCCTTTGGACACGTACCGAAGGGGAAACAAATGCCAAAACTTGTTAATGACATCTATCTTGCCTCAACAGATACGCAGCTTTATTGCACCGTCAGATATTCAGGCGGAAAAATAGACGAAACACATTTTTTTGAAACTCTGAAAGACTTACAAGATTCTCTTGACGAACAGTCAAGTGAACGAGAAAGACCAGAAATTCACTCAATGAGTGCAGATTTCATTTACGACCTAGGCAAAGACTTTGACGATTTAACTGTTTTAGAAGACGAAGACATTGAAGCTCTCGGTAAATATTTTGACCAAGCTTCTCAGAGGGTATGATGAAGAGTAATATTTAATAGATTTGCTATAAACAAGTATTTTGCAGTCTACTCCAGCAACCGCTTCGGCGGTTGTTTTATTTAAACAAAACTTACAGAAGTCATCGTGTTTGCTAACACGACACAGTAATTGTTCACAGTACTTTACATTTAATAAAAATATGTTATAGTCTTTACAGACTTCATTTTTACAGACTTCAACTGGAGAGGGTTATGCTTAAAGATGTACACGAAAGAAAAGAAAAGAAAGAAATAAGAGTGGCAGTATATATTGAAACAGGTTACTACTACTGTTTTTTCTACAGCAAAGGAGGCATATTTATAAATATGTGGTGCTTGAAAAGCCTGGAAGATGTGCACTCCTCAAGCAAAAACAATCAAGCCAACCTGCGCTCAATGACACAGAACGAAATTGACGAGTTCGAAGGTAGGCATGGCTCTTTACGTGTTTTAAACAAAAAGGAAGAAGATGAGCTGGAGATATTAAACAAGAAGAGCTAAATAATAAATTGTAAAACGATCTTTCCTGGCAGCCGCTTTTATAGCGGCTGTTTTTATTGCCACAGAGAAATGGAGCTGAACATCGTCAATTGGTTGCGTTTACTAGAAATTATGCTAAAAGTAAACACAGATAGTTTTCGACCACCCTACCAACCTTAGAGGATTTACTGTGGACAATACGGCACTTATATACATTGCTCGAGGCGGCACAAAAAGCAAAAAGTACATTATCGCAATGAAAATATACGGCCAACCGGCCGTAAGTAAATGTGTAAAATGTGAAATCACAGACATACCAAGCATTTGCCGAAAAGCAGGAAGGTCAAAGAAACAAAAAGGGTTTGTGTTGTGTCAAATAAACAACGAACAACAAGTAACGCAACTTACCAAAGAGGTTCAAGAAGTTTTCGCAAACATAAAGCCGCTTTCACAAAGTGAACAGTCATTTCTCAGAAACCACTGTTAGCACACCTTCTCTGTACTGCATTCTTCGCCGCCGGAATATCACCGGCGGCTTTTTGTTTGTTTAATTAGCAACTTGCACAACCACTCCTTCTCCCCTACAATCACCCTAATGAACGAACAGCAAAACAATCCCGATCAAGAAGACAAAGCGAGCGAAAAGCTCGCTACTACAGCGTACAAAGGCGTACGTGATTTTTATCCCGCCGACATGGCCGTGCAGCAATATATCTTTGACACTTGGAGCAAAACGGCCGAATCATTTGGCTTCCGTCGCTACGACACTTCAATACTAGAACCCTCAGCTCTCTACAAAGCCAAAGGCGCGCAAAACGAAGAAATGGTAAACGAGCAAACCTACACTTTCACCGACCGTGGCGATCGTGAAGTAACTCTAAGACCAGAAATGACGCCATCTGTCGCCCGCCTAATCGCCGCCAGAGCGCGCGAACTCGCTTTTCCTGTACGTTGGTACTCAATCCCAAATCTTTTCCGTTACGAGCGCCCACAACGCGGCCGCCTACGCGAACACTGGCAGCTCAACTGCGATATTTTTGGCTCTGATGCATTGGCAGTTGATGTTGAAGTGATCCTGCTAGCACAGCAAGTTTTGCTTGATTTTGGCGCGAAGCCGGAGCAGTTTGTAATCAAGCTAAACCATAAAGTAACTTACGCGAACACAATCAAAGGAATAGCAGAAGGTTTAGGAAAAACCGTTTCTGAAGAACAGATTGCGGAACTCTCTCGCCTTACAGACAAATTTCATAAGCTTTCTGAATCTGACTACCGAAGTGCTTTGCTTGCAATTTTTATTCAAGACACGATTATGGTTGAGAAGATTAATAATTTCTTTCGTAGTACAGCAATGAAAAATACGACTTATTATGATTGGGCTTTCGGAGGCGGACTCGAGTTAGAACATATAGAAAACTCACTAAAAGAATTGAACGTTAAAAATGTTTCGGTCGACCCAACGCTAATGCGCGGCTTCGACTACTACACTGGCACTATCTTTGAAATCTTTGAAGTCGATGCCGACGGAAACTCGACTGGTCGCTCTCTCATAGGCGGCGGACGCTACGACAATCTCACCCAAATGTTTGGTGGCGAGCCTGTAAGCGGAGTTGGTTTTGGCATGGGCGATGTTACCATGCGTGATTTCCTCGAAACACATGATTTGCTGCCAGACAACATCGACAAAGCTGGCATGACACTAGCAATCTTGCCCGAAAGTGCAGAACAACATCTCTTTGCCGAACAAACTGCTCTCGCCTTTCGAAAAGCCGATCACTCAACAATTGTCGATTTGAGCACTAAGAACATCAGCAAAAAAATCAATTCTGCAACCGAGAATAACACTCGTTTTGTGATTGTGGTTGGAGAGAGAGAATTCAATGGAAACGAACTTACTCTTAAAAATCTCTTAAGTAAAGAGGAAACAATCGGCACGGTAGATCAGTTGCTTGAGACGCTGAGCAGCGAAGCTTAGACTTGAAGATAGTGACAAGATTAGTGATAAATATAAGATAACGACAAAACAAGCAAGAAGGGCGGCGCCCTTCTTGCTTGTTTTGTCGCTCTTCATACTCCTAGCCCATCTTACATTGCAATAAAATAATAAAACCCGTACGATTCATCCTGAATCATACGGGTTTGTCACAATTTTTGTGACTATGAGGTACAGCCCTCCCAAGGAGCTAATCCTTTTTCTTCCAGAGCAACGTTCAATATGTTGCCCGGGAAATATCTACTATCGACTACAGCACGCATAACCTTTATAACCGCACCGTCTCCAGAGCTTATCAGGCTCTCAGCGTAAAGAGATGATTCTTCAGCAACAATGAACTCTCCATTCTGGCTAACGTGGACGTATTGCCAGCCTGCTTGCTGATCGTTTATCGCATGCCATTTCCGTAGTCTCACACCATCCTCACGAGTACAATCCTTAGTGAGCGCAGTCTCCATTTCTACTTTAACAGCAAGAGAGGCTACTGAACACATACTATTTACGTGTGCACGAGTTGAAGGACCAAAGAACTGAGTAGCAGCCACTAGTCCTAGTGGTGTAAGAATCTCAGCTCGGTACTTCATTTGGTACTTAGCAACAGCAGCACCGGTCGCTGGGCCGTAGTATGTAGTTTCCATTCCAGCAGACCCAATAGATCCAGCCGCCGCAACACGAGTGTCAGGGTCAGCGTTCAAGAATTGCTGTAACTTCATTACATCCATGCCAGTCGTACCAGGAGTCAGGTTACGTGTCCATGGGTAAACACATACACTTGCTGGTCCAGTTGCTGACATCATTTTGCCACCTCCATTTCCTGTTTGAGATTGAAGAGCTGAAACTTGCGCAAGCAAGTCATTGATCATTAGTTGTTGATCTTCAGCACTTTGTTCTTGTGCGCTAGCAGTCGAAGCAAAAGCTGATAAAACCATAGCAACAATCCAAGTCATCTTCTTCATCAAAAATCCTCTAAATACTGACATACATTGCCAGTTTCCTTTAATACTATACATTCCTTATTAAAATAGTCAAGCCCGACAACAATTCAACTGCTCGATAACTTACAACGTATTTATGCTACAATCCTCCCATGCGATACATTGTCTTTGACCTAGAAACGCAAAATACATTCAGCGAAGTAAATTCTAACGACTCTACCGCGCTGGATATTTCGGTGGCGACTGTTTACGACAGCATTGAAGAAAAATACACCACAGTTGTCATCGACGACATCGATCAACTTTGGCCGATCATCGAAAAAGCCGACGCGTTGGTTGGCTACAACTCAAATCACTTCGACATTCCTCTTTTAGACAAATACTATCCGGGTGATTTAACTCAGATCAAAAGCATCGACATTCTCGAAGATATCAGAAAATCTCTTGGACGAAGACTGCGACTCGACAGCGTTGCCCAAGCAACCATCGGCGCCAAAAAGAGTGCGGACGGTTTGCAAGCCGTACGCTGGTGGAAAGAAGGCAACGTCAAAGACATCATGAAATACTGCGAACAAGATGTAAGAGTGACTAATAAGATATTTGAATACGCGCGCAAACACGGACACGTGAAGTTTAAAGACGGTCACCGCAAAAAAGAAATCCCGCTCGACATCGCTCACTGGGAAGAGAAAGAGGAAGCTGCTATGACGCACTCGATGTTGTTTTAGTAAAATGAACACATTATTAAAGAGAAATACCGCAAGCTATGCTCGTGGTATTTTGAAAATAATTGAACCCCTTTGAAATGGGGTTCAAAGGGGTTTTTATTATATTGAATCTCTTACTCCGTAACTATCTTCAAGCTCAAGTCGTAAATGATGTACAGCAAGCTCATGAATGATGTAGAAAGGAGTATTTAAGCCCAAAGCTTCCTTCTTTCCTTTCAAAGAAAGTGAAGGGAAGGAGCTGATTCCAAATTTGCAATGGTCGAAATACAGTGACTGCTCTGTATTTAAAAAAACCTCTATTCGTGTAAATTCTGCGGGGCACAAACTTTCTGTGTCGTCTGTCTGATTGAAATTCCAAACAACGATTGATGCGAATTCCGTCCCGATTGCAAAGTATGATATTTCGAAGTATTTGACAGCCCTTAATACAAAAACTACATTTTCGCGATATTTTGGATGCATCTCCTCCTCTTGAGAATTGGCTAAGGACGGGTTTGATACAAAACAAGCAAAAACAAAAAATAACTTCCCGATATTTTTCACTATAATTTCCTCGTTGGTTCAACTGGATATATTATACGTAATTTTACCCAAATGTCAATCTACCCCACAAACGCAGCGTACCCCACCATTCCAGCCAAGACAATACCGTACCAAACAAAAGGCCAGAGAGTATAGCGCCGGATGAAGCTGAGGAAGAAATGAATTACCACAAGTGCTGTGAGAAAAGAAATTACCGCTCCAGCAGCAACCATTGACCACATCACTTCCCCGCCTTCGCCTAAAAGATCAATCAGCATTTTTGATCCGGCCGCCAATGTAATCGGAATTGCTAGGAGGAAAGAAAAACGAGATGCTTCATAGCGCGACAAACCGAGCAGCATACCGCCAGCAATCGTCGAGCCAGAGCGCGACATGCCAGGAATAAGAGCTGTTGCCTGAAACAACCCGACCAACAGACCTCTTCGCAAAGTCATCTCTCCGTGAGTAGGACGCAAGTAATAACGCCACTCGGCGTACATAAAGAAGATTGCCGTCAGAAACAATACCACCGCCACAAAGACTGGATTACGCAGATATGTATCAATAATGTTCTCAGCGAAAAAACCAATTATTGCCGCTGGAATTGTACCGATTATCAGCGCATAAAGCAGTGTGATGTCTTTTTTATTTACGGGTAGGCGACCAAGCTTACGTAATCCTACTTGAATTAGAGACCAGATATCAGAGCGGAAGTAAATCATTACTGCTGCGGTAGTAGCAAAGTGTAGAACAGCATCAAAAGCCAAGCCGTTTGCTCCACCCATAGAAAACCAATCACGCACAAGCACAAGATGACCAGTTGAAGAGACGGGTAAAAACTCGGTCACTCCCTGTACCAACCCAAGAATAATTGCATCAATCCATTCCATTTGTGGCAGTATAACACGACTGATTTAACAGTCATCTGCAGTGCTTCCAACTCTGTGCAGAGGCTTGTAAAAGTAACGGTGTAAAAATATTGCTGTGTTATACTTTTGTTACTTACTAAACACAATTTTTAATTGCCTTGTATGGAACCGTCTACTCAACAAACGTCACCAGCGATCCCAATCGCAATAGTTGTTGGTTTTGCTTTAATTGCAGTCGCTATTTTTATTACAAACCAAGGCAGCGCAGATGTAGCTGAAGTCACAGCAACACAAATTGCTGAAAGCATAGAGCAAGCTGATGGCCCTCGAGCAGTAAGCAGCTCTGACTATATTCGTGGAAATCCTAATGCTCCGATCGTAATGATAGAATACTCTGACTACGACTGTCCTTTCTGTAAGCAATACCACAACACGATGAATCAAGTAATGGATGATTACGGTGTCACAGGTAGATTAGCTTGGGTATACCGACAGTTCCCGATCAGTGAACTTCACCCTAACTCACCCAACATTTCAGCAGCAGCCTTGTGTGTCGGTCAGGTGGCGGGCAATAAAGCATTCTGGGACTTTTCAGACCTGGTCTTCGAAAAAAGAGATTTGGATGAGCAGACTAACGTCCTTAGGCTTCCTGAATACGCAGAAGCAGTTGGAGCTGATCCTGCAGCATACGCAGCCTGCCTTAAAAACGGAGACACCGAAGCAGCTGTCTTGGCTGATATGGCAGACGGAGCAGCAGCTGGTGTAAGCGGCACACCTTACACAATTCTAAAGGTTGGTGACCAAGAAGCTGTCATAAACGGCGCACAGTCATACAAAGTCATCAGAGGCATTATTGAAAACCTCTTAAGTCAGCTAGACGGAACATTTGATGCTGGCTTAGTAGACGAAGCAGAAGCAGCGGAGATTGAGTAGTAAGAATAAACAGTAAAAGAAAGAGCGGCACCCTACGGTTGCCGCTCTTTCTTTACTCAACTAAATCTTACCTTTGCAGCCAGAGCTTAGCGAGCTCAGCGTAATCACTATCTTCAAGAGATGCCGACAAGCATTTGCCTGAAACAATCTCTTGTACCGCGCCAGATATTTCTGCTTTAAGCTCGGTAATTTCTTCGTCTGTCACGATAAATGTTTCCTCGTGAATTACTCCCTTGCTATCTGGTTGAACAAAAGACAAAACTCCTTCACGCGTGCGGTACCGATCATCATCGTGCAATTCTAGCAAGAGAGCATAAAATACGAGCTGTCTTTTGTATCCACCGTCTGAAGTTTTGGTTTTGCCTTCGATCGCATTGCGGGTTTTAGGTTTGCCGGTTTTATAGTCAAACACACGAAGAGCGCTTCCGTCATCGCCAATATCTATACGGTCGAGTTTTCCTGTTAGGGGAATTTCTGGCAGTTCAGGCACACCAGTTTCGAGCATAACACGCACTGAAAACTCTTCTTTGGTTTGCTTCGGCAAAACTCCTTTTAAATGATCAGCGTACGGTAGTAATTCTGACAAACCCTTTTCCAGCAGCTGTACAAATTCTTCTGGTGCCAAGGGCAAGCGACTAAGTTCCAATTCCAGCTTTGCTTTAAGTGCCGAATCAGTTGGCAGAGACTTGGTTTTACGATGAGTCTTAGTAGCATACTCAAGCGTGTTGTGAACGGCGGTTCCGTATTGCATCGGCAACGCCTGTACTTCAGGGATACGCAAAACATTGCGGTAGAGGTAATCCCACGGGCTTCGTAAATAGTTATTTAAAGACGTTGCAGAGAAACCTCTTTCAGCCAAAACAGTTGCGAGCATTTTAGGCGAAAGAGTCTGTGGCTCTGTCCGTTTTGCAAGCGTCGCCAAAGGCTCAAACTCAGCTTCAACTTCACTTGTTTCTTTCTCTGATACAAACTGACCATCAATTTCATGCAGGTACTTTGTTGCTTCAAGCACACTCTTATCAGCATTTTGTTCGCTATAGGAAAAGAACAACTGCTGCTTGGCTCGCGTCATCGCCACGTAAAGCAAACGTCTTTCATCTTCTGTATATTCAGCTACGTCTTCGGTAACGTATTTTGCCAGCGGAACTTTAAAGTTTTGTCGGCCAGCTTTACCGCTCCAACTTCGGCTCGTGAGATGTGGAATAAAAACCGCCTGAAACTCCAAACCTTTAGATTTATGTGCAGTCATCACTTGCAC
>JABAZV010000014.1:66601-73721 GCA_018608435.1 Patescibacteria group bacterium | reverse complement strand
ATCAGAGTCGGTAGAAATAAATGGTGCGTTTAGCGGCAAATCGTATGCTTGCCTAGCCACAAAAGCATTGCGCACAGAGGACATGGTTCCCACTCCGTCTTGCAGTACCATTTCTTCAACTTCGTCGTACAGTCGACGCAACACACGAGCTCCTTCAAACGGATCATGAGCAATGACATGCTCAACAAAACCACTTTCTTGCAACACAAACTCCAGTACACGATGAGGCGCTTCGTACACTTCACGCGCTCGTGCCTCTCTGCACAAACTCCTAACTTTCATAATCTTCTCAGGCTCTCTGACCCCAAGCTTACGTAAAGCATCTTCATTATCAATCAAACTCCACAAAGTCGTGTCGTATGAACGAGCTGAAAGCACACGCAGTAAATCGTCTAGTTTTATATCGAGATATGCGCCATGCAAAACTTTAAACAAAGCTTCTTCACTTCCCTCTGCCACCAAGTCGATCAAAGCTCTTACCGTTTGCGTAATAGAATGATGCAAAACATCACTATCAGCCGAGGCTGTTACAGGCACACCATTTTTACGAAAAGCGGCTGCATAAGATTCAACTTCTCTGTTTGTGCGCACAATAATGGCGATTTCTTTTGCCACTACTCCACTTTCGATTATTTCTTTGACCTCGCTCACAACCCACTCATCTTCAACCGCTTGATGAGAAAAATCTCTCAGTTCAATACTTGATTCCGCTACCAAGTCTGCCGAGAGCGGCACACGCAATTCTTTAAGTGGACCATCTTCTACTTCAACCAAACTGTGCGCCGCGTCGAGGATTGTTTGACCTGAACGGTAATTCTGGGTAAGCGAAATAACCTTTGTACCTTTAAACTTTTCTGTAAAGTACAAAAAGTTCTCAAGCGAAGCACCCTGAAAACGATAGATCGCCTGTTTCTCATCACCCACAGCAAATATATTTGGCGCATCGTGATACGAAGCCAGTAGCTCGAGTATGCGATTTTGAGCTCCATTAACATCTTGGTGTTCATCGGCCAAAAGATAAAGGTATCTCTCCTGCAAGTCGCGCAACATGTCATCTTTTGTCTCCAGCGCTTTCACTGTTTCCATGATCATGTCAGAAAAATCATAGAGTTTATCGGTACTTAAAAGTGTTTCGTAATTACGATAAACCATAATCAACTCTTCGTTCTTATCTATGGTCTTTTTGAGTTTTGTGTACTCGCCGCGCTCTTTACCCTTGTGTGCTCCTTTAAGATTAAATTGCTCAACATCAGCCAAATTCTCAATCTGTTGGTCGACAATTTTGCGCAAACCGTCTGGTGAAACGTTTTCCTGCTTAAGTTCACCAATGATGCCAAGAATGGATTTAACGTAATACGATGGATTTCCAACTGGGCGTAGTATTTTAATACCACTGCCAGACAAAACTGTTTCAATGATTTGTATTCTTTCTAAATCGCTAGCAGGCCTTCCTCCCACAACACGCTCGTAAGCGTCTGGATATTCACTAATTAAACGCTCGGCAAAACCATGAAATGTAAAAATCGGAACCTTATAAGCACGACTGCCAACATAGCGCCGCAATCGTTCGCGCATGGCTTTGGCGCCAGATTCTGTGAAAGTAAGAGCCAATATACCGTCGGGAGGAGTGTCGGTCTGAAGAAGAATATTCGCAATCCGAAGGGTGAGGATTTGCGTTTTACCGGTTCCAGGACCAGCCACCACCATGACTGGACCTTCGATGGAGTCGACAGCTTGTTTCTGGGCGGCGTTTAAGGCAGCGTAAGCGGCCTTAAACGCCGCCCCATTCTCTTCCTCTTTATTGACTGCACTTACTGTCTTGGTATTCATGACAAACAGTATAACATCAGCAGAAAAAACTAACTAAATGACAAGATTAAAGAAAGCGACCATGAACTGTTTTTCTAAAAAACCAAAATTAATATTTACCGAGCTTGCTTTACCGTCCGTCATCCAAATACCATTCGTACACAGAAATTACCCAAACAGGAACAAACGCTAAGAAAAACAAAAACTCAACCGGAATCAACTCACCTAAAAAACTTATGCTGGCGAGATACTGGTTAGGATTGGCAAAAACAGTGTGGACATTTGTGATCGACAAAACTGCCTGCATTAGCAAAACTGGCAAAACAAGTAGAGTTGAAATACCTGCTTTTGCAAGCACTGCTCCCCCGCGTGCTCGAGCAAAAAGAAATGCTCCAGCCAAAGATGATACTGTTAACAATATTAAAAGAGCGTAAGCGTTTGACACGACCACACGAAGCAAAACAGTAGCCATCAGTACACCAAGAAAACATATAGCTAAAGAAAACCAAATCAACCACCGATGCAACAAAACATCAAAATGAAAACGAACTGTTTTGTCATCGGTGAAAAACTCGTGACTTACGATTGTAAAAAGAAGAAGTGAAAATGTCCATAAGAAAGATTCAACCGGGAACAGACCAAAGACTCGCCAATCAAACACACTTATTCCGTACCACAAGCCTTGCGCGTAACCAACTGCTTCCCACAAAACTGTAGCCGAGAAAGCGAACCAAATCACTGTGCCATAAAACAAAGTATTCGACTTTATTTTTGTTGCCATAAACAACGTGGGCACAACCAGCAGCAAGAGAGTAACTAGCCAAGCATCAAGATCGGCCACAAACGAAACCACACTAAGAGTAGTAGCGTAAGCCAAGAGCATAAAATAACTTAATACTTTTGATTTGGAAATAAGCTGCATTGCTACCTATAGTAACAAACTGCTCGACATGATTTACATAAGACTGTTAGGAAGTAAGTAAAAAAAGACACACCATTCAGGCGCGTCTTTTCTTTACTTAATTAATCTAAAACAATACGGAGGTGAAATCTAGTAAGATTTCAACCGGCGTGCCTTTTCGTGTTGACGAATCTTTTCTAGCGCTTTAGCTTCAATCTGACGAATACGCTCACGCGTTACCCCAAACTGCTTTCCTACTTCTTCGAGCGTGTGATAAGTTCCATCTATCAAACCGTGACGCATTTCGAGAATTTTCCTCTCCTTTTCAGACAAAGTGTCGAGTATCTCAGTGATTTGATCTGTCAAAATACTGTGAGAAACTTCTTGATCTGGTGAAGTTATTTTGTCGTCTGAAATGAAGTCAGACAAACGAGAACGATCATCATCGTCACCTACGGGAAGCTCAAGTGAAATTGTATCCTGAGAAATCTTCTCGATTTGATAAACCTTCTCAACCTCTAGACCCATTTCAGTAGCAATCTCTTCTGGCATTGGATCACGACCAAGATCTTGCGACAAGCGCCGCGACACTTGTTTGTACTTAGCCATAGTTTCAACCATGTGCACCGGAATACGAATAGTACGTGACTGATCAGCCAAAGCTCGGGTGATCGCTTGTCTGATCCACCAAGTCGCATAAGTAGAAAACTTAAATCCTTTTGTGAAGTCAAATTTATCTACCGCTTTAAACAAACCGAGGTTTCCTTCTTGAATCAAGTCCAAGAGAGTTAAGTCTGGTGAACGTCCGACGTATTTTTTGGCAATCGAAACAACCAGACGCAGGTTTGCTCGCGCTAGCAAGTTACGAGCTTCATCATCACCTTCGAGAATTCTTTTTGCAAGCACACGCTCTTCGTGCGCAGTCAGCAAAGCGTACTGACCGATTTCACGCAAGTACATCTGGATAGAGTCGTAACCACCAGAGTCACTACGTTTGAAGCTATTCTTCTTAGCGATGACTTCAAGACTGGGATCATCCCCCAACATTCCACCACTTTGTAACACATCAATCGCCGCAATTGAGAATTGCTCGTACAATTGATCAAGATAATCAACATCCTTTTCTATCTCAGGAAAAGCACGCATAACTTCATCGTAGGTGACATAACCTCTTTCTTTTCCGAGCTGCATAAGACTGGCCGCTCGAGCTTTGAGCAACTTTTCGTGGCGAGTAAGCTTTTTTGCTACTGGCTTTTCATCTACTTTTTTGACCGTTTCTTTTTCTTCTTTAGCAACAGATTTAGCCTCCGTTTTAGCGGCAGGCTTCTTTGTAGTGGTTTTTTTAACTGTCTTCTTGGTTGCTATTTTTTTAGCAGCTTGTGTTTTGGTTGTGACCGAGGCGGTTTCTTTTGGCGCCGTTTTTTTGGTCGTTTTTTTTGATGGAACAGCTTTTTTGGCTGTTTTGCTGGAATTACTTTGGACTACTTCTTTGTCCTTAGTATTCACCTTGTCTTTTTTTGAGGCCTGTTTTGTAGCCATAACGTTTCCCACTATACAGAAAAAATACAAAATGTCTAGCTAACATAAGTTGTTTATGGTTGTTTATTTGCAATGCTATTTAAAAAGGATCATCTTCTTCTGGCATGGCAGTAGAACGGCTGTTGCTATCGTCATTGACAATCTCTGGTTTTTGCTCATCTTTAATTTTAACACTGGGTTTATTTAACTTTTTGCTCTTAGCTTTATTCAAAGCAACATCATCTTCTGGTTTCAAAAAATCCTCCACGAAGTACGCTGGTTCTCTTAGCTGGGTCTCCAAAATTTGAATTTGTTTCAATACAGTCATTAATTTTTCCTCGTCATTCGACACCTCTTCATCACCCAAAGCATTGCGGTGCTCTGAAAGATCTTGTCTTATTATCGCTTTTTTCAAGTGATTTAATTTTGAAACAATTTCTTCTGCTGTTAACAGTGGCGACAAATCGGCAAACTGCTGCTCCAGCAAGAAAGTAAGTTCTGAAAGCTCAGTAGCTTCAATTTCATCAAGTTTTGTATTAATAGTCACATCATCTAAAGCCAGCTTTAAATCTGACTTCCAAGGTGCATCGATAATAACTAATACTGCTTTGAGATATGAATAATTTTTGTGTATCAAATCAGCAGCGCTCTTTTTTGGTAACGAGTTTGCACTGGTTGCAGGAGCAACATTATTCTCTTTTGCCATGCCGCTACCCGCTTCGCTTGCCTGTTCGCGTAAACGACCAAGCTCAAATCGCACAGCATCTGTAGTTGTACCTATACTCTCAGCAACTTTACCGACAAAATGTTCTTGATCAATCCTGTCTGGCAGCAGCAAAATAAACGGCAAAATATCTTCTCTGCTCTTTCGCTTTAAAGTTCGTTCGTCTTTTTCTTCTCGTTTTAAAACATGCAACAAAAATTCAATCACATGCACTGAAGAACCAATCACTTTTTTAAATTCCAACGGATCTTTAGCGATTATGTCTGCTGGATCTTTGCCTAGAGGCATTTCTGCTACTTTTACATCTAGTCCGCGTCTGAGCATTACATCAGCTGCTTTTTTCATAGCGTTAATACCCGCTCTATCGGCGTCTAACGCTAAGACAACCTTATCTGATAGACGTTCCAACAACTGCACATGATGCAGCGTGAGCGCTGTCCCAGAGACAGCCACGGTGTTGCTGTAACCAGCCTGATGACACATGACAACATCAAATTGACCTTCAACAATTAATGAAAAATCTATTGTTCTAATTCCTTGTTTCGCTTTATCGTAGCCAAATAACAAATCTGATTTTTTGTACAAAAGTGTCTCTGGTGAATTTACATACTTGGGTGCTTTTTCATCTGGATGAAGTATGCGGCCAGAAAACGCTACTGTTTTACCGCTTGGCTCAGCCATTGGAAACATAACACGATCACGAAACACATCGAACGGCTCTTTGCCGCTGTTGGCTTCTTTAATTATTCCGGCTTTTAGCAATTCATCTCTAGTAAAGTTTTTTGCTTCGAGTTCATCTTTACTTTCACGCCAGCCGTGCTTGGGCGGACCAGGAGCGTAGCCTATTCGCCACTTTGCGATGGTTTCTGGTTTTACCGCTCGCCTTTCTAGATACGCTAAAGCTTCTGGTTCGCGTTGCAGTTTTTCTTCATAAAAAGTTGTCGCGCTTTCGATCACTGTGTACAAACGCTCGCGCTCGGTTTTTTTCTTCGGGTCTTCTGCCACCAGTTCAACACCCGCTTTTTGCGCCAATATATTAAGAGACTCTTTAAAATCAACGCCTTCCATGGCTTGAATGAAAGTAAAAATATCACCACCTTGAGTAGTCGAAAAACAATAATACATTCCGCGGTCGGGCGAAACATAGAAAGAGGGAGTTTTTTCGGTAGAGAAAGGAGACTTTCCCTTGAAGTTCTTTCCTGCTTTATGTAGCTCAACGTAAGGAGAAACAACGTCGAGAATACTCAACTTGTCTTTAATCTGCTGTACTGCATCACTCATAATGCAAACAGTATACTCGAGATGACAACCACACGCGAGTGCTTGAAATTTAATGTATCATGCATGATACAAAGAGCTGATCACAAACTATGCTTTAAAAGCAATCACTCCTTTTTCTACTACGAGTATTTCACCAAGAGCACGTCTTTTGCCTGTGTTCATTTTAGCTTTAATACGTAAATTACGCTCAGACGATGAATCGCGGGAGCGGTTTATTTCTGCCACTTTAATGTTGCATTCTTCAAATATATCAAGAATGTTATCTTCTGCTTTGTCGGTATTCTTAATAGTTATTTTTATTTCGACAAACTCATGCAAACGATCAATCCAGCGCTCAAAGGGAGGCAACAACCAAAGCACGATGAGAGACAAAGCTGTTACAGCGATAACCAGAGAATACATTCCTGTGGCTGAAGCCATACCAAGCGCAGCCACTAGCCAGATTGTTGCCGCTGTAGTTATGCCACCAATATTTGCTCCATCTTTCATAATCACACCAGCACCCAAGAAACCAATACCGCTCACCACAGCTGCTGCGATGCGCTGACTGTCAACATCCAGTGCTCCTGAGAGCAAAGTAAATAGTGATGATCCAACTGCAATCAAAATCATGGTTCTAAAGCCGGCACTTTTATCGTGATATTCACGCTCAATACCAATCAGTCCACCAACAACTGCTGCTATTAAGATAGGCATAAAATACTTCCACAATTCAAGAAACAATTCTTCCATACACAAAAATTGTATCACATACGCAAACACGAAAAACACTTGGCTGGGCATTAGAAGAATGGAGGTTGTGGAAGAATGGGCAGAAGGAAGCCTCGGCTTCCTTCTGCCCATTCTCTTGCCTTAACCATGTTTCAGTCAAAATAAAAAAGCGCGCC